>JBLHMA010000167.1:0-10755 GCA_047621545.1 Cognaticolwellia sp. | reverse complement strand
GCCGCTCAGGTCGAGGAAGACTCTCAGGTCAGCGGAGCAGGGCCGACCCCACCGCCTCCCCCCAAAGAGAAGAAGAAGTCCAAGCTGCCTATGCTTGCAGGCGTTGGTTGTGGGCTTGTTATTGCCTTGATCGTCTGCGGTGGCAGCGGTCTATACGGGGTCAAGTATCTGGCTGCGAGCGACGGCTTTGAGATGCCACTGGAGATGCCCGCTGACCTGGGTCCAGATGCAGATCTGGTCGAGCCCAAGCCAGCCCCGGAGACTGAGCCAGCCCCAGAGACTGAGCCAGTCGCAGAGCCTGAGCCAGTCCCAGAGCCTGAGCCCGAAGTGGTCCCAGCTCCAGTCGTGGAGCCCGAGCCCGAGCCTGAAGTAGCCGCTGTCAGCGGGATGCAGTTCACCTCGCTGGACCCGGAAACTAAAAAGCTCACAGTGACCTGTGTGGAGGGTGGCGCCAAGGGTGCCAAGGGCGAGAGCACCGTCACGGTCGACTTGGAACAGGACGACAAGTGCTTGGTCGTGGCCATCATGAATGACCGCTCCCGCCGTCAGGTGAGTGTAGAGCCGGCTGAAGCGGGCGCATACCAGTGCTTCGCTCCAGGAGCGGACAAGGACATTTGTGAGCGATAGCCACCGCGGTGTCGTGGTGACCGGCGTTGGAGTTCTGACCGCCTTTGGCCGCGGCATGGCACCGCTGGCCGAGGGACTGCGTCAGGGACGCTCCTCACTTGCGCCGCTCCGAGCGTTCGCGCCCCAGGGACTGGAGATCGGCATGGCTGCCGAGGTCCGGGTCCCACTGGCCGTACCCAAGGGCTTTCAGGACGACCGAAAAGCGGCTCTTGCTTTGCAGGCTGCCCGAGACGCCGTGGGCACCGTAGACATGAGCCAAGCCGGCGTCTACTTGGGCACAGGCTTGTCCAGCGTGACCCCCCTGGAGTTGCACCAGGACGCCGCTCCCTACCGTATGAATGGAGGCTTTGATCGGCAAGCCTTGCACCGCGATCTCAGCCTAAACCACGTCGCTCCAGGACGTCACCTACCCGAGCGAACCACCGCCCTTCTAGCCCGAAGCATCGGGGCCAATGGGCCTCAGATGACCAGCTTCTCTGCTTGCGCGGCCGGAGCCTTGGGGATTGCACATGCCACCCGAGCGATCCGGCGCGGAGAGATCGACCGGGCGCTGGCTGGCGGTATGGACGCCATGATTCATCCTCTTGGGGTCCTGAGCTTTCTGGTCTTGGGGGCCCTCTCTCCAGGAACCTGCAGACCCTTTGACCGCAACCGCGAGGGCTTCGTGATCGGCGAGGGCGCTGCGATGCTCTTGCTCGAGTCTGAGGAGGCCGCTCGTGCTCGGGGGGCCCACATCCTGGCTCGGGTCTTGGGCGCCGGCTCTTCTGTGGATGCTTACAATGTCACGGCCCCGCACCCTCAAGGCAAGGGCGCCGAACTCAGCATGCGACGGGCCTTGAAAGAGGCAGGCTTGGAGCGTGTCGACCACGTCAACGCGCATGGAACAGGCACCCCTCTTGGGGACCGAGCCGAGGCTGCTGCCATTGCGCGGGTGCTTGGCCGGCAGGTTCCGGTCAGCTCCATAAAAGGAGCCATTGGGCACTGCATCGCAGCAGCCGGCGCTGTGGAAGCTGCGGCCTGTATTGCGGCCTTGGCCGAGGGCTGGTCGCCGGGAACTGCCGGCTTGAAGGATCCCGAGGACCTCGGGATAAATGCTCAGGCCGAGCCGCAGCAAGACCGCCCTCAGACCATCCTGTCCAACAGCTTCGGCTTTGGCGGGCAGAACACCAGCCTCATCTTTGGAAGGGCCTGAATGAGCCATGTCGTCTCTGTCGCCGCTATCGGCTTGCTCTGTCCTGCAGGTGTGGGAAAAGAGGGCGCCTCTGGCGGTCGCCCCGGCGAAGTGCCGGGCTTTCGAGCGCGCGCCTACGTTGTGAATCGGAAGAATCTCAAGCTGATGTCCCGGGCGGTGAAGCTTGGGGTCAGCGGAATCCGCTTGGCTTTGGCCCAGGTGGAGGATTGGGAGGAAGTCCCTCCCGAGCGGCGGGGAATGTTCGTGGGCTCTACGCCTCTGGGCGGAGAAATCGGTGACCTCTCTCCCGCGCTTGATGTCAGCGCGGATGACGAAGGGAAGGTGGATCTCCAAGCCTTCGCCACCAAGGGCTACCCCTTGATTCATCCCCTCTGGTTGGTCAAGGGTCTGAGCAACAACGTGCTTGGCTTTGCCAGCGCCGCCCACAACTTCCAGGGTGTCAACGGTAATTACTGCGATGGCGCAGCTTCTGGGGCGAATGCCCTCCGAGAGGGCTGGGCTGCTGTGGCCGAGGGACGTGCGGATCTGGTTGTAGCGGGGGCTGCGGACAGCTTGGTTGGACTTGAGGCGCTGATTCCTGGGCACAAGGCTGGCGAGGGCTCGGCCTTCTTCGTTCTGCGTCCAATAGGGACCGCTGTTCCCGGCAGCCTGGTGCTGCGCCGGGGAGAAGGGCACCTGGAAGCTGAGGAAGCAAAGCTCGGCTACCTGGGCGCTGCGGGCGAAGTCGTGAGCTTGGCCAGGGCTGCAATGCGCGGGGAGCTGCCTTCGGGCCTTGCCCAGCATGGGCTCTATCTCTCCCTGGCCTGACGCTCCCGTTGGATCCCCACCCAATCTTGGGGTAGATGGGGGGACCGGCACCACCGATTTAAAGAGAGAACATGAGCGCCATAGTCACTGACCCGCAGATCGCAGCCAAGGTCCAAAACGCCATCGCAGAGGCCCTTGGACTCGACGACGACGAAGTGGAAGCAGACGCTCGTCTGATGCAAGACCTGGGAGCGGAGTCCCTGGATTTCTTGGACATCGTGTTCCGCTTGGAGCGGTCCTTCGATGTCAAGATCCCTCGTGGCGGAATCGAAGCCCAGGCCACGAGCACCGAAGACGAGGGTCCCTACGAGCTGGATGGCGTGTTGACCGAGCTCGGCCGGAAGCGTCTTGCTCAGGCCATGCCGGAGGTGCCTTCAGAGGACTTCAAGGCCGGTTTGAAGGCCTCGGAGATCCCAACACTGTTCCGCGTCGCGACCTTCACCCGCTTGGTCATTGCCTTGCTGGAAGAGAAGAAGAAGGGCGCCTGAGCTGACGACACCGCGCTTCACCTTCCTGGTTCACCCGCTCAGCGCTGCCCAGCGCTGCGTGGTCGGGTTCAGGCGAGGACACCTACGCATGGCCTTGGGGCGGCAAGCGACCGGAAGACCCGGTCGAATCTGCCGAGTGGGGATTGAGGGAGTGGCTCATGGCGTGGTGGTCAGCGTACCGCTTGTGCCCGAGGAGCTTCTCGCAGACCAGGAAGGTGCCCTACAGGGTATGGTTCAGGGTGTGCTGGCCTCTGGGCCGGTGCAGGCTGTAGGTCTGGGGTCCCTGCTCTCGATCGTGGCCGGGCGCGGGGAGAGCTTGGCCCAGCGGGTCTCTGTACCAGTGACGACTGGCAACGCAGCTACAGCCTGGGCGGCCTGGAAGAACCTTCATCAGGTGCTCGATGAGCACGGCAAGCAGCGGGTGGCCCTGTTGGGGTTCTCCGGCGGCGTTGGCGGCGTTCTGGCCAATCTGCTGGCTGAGGATGGCGTGGACGTCGTCCTGGGCGGCAGCGGTAAGGTCTTGGAGAGACGGGCCAAGAAGCTGGGTTTTGAGCTGCTCCCCGAGGAGCAGGCTGCGGCCTCGGCCAGAGTGATTTTGGGAGCTGCCACCACGGGTGGAACGCTTGACCCAAGGGTGCTCCAAGAGAACAGTGTCCTGCTGGATGTGGCTCTGCCGCCTACGCTCAAGGCTGGACCGCGCCCCGCAGGGCTTCGGGTTCTCGCCGGCGAGGCTGTAGGCCTGCCACCCGGTTGGATCCGGGACGGCTGGGGTCAGCTGTACCACCTCTTTGCTGGATACGGCCCCTGGCAGCTCTTCGCGTGCTTGGCTGAGCCCTTGGTGCTCGCCGCCAGTAGTCGGGATCGTCCCTATGCCCAAGGGCGCAGGGTGGAGCCCCAGGACGTGCGGGACTTTGGACTGGCTGCCGAAGCCTTGGGCATGCGGCCGCGTCTCGCGCGGGGATGGATGCAAGCCCCCAGCTAAGGGAATCCGCGCTCGCCGCAGTAGGATGGCTGCATGTTCGTCTGCCCCAAGACCCGTACGACGCTCGAGGCCTGGTACTCCAACGCCTCCGACACCCTCTACCCTCGGCTGGACGAGATCCCGGTGCTGGTGCCCGACCCGCGCGCGTTCCTGCGTCGACACGGCCCCTGGCACCCATCGGCCGGGGTTGCCGGTCAGCGCCAAGAGATCTTGCCGGTCTCCGAGCCAGACGCGATCAGTCCTTTCTTGAGCCCAAGCGAACTGGGTGTGGGTGGACCCTTTGGAGACGCCCTCTTGGATCTGGGCACCCTGACCCCGGATTCTTGGTGCGCCTCGGTGGCCGTGGAGCACGCCCCTCAGGGCCCCGCCTGCGATGTGGGCTGCGGCTTGGGGAACATGACCCGTATCATGGCCAAAGGTGGCCGCGCGGTCATCGCCTTTGACCGCTCTCCCAACGCGGTGCTCTTGGCCCGGGACATCCTCACCGGGCGCATCTCCGAGGCGCTGATGCCGACCCACGCGGGTGGTGCAAAGTCGGTGCAGCTTCCTCCCGTTGCGGTTCAGACCCCGCTGCGCCTGGCCATCGCCGATGCCCGCTTTCCGCCTCTTCGCAAGGACTCGATGGCGTGGGTCCACCTTGGAATGCTCATCGATTCGCTCAAGGGTGAGGACCTGGTCCAAGCTCTACTGGAGTCTGTGCAGCTGCTCGCCCGTGGCGGCGTGTTCACCGTCACCACCGCCTACGACAACGGCGGACCGCTCATTGAGAACGAGCCCAGCCCGGCCGAAGAGATGCGCGAGGTCTTTGAAGAGCTGGGCCTTCGCCTGATCCAGGAGCGCGACGTCATCCCTCGGGTCGTACGCCATCACGAGCGCCGCTTCACCGTCCAGTTGGTGCACGCCATGGTGTTCATGCGGGTCAAGTGAGCTCTGGGTGGCGACTGTTTCGCTAGGGGCGGGTTAGCAGGAGCGCTGATCGTGGAGCAGCGATGAGCGAGCAAGAGCAGAGCAGCGGCAAGAAAGTCTTCGTCAAGACCTTTGGCTGCCAGATGAACGTCTACGACTCCGACAAGATCACGGCTCTGCTGGGCAAGGATGGCTACTCCGCCACCCAGGATCTGGAAGAAGCGGATCTCATCGTCGTGAACACCTGCTCAGTGCGCGAGAAGCCCGAGCAAAAGCTGCGTTCCTTTATTGGTGAGATGGCGCCTCATCGGGCCCGTGGCGCCAAGATCGGCATCGCTGGTTGCATGGCCCAGCACGCCGGCGCCGACCTGTTCAAGCAGTACCGCGGTCAAGTGGATCTGGTCTTCGGACCGGACCATGTGCCCAACGTGCGCGAGATCGTCGGCCAGGTGGAGAAGGGACAGCGCGTGCTCGCCAACAGCTTCCTGGACAACACCCAGTACGCTTTTGTGCGCGAGGTCGTCACCGACGGCAAGGCTGGGGCATTCGTCACCATCCAGAAGGGCTGCGACAACAAGTGCACCTTCTGCATCGTGCCGGCCACCCGGGGCGTGGAGCTCTCACGGCCCAACGCGGAGATCCTGGAAGAGGTGCGCGCGGTTGTCGCCACGGGCGTGCGCGAGATCACGCTGATCGGGCAGAACGTGAACTCCTACGGGCTCAAGGTGCCGGGCGAGCTCACCTTTGCACAGCTGCTCTACAAGGTGGCCGAGGTTCCCGGCGTAGAGCGCATTCGCTACACGACTTCCCACCCGCGGGACATGGGCGACGACGTGATCCAGGCCTACCGGGACCTGCCGCAGCTCACCTCCCATCTGCACCTGCCCGTGCAGTCCGGCTCCGACCGTATGCTGCGCCGCATGAAGCGTTTCTACAACCGCGAGCGCTACTTGGAGGTGGTTCGAGGACTACGAGATGCGCGGCCAGACATCAGCCTGAGCACCGACATCATCGTCGGATTCCCCGGTGAGACGGATGCTGACTTCGAGGACACCATGAGCCTGTTGGAGGCTGTGCGCTTCGAGGGCTCCTTCTCTTTCAAGTACAGCCCACGTCCTGGAACCCCAGCCCTGCGTCTCAAGGATGCGCTGGTGTCCAAGCGGGACATGAGCGAGCGGCTGACGCGGTACCAGAAGCGCCAGCAAGAGATCCAGATTGAGAGCAACCACGCTTGTGAGGGCCAGACCCTGGATGTGCTCGTGGAGGGCCCCTCCAAGTGGGACGCTGACGTGCTCTGTGGGCGTAGCTCGACCTTTAAAATGATCAACTTCGCTGGCCCCAAAGAGCTGGTCGGCACGATTGTCCCAGTCAAGGTGCTGCGTGGCTTTACCAACAGCCTGCGTGGTGAGCTGGCCTTGGGAGAGACCCTTGCTGGCCCAGAAGCGGGCATGGACGCCACCTCGTGATTCGCATTGAGAAGCTCACCCTCTCGGCGGGCGGGAATGAGCTCTTGGTGGATGTCGATGCGCACATCCACCCTGGCGATCGGGTGGGGTTTGTAGGACGCAATGGCGCTGGAAAGAGCACCCTGCTCAAGACCTTGATGGGCCTGCACTTGCAGGACTCGGGATCTGTGAGTCACCGAGGACGCTACGGCTACCTGCCCCAAGCCGGGGTCGAGGCCAGCCAGGAGAGCGTCTGGGAAGAGTCTCGAAAGGGCATGACCCACATCCTCAAGCTCCAAGCGCACCTGAACAAGACCTTGGACGCCTTGGACGGTAGCCCTGAGTCCATCGAGAAGCACGCCCGCGCCGAGGAGCGTTTCCAGGCTGCTGGTGGCTACCTGATGGACGAGAAGGTTGGGACAGTCCTGCACGGTCTGGGCTTTGGCAAAGAGGACTGGGCTCGGCCCTGCGCTGAGTTCTCTGGCGGTTGGCGCATGCGCATCGCCCTGGCCAAGCTGCTGCTCTCCGAGCCTGACGTGTTGCTCCTGGACGAGCCCACCAACCACTTGGACTTGCACGCCCGAGCTTGGTTGGCCGGGCACCTGGCAGAGCACAAGGGTGCGCTGGTCCTGGTCAGCCACGACCGCTTTGTGTTGGACCGCTGCGTCAACACCATCATCGAGCTGCGGAACAAGGATCTGGACCGCTACACCGGCAACTTCAGCTCCTACCTGGTCCAGCGCGTAGAAGCCGACCGCCTGCGGACCCTGACCGCTGACAAACAGGCTGACGAGGCCGCTAAACTCCAGCGTTTTGTGGAGCGCTTCGGCGCCAAAGCCACCAAGGCCAAGCAGGCTCAGTCCAGAGCGAAGCGGCTGGCAAAGCTCAACGCTGACCGGGTGCAGGCCCCGGACGCGGAGCACGGACCTCGCTTGCGCTTCAAGGCTCGGGTGGCTCGAACGGCCGAGGTGTTGGACCTACGGGGTGTAGCTGGGGGCTATGATCGCGCCTTGTTCACCGACTTAGACCTAGATCTTCGCCGGGGACAGCGCTGGATGTTCCTGGGGGAGAACGGCTGTGGAAAGTCCACGCTCTTGCGCATCTTGGGCGGCGGAATGGCGCCTTTGGACGGCCGTCGAATGGTGGCCAAGGGTGTGCGGGTGGGCATCTACCAGCAGGACCAGGCGCTGGCATTGAACCCAGAGCTCCGTGCCGTGGATGCCGTCTTGGAGGCGGCGCCCTTTGTGACCGAGACCCAAGCTCGCACGGCCCTGGGTGCTCTGGGCCTGCAGGGTGAGAAGGCCCTTCAGCTCATCGGGACCCTCTCCGGTGGTCAGAAAGCCCGAGTGGCCATGGCCACGCTGACCGTTCGCGAGCTGGACGTGCTGCTTTTGGACGAGCCCACCAACCACCTGGACGTGCTCAGCGTAGGGGTACTGGCTCAGGCCATCTGCGACTTTGAGGGCGTGGTCGTGGTCGTGACCCATGACCGCTTCTTGATCGAGCAGTGCGCCACCCATGTGCTGCGCTTCTCCCAGGCTGGTTTGGATGTGCACGAGGGCTTGCTGCCCAAGGATCTGCTGCCTCCTGACCAGATCGTTCTGGAGACAGCTCAGGATGGGGAAGGGGAGGAGGAAGCAGCTCTCTCCCACAAGGAGCGCCAACGCCAGAAGCGTGAAGCGGAGCGCGCACGCAAGGATCTCTCCAAGGTCGAGGCCAGGATCACCCAGCTGGAGTCCGAGATCGAAGGCGTGCATGCACAGATGGCCGAGCACGCCACGGACCTGGCCAAGATCCTGGATCTCGACACCAAGCTACGCGCCCTGGACGCCGAGCTGGAAGCGAAGATGGAGCAGTGGGAGGATCTGGGCGAGCTGGCTGGCTAAGGCTTGGCAGGTGGGTGTGGGTGCATAGGCTCGACTCATGACCTTCTACACACCGACCCAAGTCTCCAAGGCCCTGACCACAGGAGCACTGCGCTCCGCGACCTTTGCCATGGGCTGATTCTGGGGACCTGATTCCCGGTTCGGGAGTCTCCCTGGCGTGATTCAGACCCGTGCAGGCTATGCCGGCGGCCTAAAGGACCAGCCCACCTACAAGACCATCGGCGACCACGCCGAGGCACTTCGGGTGGTCTACGACCCAGAGCGCACCTCCTATGTGCAGCTGCTCAAGCACTTGGCCCGGTGGCACACGCCGCGGCGAACCTTGGGGCAATACCGGAGCATCGTGTTTGTGCTCGAGGGGGAGCAGGCAGCGGTGCAGCGCTACCTGGACACGCTGGGCGAAGTGCATCCTGAGATCATCGCGGAGGGGGCTGACTCAGGCCGTTTCTGGGACGCCGAGGACTACCACCAGAAGTACCGGCTGCGTCGGGATTCGGCCGCCATGGAGAAGCTGCGGGCGCGCTACGGAGAGGCGTGGGACCGGAGTGAGCTTGCGACGAAGTTGAACGCGAGAGGGGTGGAAGGCTTTGAGGCGGGGGAGTGGGAGGAGGCGCTGGGCTAGGCCACGATCTCCACCAGACGCGTCGCTAAGACTGGGTCGTGGTGGTTGCGGGGTCCAGCGCTCTTCCGGCTCGTGGCGGCATTCCACTCACTCTGCTGCGCTCCATGCTGCGAGATATGGAAGATGCACGCTTCCGCCCAACGGTGCTTAGAGAGGCATCCCCCCACATGGAGTCCCTTGTGAGCGTGCTGCCTCTGCACCACAACTTCGCCGATCAGATGCCTGGCTTTTACGCTCCGTGGGAGCGGGAAGGCTTTGCCGATCCCACGTTGATCTATCTCAACCAGGAGCTGGCTCTCGAGCTTGGCCTGGACCCTGAGAAACTCCAGGAACAGGGCGATCAGCTCTTCTGCGGGAACGTGCTCCCCGAGGGTGCGGTGCCCATCGCCCAGGTCTACGCCGGACACCAGTTCGGTGGATTCAGTCCTCGGTTGGGGGACGGCCGGGCCGCCATGCTGGGGGAGCTTGTCGATGTCCAGGGGCAGGCCTGGGACCTCTCCCTGAAGGGTTCGGGTCGCACCGTCTTCTCCCGCGGCGGAGATGGACGCGCAGCAGTGTCGCCCGTGTTGCGAGAAGTGCTCATCAGCCACGCCATGCACCACTTGGGCATCCCGACCACCCGGGCGTTGGCAGCTGTGGCCACTGGGGAGTTTGTTCGCAGAGAGCAGATGCTGCCTGGCGCTGTCTTGGCCCGCACCGCGGCCAGTCACATTCGGGTGGGCACTTTCTCCTACTTTGCCGCCCAAGGCCAGACCGCCGAGCTTGAGCAGCTGGTCAACTACAGCATTGCCCGTCATGCACCGAATGCACACGCCGCCGAGATCCCTGCACTGGCCTTGCTTGCGGAAACCAGCGCAAAACAAGCCAGTCTCATCGCCCATTGGATGAGCGTGGGATTCATTCATGGGGTCATGAACACCGACAACACTACCTTGTCTGGTGAGACCATCGACTACGGGCCCTGCGCCTTTATGGACCGCTTCGATCCAGCCACGGTCTACAGCTCCATCGATCGCCAGAGCCGCTATGCCTATGGAAACCAGCCGGGCATTGGCCAGTGGAATCTGAGCCGTTTTGCCGAGACCCTGCTCTTCTTGATCGACCCCGAGCAAGACAAGGCGGTCGAGATCGCGACGGCCACTCTGCGGGAGTACTCGGGCCTGTACGATGCCGCTTGGGCGGAGCGCTTTGGCGCAAAGATCGGAATCCAGGCCACCGTCCATGACAAGCCGCTCATCCAGACCTTCTTGGACCTGTTGGAGCTGCACAAGGTCGACTTTACCCAAGGCTTTCGGCGCCTGTCTGCGGTCCTACGCAGCGGAGATGTGGCGGTGTGTGGGCTCTTCCCGAGTGAAGAATCCTTCGCTGGCTGGTCGGAGGTGTGGAAGGAGCGACTCGTTGGCGAGCACGATGAGATCGCCGACGCTCTGGACCGGGTCAACCCCGTCTACATCGCTCGAAACCACAAGGTCGAGGCCGCGTTGACCGCCGCTACGAGCGGTGATCTGGCCCCCTTTGAGAAGCTGATGGACCTGCTCTCGCGCCCTTTTACTTTGCGGGAAGGCTTTGAAGACTTTGAGGGACCGGCACCGAGTGAGTTTGACGCGGAGTATCAGACATTCTGTGGGACCTGATCAGGCCGAGAGGCGCTCTGGGAGAGCCAAGACAGAGCCGCAGACCCTGTGTTTGGTGCCGGTGCTGTCCACGGCACTGGTGATTCTCCTCGCGGCTTGTACACCCTCGATCAGGCAGACTGACCACATGCGAGGCTTGCGCTCGCACGCCTCCGCTGCGTTCTTC
>JBLHMA010000166.1:0-10760 GCA_047621545.1 Cognaticolwellia sp. | reverse complement strand
ACAATTCGCGGGAGTCGAATCTGCCAAAACACCTGAGCTGGAATCCCCGCCCGGCCCTGGGCCGACCCCATCGCCCACAGGTCCGCCAAGGTGATCTCCACCGCACCCTGGGTGGAGGAAACCACTGCCAACACCACCGTGCCGAGCACCAGCAGGGGGGTGAGCAGGCGCTTTCGACCTTGGGTTAGGGGAGGTGCGGCGTTCATGAGTTCTTGAGCGCCTTGGCGATGGCCTGAGAGAGAGTGGAGATGGCCAGGCCCAAGCGTGGTCCAAAGCCGAGCAAGAGCAGGTCATCGACAGCCGCCACTGCCCCAGATTTGCCCGCTGGGGTCAGGCCCAAGGCCGGGTTGCTCAGCACACCGGCCACGCCACCACTGGCCTGCAGGCCACGGCTCGTAAACAGAATCACATCGGGCTGCGCGGCCAATGCGGCCTCGGGCGTGAGGGGCCTGTAGCCGGTGTAGCCCTGGATAGCGTTCTGAGCGCCAGCCAGGCGGATCATCGCATCGGCGCTCGTATCTTGACCTGCCACATTCATGACCCCACCGGCCCGGGCATACACAAAGAGCACCTTGGGGCTGCCCTGAAGGGGTATGGCGGCCTGGACCTCTGCATCAAACTGGGAGAGCACCTCTGGGCCCGTAGAGGCATCCAGTGCCGTGGCAATCATCTCGATTCTTGCCCGCGCAGAGTCCACCGAGTCGGCCTCTGCCAGGTAGACCACAGGCACCCCGGTCGCCTCGATCTGTGCCATGACCGTATCCGGCCCTGAGCCCTCCAGGGCCAGCACCACTGTGGGCGCCAGGGAGAGCACCCCTTCAGCCGAGACCGAGCGATAGTAGCCCACCTGGGTCAGCTCAGTGGCCGCCTTCGGGTAGAGACTGGAGGCGTCCACACCGACAACCCTTGCGTCCAGACCAAGCGCGTAGACGGTCTCAGTGACCGAGCCTCCCAGACAGAGCACCCGGGAGGGGTCTGTCACAGAGACCTCGCGCCCTTTGGAATCCGTGACGGTTCCAGCCAGCGTCAAGCTGGCCCACAGCAGAACGGCGCTCACAGTCCCACCGCGAGGGGGGCCCACTCGAAGCTCACAAAGCCAGACTCCCCATCCGAATAGTAGTCCAAAAACTGCAGTTTGTAGTCCACCTCTGCACGCACCACGTAGACTTGGTCTTTGGGGCTTAGGCTGTGCGTCTGGCCGTCGTAGTCGTACCAGTCGGCAAGAGTGCTCTCAAAGGCGGCGTCGGAAGGAACGCTGGTCAGGCTGGAGAACTCGGCGCCCACCAGAGCTTCAACGCTGACGCCCTCGCCCGCGACGTTGAAGCGGTCAAAGGAGAGCTCCCAGAGTTCCGGATTCTCGGCACTCGCTGGCGCACCCGAGGCCAAACGAAGCCTCACCAGACCGTCCCGCGAGTCCACCTGTGTCGTACGAACTCCGTCGGCCGAGCTATGGGTCACCTTGGACTCAGGGGCTGAGTCTACCACTTTTACCCGAAACTGTGGGTGACCGCTGCTGCCAGAGTCGGGATGGTAGTAGTCCAGCATCTCCAGAAGGTAGGTCTCATCCTGGGACTCTACAGCGTAGATACCGGCCCGCGGGGTGAGCACGTGGGTGGTGGAGTCATAGTTGTACCAGGTGTCCAAGCGACCGTCCCAAGGCAGTCCAGGCAATGGAGCCGCCAAGCTCTCAAAGCCCTCGTCAGGCTGCCAAGCGATGCTTGCCTGGGGTGAGCCTTCCACCGTGAAACGCTGAACACGCAGGTCCCAGGCTTCGTCCTCACTGACCTGACCAAGCTCCAAGTCCACATAGATCCACAGCTCCGAGGAGGTCCCATCCACCTGGAAGCTGCGCACGTCACCATTCTCGGTGACGACTACGGACTGGGTCTCGCCTGGTTCGCCCGTATCTGCGGTGTCGGTCGTGTCCGCGGTGTCATCGGTTCCACTGTCCTGGATCAGGGTCTCGGAATCCTGAGAATTTCCCTCTTCACCCGTGCAGGCAAGAAGGACAAAGAGCAAAGTCATGGTGTGTTCTCCGTGTTGATTCGCTGCCAACGCAGCTGCAGCTTGGCCGGAGTTCCCGCCTCGCTGTAGTAGCTCTCAAAGACAAACTTGAAGGTCCCCGAGGTGCCGCGCACCAAGTAGACCCGGTCAAAGGGGGTCAGGCTGTGGTCCGTGCCGTCATACAGGTACCAATCGTCAAAGACGCGCTCGGGCTCCCCGTCGCCATCCTGGTCTGCCTGGTCTGCCGACCACCCGGTCTGTGGGATATCGCCAGGCCCCAAGGCGCCAAAGTCGACCCCCTCCAGCCAGAGGGCTTGCACCGCATCCTGTGCGTCGTTGCCGGGATTCAGCTCCACTATGTAACGCTGGAAGCGCAGCTCCCATGGGCCCTGCTCCAGATCCAGATCCAGATCTACCCAGAGCGTGTAGTCGGTGGCGTCGAGGAGCAGGGTGACCGGCCCCTCAGTGGCCGGGGACGTATCCACAGGTGCCGAAGTGTCCACGTCCACCAAGCGCTGCGAGAGATCGGGCAGGCAAGCCAGAAAGAATAGAATCATCCTACCGAACCCCAGGTTCTACCCATGGTGAAAACAAGCTCTCTGGGCCGAAGCAACACCAGTCCAGTGTTGTCCTGGGTGTTGAGCAAGTTCTCTACGCCAACGCGCAGATCCACCGGCCCTGGCGTCCAGGCTATCTGTGCATCCCACAGAGCGTATGGCGAGCCCGAGGCCGCTGTTCCCGAAGGCCCTGTTCCCGAGGCACCCATTGGACGCGCGCCCACAGCAGAGACCTGAGTGCGTGCCCGAAAGAGTGGGTTTGACCACATCAGGCTGCCATTGCCCACATGGGGCGCCCGGCCCACCAAAGGCTTGCCCGTCGCAAAGTCCACGCTCTGGGTGTAGACGTAGTCCAGCTGCAGCGACCACGGTCCGTCGTCCACTGAGAAACCCAGCTCCACGCCACGGGTTCGTGCTTGGTCTACGTTGACGTATCGGTAGGTGGTACCGCTGGTGTCCGTGACCCCATCGTCCACCGCAATCATGTCATCCAAGAGGGTCCACCAGCCGGCCGCAGACAGACCGAAGGGTCCAATGGGGCGGCGCAGCTCAACATCCACGCCCTGGCTGCTCTCAGGCCCCAGGTCTGGGTTCCCCTCCACCTGGTATCCGGCGCTTGGATTGGAAAAGCGCAGGAGCTGCTCGCTAAAGCTGGGCTCGCGAAAGCCTTGTCCGTATGAAACCCGGAGCTGCAGAGGCCCCGGCGCGTACCAGAGAGCGCTGAGCTTGGGGCTTAGGTTGCGGCCGAACTGGGAGTCCAGATCCGTGCGCAGCGCAGGCACCACAAGCAGGTTCTCGATCGGCCGGTACTCCAACTGCGCGAAGGGCGAGATGCGGCTGCGGTTCCCCGCGCCCTCCAAGCGGTCAGCCTGGAGCTGCTGCACCAAGACATCCGCCCCCACGCTGACCACCCCAAGGGGCGATGAGCGCTCGTGTAGTAAACCTCCCTCCCACAGATCCTCCCGGCTGCGCTCGTAGAGATCCAAGTCCACCGCTTTACGCTGGTCGCTGAGGTACTGGTCCAAGTAGAGGCTGTACCCGGCCCGTACCGTCGTTAGCGAGCGTTCCCCCGCCCAACTCAAACCGAGTTGATTAACCTGGGTCTCGGTGCCCACCGTTCGGTCCAAAGAAGCACCGCCGTTGGCAGAGTCCACCCCCGCCAACATACGCGCGGAGTAAGCGCTGCGCACCCGAAGCTGGGGCCCACTCTCTGGCCGCCAGGCACCCGAGAGGGACAGGTCCCCCTGGCGCCACTGGTCCGCCGCTGTGTGCACCCCATCTGTATCCATCAGGGCCTGCCCGCCATGGAGGCCCAAGTCGATGCTCCCACTCAGGGCATCCTTGCCGCCGCTGGCCCCCAAGTCCGCATCCAAAGTGGGTGTCCCTTGTCCCAAGCTCGAGGCCACCGCGAGCTGTCCCCGAACCTGAGGCGTGTTGCTGCCGCCACGGGTCGTGATCTTGACCACGCCCCCCATGGCGTCGGATCCGTAAAGCGCCGACTGGGGGCCCTTGATGACCTCAACGCGAACCACATCCTGAAGGCTGATGCGGGACAGGTCCACAGCGCCGGCTGTTCTTCCCGAGAGCCGTTGTCCATCCACCAAAACCAGAGTGTGCTGAGGGTCCAAGCCGCGCAGGCTGAGTTCCGCTCCCCGGTAGCCCTGCTGCACGCGAACACCGGGGAGCGTATCCAGCGCCTCCCCGAGATTCTGGGCGCCCATGTTGGCCAAGTCTTCTTCGTCCAACACCAGAATGCGGGAGGCGACCTGGTCCCCAGCCCGCTGAGCGCGGGTGGACCGCACCACAAGAACCGCGCTCTCCTCTTCCCAGGCTTCCGCGGCCCAGACACTGGTGCTAATGAGAATCATTTTCAACATGAAACTCTTCTACTCAGAAGATCTTGTTAGTGCAAGTCATTTTCAATAAGAGTCGTTCAATGGACGAGCCGACGGACCCCTCTTCCCCCTAAGACCAGCCTCAGCGTCGCCCTTCTGCCCTATCGATGGCAACCTTGTGCCATGGCCGCAGCATCGCCCCCCAGTCGGCCTCGGCCTCCAAACGGCACAGGATGCTGTAGAGCCCCCCCAGCGCCCGGTGCAGGTAGAGCACATCTTGAGGCGTCTGGATCTCGGGGTGCCGCAGAAACTTGGGGCCCAGAGCGCGCATCTTCTCGGCCACGGGGTCCGGGATTGCGCCCAGCTTGTAAACCCCGGCAAAGGGCTCTGCGATGGCCTGAGAGAACGACCAGACCAGGTCTTCCGCAGCCGGAGACGCCTCGGTGATCACGCCCATCTTGATGGTCGCCTCCATGGCCAGGGCTTTGTCCCCACTGATCGAGGCATCGGCCACCCGGGCATAGTCGGCGATCCAGAACTCATTGAAGCGCTTCACGCACCCAAAGTCCAAGATGCCCACCTGGCCATCGGGCATGAACAGGTAGTTGCCCTCGTGGGGGTCAGCGTGTAGGGCCTGCAGCTCGTAGGTCATTCTGAAGAAGCTGTGGGCCAAGGTCATTGCAGCGCGCTGCTTGGCTTGGGGGCTGGCGGTCTTGAGGAAGTCGTCGAGGGGCACCCCGGAGAGGCGGTCCATGGTGAGCACCCGGCCCGTGCACAGGCTGGGGTGACTGCGCGGAACGCAGATGTCGGGGTCATCCTGGAAGGCGTCGGCGAAGAACTCCAGGTTGGCAGCCTCCTGGTAATAGTCCAGCTCCTCCATCAGACGGGCCCGAACCTCCTCAAAGATGGTGTCGATCTCCGCCTTTGGACGGTTGAGCAGACGGCCGCTGATCAGGATGCGCCGAAGGGCGGACAAGTCCGTGTCCACGCTGCTCTCGATGCCCTGGTGCAGTACCTTGATCACCACCTGACGGCCGTCGTGCAGGGTCGCCGCGTGGGCCTGAGCCAAGCTGGCGGTGCCCAGTGGCGCCGGGTCGATGCTGGCGAAGTGCTGGGTGACGGGCCCGTCCAGCTGGCGCTCGATCTCCTCGCGGATCACTGCAAAAGGCACTTGCTCGGCTTTGTCGTTGAGCTGGCGCAGCGCCACACCGACCTCGGGCGGGAGATCCATCCCATCCACTACCTGAGCCATCTGTTGGCCCACCTTCATAGCCGCTCCCTTGAGCTGACCCATGGCCTTGGCGACCCGCTGAGCCCCTTCAACCTGCATCTTGCGGGTGTCCCGTGCCCGGTCCTCGTCCTTCTGGAAGACGCCTTTGACTCTCTGACCCAGGTAGCTGCCGCCCACCTTGGAGGTCAGTCGACCGATGCGGGCCAATCGCGAGAACTTGGAGGGAGGGGGTGTGTAGTCCAAAGGATGCTCCACCCCGCCTAGTCTCCGACGAGCCAGCTCTTGCAGCCCCCTACTTGGCTCTACACATACGCATGCCGGCATCGCAGCTCACAACCACTCTCTGGCCTTCCTTGAGGTCCACCTCGAGCACCTGGGTGGCCTTGGATGCGTCAAAAAATGCGTAGACCTTGTACTTCCCTGGGACAAGCACACCCAGCCTCTTCTGCTTTCCTTTCAAGTCGACCACGTAGCCCCGGTCCACTCCCTGCAAGCGCAAAGAGGTCGCATCATTGGCATCCGTTGCGGAGGCGGCAACAGAACCGGTCGGTTCCTTGACTGGAGGCGCTTCCAAAACAGGCGCGGGAGGGGCGTCTTTGGCGAGCTGCTCAGGGACCTTGGCGCGCTCCGACACCAAAGCCGACTTTTCACGAGCGGGCTTGCCAACCGGATCAGACCTAGGATCTTCCACCAAGGCCACCACCGCCTCGTCCTGAGGCACAGGGATGGGCTCCAACTCCTGAACGGGCACATCCGGCAAGGCAACTGCTGCTGGCTGCAGTGCGGGGTCTGGCTCCTGGACCTTGACCCAGAGACCGACCAGCAGAACCAAAGCCACCGCCACGGCTCCCAGCACCAAAAACGATTTGGCTCCCTGTTTCGAGGGAGCTTGAGTCGCCCACTCTGGCGTGGGAGTGACCCGCGGTGCGGGTTCCAGTCCTAAAGTGACGGGTCCCTGGGCGGGTGTCGAGGCATTCCCCCCCTGACCCTCCGGCAGCAAGGGTGCATCGGCCAACTCTGGAGCCGCAGGCTGCTCTTGTGAGATGTGCTCCCAGGCCTCGGCTGCACCCGAATCCGAGATGGGGCGATCGGCAGCGGCCAGCGAGTCCGTCATGGGTAGATCCACGGCAGCGCGGGGTCTCTTGGCCGGTTGGGTAGCGCTTCGCAGAGAGGGCGACTTCTTCAGCTCAGGCGTGGGGATCTCCGGCCCCATCAGCAGCAGCTCGGCGGCCTGTTTGGCACTCCAAGGGCGGATGGGCACTGGCCGCCCATCACACCAAGCCTCCATGAGCTCTTCCACGCTGTCGTGCCGATGCTCGGGGTCGGCGTGTAAAGCCTTGCTAATCGCCCGCTCCATGCGCATCGGCAGGTCAAGCACGCGCTTCGAGGGCCGCACATACTGCCCAGCCTCGATGGCCCGAAACAGGCTGATCATGTCGCCGGCTTCTCCGCTTGGATAGGGCATCGCCCCTGTGCAGAGCTCGTAGAGCAGCACACCCACGCTAAAAATGTCCGCCCGCTTATCGACGTTCTTGGCATCGCGAAACTGCTCGGGCGCCATGTAGGCCGGGGTCCCCATCGTCACGCCCGTTCGAGAGTGACTCAGGCCATCTCCAGAGAGAATCTTGGCCAGCCCAAAGTCTGCCAGCTTGGCCACCACGGCCCCATTCTCCACCGCGAGCAGCACGTTGGCCGGCTTGAGGTCACGGTGAATACGCCCGCTGTGATGCACCTGCACCAGGCCCTCCAGGACGCCGCGAGCCAGGGAGTCGATCTGGTTAAAGGTGGGGCGAACCTCGTGCAGATAGCCCTCCAAAGAGGGGCCGCGCACCAACTCCATCACCAACGCCGGGGCGCCTTGCAAGCGGATCACATCGCTAACAGAGACGATGTTGGGGTGGTTCAAGCCTGCCTGGATCCTTCCCTCCTGAAGTGCACGATCACGCAAGTGCTGGGTCGTGATCATCAGGACCTTGATGGCGTGCAGAGAGCCCAGCTCGATGTGCTGAGCGGCGTAGACCACCGCCATACCCCCCTGCCCCAGCACCCGAAGGATTCGGTAGCGTTCAATGATTTGGCCGGGCTCCAACATGGACTCACATAGCAAAGAGGGGGTGCTGATCGTATCCTTAGTGTGAACCCCTTTGGAGACACGTGCTTACTCTAAGCCTATTGATTCCCGCCTCATTCGCGCAGAATTGTCCATCAGAGTCCCTATCGATCCAAGGTTTTTCCACGATCTTGGACGAGGCTGAAGATGCCTATTCAGACTTTGACGGGGTGCTCTTCCAAGACGCCATGGACCGGGCGGCCTTCACCTTGCCCTGCCTTGCGGTGGCCATCTCACCTGCCGAGGCGGCCCGGTACCACCAGCTCCAAGGCATCCGGCAGTTCTCCGCCGCTGAGGAGGAGCGTTCCGCACAAGCCTTTGCTGCAGCGCGCTCCACGATCCCTGACTTGCCTCTCTCCGAAGAGCTGGTCCCGACCGGTCACGCCATGCACGCGCTCTACGCCTCCATCCCCCTGGAGAATGGCGAAAGCGAGCGGATACCGGTCCCGGAGACGGGCGAGGTCTTGATGAACGGCAGCTCCGCCCAGAGCCGCCCCACATCCTGGCCGACGGTCTTCCAGCTTCAAGACCCACAGGGCCAGGTGAGCCAAACCACCTACCTGTTGCCCGGCGAGGCGCTACCGATCTACGCCGGCGTGTTGCCCGAGCCCCCTCCATTGGCAAACATCCACTGGATCAAGAGCAAGCAGCAGCTCCGGATGCTGGGCAGCGGGACCGTCCTGGCATTGGCGGCCGGCGGAACCTACGCATTGGGTGCCTACAACGCAGCTACCTATGAACAAGAGCAGCCCACCTGGGACAGCGAGGCCTTCCGCTCCCATGAGCGCAAGACGAATGCCTTGGTCCTGGGATCCGCCGGGATGGGCCTGGCGGCAATGGGACTCATTACTCGCTCCTTCTTGGTGGTCACATGGTGATGTTTCTCCTGGCCTGCGCATTCATCACCAACGATGAGCAAGAGCAGCGACGCGACCGCGATGGAGACGGGGAGCAGTCCCTGGTTTTTGGCGGCAGCGACTGCGACGACAACAACCCAGAGATCAACGCCGCGGCGGCAGAGACCTGCAATGGACTGGACGACAACTGCGACGGAGAGCGAGACAACGTAGGCCTGGACGTAGGCGTACAGGCCTACCCGGACGAAGACGGAGACGGCTTTGGAGACTCCGCACTCGGAGCGCCGGTCTGCGAGCTGATCCAAGGTCTGAGCGCCGAGGGGGGCGACTGTGACGACGCCGACCCCCAGGTGAATCCGGGCGCACAGGAGATCTGCAACGACGTGGACGACGACTGCGACGGGCTCACCGATGAAGACGACGACTCCGTGGCCAACGCCACCTACTGGCAGGACGACGACCAGGACGGCTGGGGCACAGACGGCATCGGCTTGGAGTTTGCCACCTGCCAGACCCCTGAAGGCTACGCCGATCGCTCCGGGGACTGCGATGACGCAGACGCAAGCGTGAACCCCGACGCCGCAGAGCTCTGCAGTGGATTGGACGAGGACTGCGATGGGCTGGTCGACGACGACGATGACAGCGCAGAGACACCGACCTGGTTCGCAGATCTCGACCGAGATGGATTCGGAGACCCAGACACCGCCTTCGATGCCTGCTACCCCCCCCTTGGCTACGTAGACAATGACGGTGACTGCGACGACTCCGAAGCCGGGGTTCGCCCAGGCGCGACGGAGTACTGCGACTCCCAAGACGAGGACTGCGACGGGGATGTGGACGAGGGCGCTGTAGACCAGACCATCTGGTACGTGGACTCCGACAGCGATGGCTGGGGGGACGAGAGCATGGTCCAGGCCGCATGCACCACACCGAGCGGCTACAGCGCAGAGAGCGGGGACTGCGACGACGCCGAAGCCACCACCTACCCGGGCGCCGAGGAGAGCTGCGGCGGTGGCGTAGACAGCAACTGCGATGGCAGCGTCGACACCGACGGAGACGGCGACGGCTTCTTGGCCTGTGAGGACTGCGACGACCGCGACCCAGCGATCAACCCAAGCGCAACCGAGACTTGCAATGGCTACGACGACGACTGCGACGGCGACGTGGACGACGCGGACAGCAACATCTCAACGGCCAGCCAGAGCAGCTGGTACAGCGACGCGGACTCCGACGGCTTTGGCGACCTGAGCTCGGTCACCCAGAAGTGCATCCAGCCCTCTGGCACAGTCTCCGACAGCACGGACTGCGACGACACCTGGGCCGGGGCAAACCCTGACCTGCTCGAGGTCTGTGATGACGCCGGAGACAACGACTGCGACGGAAGCACCACGGACTGCAGCCACGGGCGAAACAAGGCACAGGGAACCTGGACCGGCATCACCTCGGGTGACTACGCTGGAGAGACCCTCTGGGCCGCCGACTACGACGGAGATGGCACGACGGATCTGGCCATCGGCGCACCCGATGGAGACAGCGTCTACATCATCTATGGACCCAGCACTGGGGGCGCTCTGTCCGGCGCCGACACCTTCGCGGCAGCCAGCAGCGGGGACTCTCCAGGCTCGGCTCTGCATGGCGGAGACACCAACGCAGACGGCGTGACCGATCTGCTCATCGGTGCAGCAGACGGTGATGCGGTCTACGTTCTGGCCGGTCCACCAAGCGCCGGCGGCTCTCTGTCTAGCGCTGACGCAGTGATCTCAGGCTCAGATGCTCTGGGCACGAGCGTTCGATGGATCAACAACGACGGAAACGGTTTCCTGGACGCCATCATGAGTGCCCCGGAGACCGGTAGCACCCTGTCCCCGAACGAGGGCACGGTCTACCTCTTCTCAGGTCCAGTGACCGGCAGCATGAACGTAGGCAGCGCCAACGCGACAGTGGAAGGCCTGAGCGGAGAGACACTGGGCGGCACACTGCTTGGGTTGGACTCCGACGGAGATGGGCAGGATGAATCTGCGATGAGCGGGGACGTCGGGCTGCTCTCAGCCAGCGGCAGCCTCTGGCTCTTCTCTACTCTGAGTGGCTCCATGGACACATCGGACGCCGACGCGGAGATCAGCGGCGGCAGCGATGTCTTCGCAGCCCTGGCCACCAGCGACGTGG
>JBLHMA010000165.1:0-10893 GCA_047621545.1 Cognaticolwellia sp. | reverse complement strand
TCCTGAGCTCCCAGATGGAGCACCACGCGCTGGTTCGCCCATTGGCCAAGCTGAAGGGGGTAGAGACCCTGCACCTCCCTCGAGGTCAGGCTGGGCCCATCGACCTAAACCAGGTGGAAGCTGAGCTGAAGGCTGGCGGGGTGCGACTTGTGGCGGTGTCCATGGCCAGCAACGTGAGCGGCGAGTTGCTGCCTTGGCGGGAGCTCATCGACCTGTCGCATCAACACGGCGCCCTGTGTCTGCTGGATGGGGCGCAGGTGGCCGGCTGGCACCCGCTGGACCTGGTGGAGCTGGAGGTGGACCTGTTTGCGTTTGCGGGCCACAAGGGCCCCCAAGGGCCCAGTGGGGTGGGTGGTCTGTATGTGCGAGAGGGGTTGTTGATGGACACGCCAGGGGCCAGCTGCGGCTTGGATTCCAGTTCCTGTGAAAGTGGGCCCAGCTACTGCGACACGGGCTCGGTCAACCTGCCTGCTCTCTGTGGGCTGGCGGCCGGCTTGGCATGGATGGAGCAGGAGCAGCCACTGGCCCGGGTCATGCAGGCCATGGATGCTCTGCGCAAGGGGCTATCGGAGCTTCCCGGGGTGCGTGTTCTGGGGGGTACTCCGGGGGTTCCGACGTGCTCGGTGGTGCTGGAGTCCCTGAGTCCCGGGGATGCGGCAAGAGAGCTGCGCGCAGCGGGCATTGTCGCCAGCGGCGGAGTGCAGTGTGCACCCATGGCCCATCAAGCTCTGGGAACAGACCCCAATGGCACCCTGCGGCTGAGTCTGGGGCCGAAGCAAGGGATGGCGGAGGTGCGGGCGCTGCTGTCAGCTCTGGAGCGCCTGAGTCGCTAGTTTGACCTGGGTCGCGGCACGCTGACTGACGGGATTGCCGCAGCCGGCTTGTGCGAGCAGCTGGGAGACCTGAGCGCTCGCTGAGATCACCTCATCCAGTGTCTGTCGTACCTTTTTGGTGCTCAGACCCAAGCTGTTGCCCAGCTCCAAAGCGTGACTCTGGGTGACTCTCTGAGTCTCGCCCATCACGGCGCTAGAGCGGTGGCCGGAAGGGTGGGGGGAGTAGGTCAAATCAAAGACTGGGGACAGGCGCCACTGGCCGTTCGGGCCCATCAGGTAGGCCAGGTTCTTGAGGTGGTCGTCCTGGTTCACCGACGCCGCATTGAAGAGCGCGAGCCGCAACAGCGCTTGCACCTGCCGCATGTCCTGGCACATGTGGAGGGTGAGCCGGCCCAGGTCGCGGTAGTCGGCTTGGGCCGTGCGAAAGTCCACGTCCAGCGCCCCAGCCGCGGAGAGCATGTGCAGGCGCTCTCCGTTTGGCCCCCGGTCAAAGCGCTGCACCGCAAAGGCATGGCCCTGGTGGATGGGCAGCAGTCGGGTTTTGGGGACCTGCAGGCCGGCAAGCCGGGCCATCTGCATCCAGACTTGCTCGCGGGCTGCGGTGTCTCCATCGTCCTGGCTGGTGGGGAACTTGACCAGCCAGGCGCGGTAGCCGGTCGGCAGGGGGCCCTCGCCGCTGCAGAGCTGGTCTTGGGGTCCGATGCCGATCAAGGCTTTTGGACGTGCGCCGCCGGAGGAGGCCCCGGCGCGGGCAAGCTCAGGCAGGACCTCCAGCGTGGCGCTGTCGTACACCGCTTGGGCGTGGGCCGCGAGCTCACCCAGCTCGAGCGCGCCACCCAGCTCTGAGTCTGGCGCTTGGCTGGGATGGAACTGCAAGGCGCCCATGGTGCGCGCACCCAGGTAGGCCAGCTCTTCGAGTGCGGAGACACTGCTGGCCGGCCGACCTTGGGCCTGGAAGTGACGGTGCAGGAGTTTGAGCCCCCAGCCATCGGGTCGGGCATCCGAGAACACGCCGGGGATGGGCACGCCGGCCTTGACCCTGTGCTCGAGTAGGCCCGCACGCAGGGGAAGGCGCAGCGGCGACAGCTCCAGCTTGGTGGCCAGGAACGCCTCGCTGTACTCGAAGTACACCCTGCGTCCATCCTCGGCCAAGGTTCCGACCTGCTGTGCCCCAGAGAAGTTCAGGCTGACCCGCAAGCTCCGGCTCACGGCGCCCTCCCCAAGAGCTCAGCCATCGACTCGGGGGCGGGCGCCTCTAAGATGGCTTGGAAGTCATCCAGGCGGCCCAGAGCCGCGCTGACGAGCAGGATGGTGGAGAACTGTGCCTGACCATTGCGCTCGAGACGGGCCACGGTGGCCACCCCCAGCCCGCTGCGCTCAGCGAGCTCTTGTTGGGTCCAGCCTTGGCGCTTGCGCAGGTCTCGGACCCGCCCGGCGATTCGGGTCTGTAGGTCCTGAGGTGTCAGCAAGAGATCAATCATTGGTGATTGATTATAGCGAAATTCCGAGAAGTTTCAATCAAAAATGATTGATTAGAACTCCACGCCCTTTCTGGCCCGAATGCCCGCCGCGTAGGCGTGCTTGACCACTTGGAACTCGGTGACGGTGTCGGCTGCGTCGATGACCTCTTGGGGGGCATCTCGGCCAGTCAGCACGATGGAGACGTGCTCGGGCTTGTCGCGCAGCACCTGGGCCACAGCCGCAGCGTTCAGGTATTTGTAGCGCAAGGCGATGTTGATCTCGTCGAGCACGACCACCTGGAACTCGCCGCCCTGGATCATCTCCACGGCGCGGGCCCAGCCCTGTTGTGCGCTGGCGATGTCCTGCTCTACGTCCTGGGTATTCCAGGTAAAGCCGTCTCCAGAGACCTCGTGCGTGATCTCGGGGAAGCGCTTGAGCGCGGTCTGCTCGCCGGTCTTCCAGGTGCCCTTGACGAACTGCATCACGGCGACCTTCTGGCCATGGCCGGCGGCTCGAATGGCCACGCCAAAGCCGGAGGTGCTCTTGCCCTTGCCGTCACCGGTGTTCACGATGACCACGCCGCGGCGGATGGTCTTGCTCTTGACCTCGGCGTCCTGGGTGACCTTGAGGGCTTTCATCTTTGCAGAATGCTCGGTCTTTTCTTCGTCGCTCAATGCCATGATCAGACCTCGCAGGTGCTCAAGAAGTAGCTGAAGCTGGTATCGACTTCGAACTCGATGTACCAGTCGATGCTGGGGTACTCGAGCATGCCTTGCCCAAGCTCCAGGATGTAGCCCTTCTCCTCGCAGTCGAAGAGATCGATGGCGGCCTTGACGAACTCCGGGGAGCCCGTGGACTCGCCGCACCAATCGTCGGAGAGCAGGGTCTCGTCAATGACTGCAACAAGTCCAGAAGTCAGCTCGGTGCGCCATGCACCGTCTCCGGCGTTGTAGACGTAGACTTGGTCCCATCCGGGGGTCTCGCAGGCGCTGTTGCTCTCGGCCTTGAGGGTCTCCAAGGCGCTGGCACCCACGTAGTAGAGCCCGGCGAGCTCCTGCACGGTGGCGATGGGGCGGGCATCCATGATGGAGGCCACGGCTCGGGAATCCAGACCCAGGGTGTCGTCCAGATAGGTCTCGCCGGTGTCGTTGCTCAGAGCCAAGACCGAGTTTGCTTCGCCCAAGGTAAACGCCACGCCGTCCCAGGTGCCCAGGTAGTCGGCGTCATCGGTGGGCACAAAGCCAGCGTCCAGGGCGTAGGCCTGGATCTTGTCCATGGCCGAGTCGCCCACGTAGTAGCGGGCGTCGAGCTGATCGATGGTGCGGTAGCTGCGATCGTCGCTGCTTCCCTGGACCGCATCGGCGCCGTCTCGCCAGTCGATGATGGCGCCCGCGGCGCGGCTGTCCAGGGCCACATCCACGTCGAGGAGCTCCAGGTCCGTTCCCGCGTCGTTTAGGAAGGAGAGCATGCCAATGGCGTCTGCGCTGCCGTCTGCGACCCGTGCGGCTTGGTCTGCCAGGTCTTGTGGCTGGCGCTCGGAGGCACCGGTGCAAGCGAGAAGGGAGAGCAGAATGGACACGGAGACCTCGAAGTGGAGGGCCGTATAGCGCGCCTTGTTGCTCTGTCCAGAGGGATCGCGGCCGAGGCTATTTGGCCGGAGTCTCCGTTTGCTCCTTGGCTTCAGCCTGCTCGGCTCGCCACTCGCTCTTGACGGTCTCGGCGGTCTTGCGGCTGCCGTCGTGGCTCCAACCCGGCGGGCCAAAGACGTAGCGCAGCCTGTCCCCCACGCCGATGCCCCTCTGGCTCGCGTCCTTCCCGATGTTGATCAGCTCGTGAAAGGCGATGCGCAGCGGGTTGTAGGTGGCGATGTTGTGGGTCAATCCGTAGCGCACCGGCTCCTCGTCCAGCTCGGGCTCGAATGTGCCCAAGATGCGGTCCCAGATGATGAAGGTGCCCCCAAAGTTGCAGTCCAGGTAGCGGGGGTTGGCGCCGTGGTGGGCCCGGTGGTGCGAGGGGGTGTTGAACAGGAACTCGATGGGCCTGGGCAGACGACGGATGACCTCGGTGTGGATCCAGTATTGGTAGACGAGGTTGATGCCGCCCAGAAAGACGAGCATCACCGGGTGCATGCCCAGGAGCAGAACCAGGGGCACTCTGAGCAGAAAAGCCAAGTTCCAGGGCGAACTCCACTCCTGGCGCAGGGCGGTGCTCAGGTTGTAGTGCTGGGAGGAGTGGTGGGTGATGTGCCCCCACCAGAACCAGCGGCTCTTGTGCGCCAGGTAGTGGAAGACGTAGTAGCGGGCGTCGTCGACGATGAAGCCCAGCAGGAACCACTCCCAGGTCCAGCCCCAGTCCATCAGGCGGTAGGGGTAGATCAGCATCAGCACTGCAAAGCTGATGAATCCAAACACGATGCCCATGGCCAGGTTGCCGGCACCCATGGCCAGACTGGCGGCTGTGTCGCGGGTGTCGTAGTTGGCCCGGCCGGTCCACTTGCCCAACAGGATCTCGGCGCCCATGCTGAGAATGAAGAAGGGCACGGCCAGGGCGACGATGTCGGGGAGCTCAGGCGGCGTCACTGTGGCCTCGGGCTTGCAGCCAGTGCTGGCGGGTCTCAGGGGACTCCACTTGGATCCGCCGTCGAGGCCAAGCTGGGTCGCTTAGATCCACCTCCAAACCCTCCCCGGTTTCGGTGAGCTGCCAGTGGGTAGAGAGGCGCAGGCCCAAAAAACGCTCCATGGTCCAGGCCACACCCAGGCGTCCGTCTTGCAGGCGGAACAGGGCGGTCTGGCCGGTCTGGCAGAGCAGCACGTCGGCGAGCTCAGCCTGGGGTTCTTGGTCGGCCAACTGGGTCCGGATTGCGTCCTGGTCCAGGGTCGCGCGCTTGGAGCCGCCAGTGAGATGGGCGAGCAGGATGGCAAGGGGCACCCCCACGCCGACGAGCACTCCGAGGACTTCCAGTGGCATTTCCCAGGCCAGATGCGGCTCCTGTTGGGGAAAGCCTACTATCCTCTTGCCATGTTTGCTCTGTTTCTCTTGTTCTCTTGCTCGACCACCCCACCATCCACTTGGAGGCCGCTGCCGCCCCCGCTGCCGGTCACCCCCGGGGCCTATGAGGAGCTGCTCTTGGTGCTGGGGAGTCTGCCGGAGCTTGGGGACCCGGCGCGGGACGAGATGCAGGACCAAGTTCGGGAGGGGGTCGTGCCAGAAGACGTGGTCTTGGAGCATCGAGACCTGGGTGTGCTGCTGGCCGCCGAGGGTCTGCAGATCCCGATCTTTGGCTTGCAGGACGAGCAGCCTTCGTACTTTGGGCTGCTGGTCTTGGTCGATGCGGCCATCTTGGAGTCCAGGGTCCACTTGGCCTATGGAGAGGGCCTCTACGCCTGGGGGGCGCTGGCCCCTGTGCTGGAGATCGCAGGGGACCTGGAGGGCGCTGGCGGGGGGCTGCTGCCCTTCATGGTCGGGGTCAGCATGGAGCAGTCAATTTTGCGGGAGTTCGAGACGGTCTTGACCACTCCCTATGGCCTGGGCCGGGAAGGGGAAGAGGAGCTGCGGCGCTTTGTGTTGGCCCGGCAAGCCCGCCCGGCGCTGGCCCCCTATGCCCTGTCTACGGAGTGTGAGTCCGTCGCGAAAATGGTGGAGGATCCAGGTGACATTGGGCTTGAGTCGCTCCTCTACGATCCGGACGAGACCCTGGCCCTGTACTACGACTTCTGCCAGGCTCAGTTGGCCATGATGGCCAAGCCCTACACCGAGTGGGAGGACGTCGAGGTGCAGCAGCCGAGCCGGGTGCTGGCCAACCGGGTGGGTGCGGAGATGCTGTCGGTCTTGACCCTCACGGACTTGATGAGCGGGAGAGGGGAGGTGGCACTGCAGGTACAGCGGGGGGTGGTGCTCAGCGCGGTGGATCTGCGTGCTGGCCACAAGGGGCAGTGGCCCGTTGCCAGCATGCCAACCGACCCCAGCACAGGCAAGGCCCTGCTGTGGGACGGGAGCACGTTGATGGGCGGGACGGGCATCGAGGAGATGGAGGTCTCTCTGACGCTGGCGCCACCTGTCTGGAGCGCTGCCCAAGAGGAGCCGCTGAGCGACTCCCCTTGAACTCTAAGCACTTAGAAGGACAGCGGCCCAGCGCGCATTAGGGTCACGAAGCGCTGGCGCTGTTCTGCGTCCAGAACCGCATGTAGGGCACGGAGGCCCTTGGCGGTGTGCTCGATGACCCGTTCGCTGGCCTGGGCGCGAAGCTTGGTGGCTTGTGTGGCCGCCTCTGAGTCGAAGGTCTCGCCGGCCATCGCTCCAGCTAGGAGCTTGCTGGCCCGCCGCTTGTCCACCTCGGCCTGGGCCTGCTCGGTGCGCAGATCATCCAGGAACTCGGCGAGGACTGCGGTCTGGGACTCATCCAGACCCAAGCGGTGAGAGAGCATGCGAAGGGGACGACGGATGCCAAAGGCGCCCATGGGACCTCCAAGCTTGGCGGAGTGGGGGCCACGAGGTCCGCGGTGGCCATGGGACTGCTGGGTACGGGGATCGCCGTGACGACCACGAGGGCCGCATGCATGGGAATGCATATGAAGGACTCCTATCAACGTGAGTTGACGGTGTTCGGCCGGGGCTAAAACTGAGAGGGGCAAGCCCCTATTGGACCTTCGGTCCACCCAGGGTCGCACCCGGCGCCATTTGATGTTTGTCCAAGGCAATTCGCCGTTGGACAGAGGGAGTTTATGCACCGGGGTTTGGGCGACAAGGGGGGAGGGTTGGAACGCCGCTCGCCCTACTCCGCGTCTTCCACCCACTCCTCCTCCACCTTCTCCTCTCCAAGCGTCCAGTGCTCTCGACCTGTCTTGAGCAGGCGCTTGTGGATTTTCAAGTCATCCACGCCCTCGGCCTCCGCCAAGTCGCGCAGCTCCTGCTCATCCTGATCGCTGCCTTCGCAGTAGCCCATGGGGCGGGTCTGACCTGGCAGGAGCAGCATGACTTTGAGCTCGTCGTGGTTCCACATGCTCAGGGACTTGGCGTCGTACTTGTGAATCATCTGGGGCACCTCAGGTGGCGGGCGTAACCGGGATAGGGCGGGGTCATGGCCACATTCGATACCCAAGTTTGCATCATCGGCGCCGGCGCAGCGGGGCTGTGGGCGGCAGCAGCCTGTGCTGAAAAAGGACTTCAGACCTGGGTCCTGGAGAAGACCAAGCGAACCGGTACGAAGATCCTCTCCAGCGGTGGCTCCCGCTGCAACCTGACCACCACGCTGGGGCCCAAGGAGACAGCCAAGCACTTTGGGGCCGGACACAACTTCATCCTGCCGGGCCTGCGAAACCTGAGCCCCCAAGCGGCCCGCGCCCACTTCGAGGCCATTGGCGTGGCCACCAAGACCGAGGCGGACTTTGAGAAGGTCTTTCCGGTCTCCGACTCCGCACTCCAGGTGCAGAAAGCGATGGAGCGCCATGCCCGCGCGATGGGTGCGACCTTTAGAGTGAACACCCAGGTCACCGGCATCTCCGCGATCCCAGGGGGGTGGCGGGCGGAGTTCAAAGACGGCTCGGTCACCTGCCAGAAGCTGCTGTTGTGTGTGGGGGGGCAGAGCTACCCGGCCACCGGGACCCGGGGCGATGGCTACCCTTGGCTGCGCTCTCTGGGCCTAAAAGTGGTTCACCCTGTGCCGGCCCTGGTGCCCTTGAGCAGCCCGGCCACTTGGGTACGCGAGCTGAGCGGGGTGGCGGTCGATGCGGTCGCCAAGGTTGGAAAGCAAACCCGGCGCCGTCCAGTGCTCTTCACCCACAAGGGCCTCTCTGGTCCGGGTCCAATGGACTTGAGTGAGCCCTTCGCCCGAGGACAGGCCAAGGAGCTTCTGCTGGATCTGCTGCCCGAGATGTCCTGGGAGGCCCTGCGGGAAGGTCTGCTGGAAGGTGGGCAGCGGCCGGGTTCGCCCAGACTGGCCTCGTTGGTGAAACTGAGTCGGCGTGTGCTGGAGACGGTGGCTGATCTCGCTGAGCTGGGGGAATCCAATCCCCAGCTGAACCAGATCAACAAGAAACAGAGACACCGCTTGGTGGAGACCCTCAAGGCTCTGCGCGTGCCGATCAATGGCACCTTGGGATTCACCAAGGCCGAGGTGACCGCAGGAGGATTGGCCTTGAACCAAGTGGATCGCAAGACCATGAAGGTACACGGGCACCCGGGTCTGTATGTGTTCGGCGAGCTTCTGGACCTGACCGGGCCCATCGGCGGCTTTAACTTTCAGGCGGCCTGGTCCACCGCCCAGCTCGCGGCTGAATCGGTGGCCAAGGAGCTCAAGTAGCGGCCTTCACTCGGCCAGAGCCGCCCGCACCTTCTCAACGCACGCCTCGGGGGAGGGGAATCCGGCGCTCTTGTTGGCCACGACGATGCCGTCGACGCTCACGTCGAAGACGCCTCTGCCGCCTGGAACCAGCTCGACTTGTACACCCAACTCCTCACGCAGTGTGTCCGCCACCCGGGCGGCGCGTGGGAGGTAGTTTCAAACCACGCAGTATTTAATGCGAACCATCTGGAGCTCCTTGATTGGACCCAGAGTCTATTCGCGGCTCGGCCGAGGTCCACCGCGGGCGAAGAGATACAGGCGCAGATCCATCTCCAGCTGCCCGTACTCTGGCTCCATGTGTTGGCAGAGTCGGTAGAAAGCCTTGTCATGGTCCTTGTGACGCAGATGGGCCAGCTCGTGAACGACCACCATGTGCAGGAAGGGGGCCGGCAGCTCCTTGAAGATGGCACCCACCCGCAGCTCGTTCTTGCGCTTGAGCTTGCCGCCCTGCAGGCGAATCGCGAAGGTGTGCAGCCCAAAGGCCCGGTGTACCGTGGCGATCTTCTCGCAGTAGCGAACCTTGCCCAGTGGCGGGCTGCTCTTCATGTGCTGACGCTTGAGCTGCTGCACGTAGGTGTAGAGCGCGGCGTTGTTGGTGACCTGATGCGGCTCAGGGTAGCGCGCCTCAAGGTGGGCAATGAGCTGCCCGGAGTCCCGCAGAGCGTGGGCCTTTGTGCGGATCTCCGAGGAAAATCCGGCCAGGTAGTCAACGTTTGGCACGTGGCAGCTCGGCAAGTGTGATTATTGTTCCGACATGAACGACTTCTCTCGCAGCACTCTATTGGGCAAGTCCGTGCACCGCATGGGCCTGTCTTCCGGCTATGGATTGGATGAGGCTGGGGTGCGTGTCGCTCTAGACTTGGGGGTGAACTACTTTTGGTACACGCGCTCCACTATGCCGGCGATGACCGCCCCTCTCAAGGAGCGGGTCAAGAGTGACCGCGAGAGCCTGTTCATCGCCAGTGGACCGACCCTTGGGTACACAGCCGGTCAGGTTCGGCGGGGCTGCGAGGACGCCTTGAAGAAGCTGGGAACGGACCACTTGGACCTGCTCCAGGTCTTCTGGGTGGGCAAGACTTCTCGCCTGAGCGACAGCGTGCTCGGGGAGCTCAACCGCCTCAAGGAAGAGGGCAAGTGCCGGGGCATTGGCGTGAGCATCCACGACCGAGAGAAGGCGGGGAAACTGGCCCAGGACAAGACCCTGGATGTGCTGATGCTGCGCTACAACGCGGGTCATCCAGGGGCTGAAACCGACATCTTTCCCCATGTGGGACAGGGTGCAGACAAGGTGGGTGTGGTCACCTACACGTCCACGCGCTGGGGCACCCTGCTCAAGGCGGGTGGACCGGACATTACGCGTTCTGCCACTGCAGGAGAGTGCTACCGCTTCGCTTTGAGCCACCCTGCGGTGGACGTCGTGCTCACAGCACCTGGAAGCATCGCGGAGCTGCAGCAGAACTTCAAGGCCATAGAAGAGGGGCCCTTGGATCCGCAGGGCGTCAGCTTCATCCGCGATTTGGGCAAGAAGATTAGAGCGAGCAGTCCGATGCGCGCCGGCATGTTCGAGGGCTTTTAGGGGCGCTCTACGCCTTCGATGACGACCACTCGCCCCCCGCGCTCCGCCAATCTGTTGTCCCAGCTCGCTCCGACCACCAAATCTGCCCGTCCGTCTCCGCTCAGGTCGCCGGGCAGGTGCACCGCGGTGCCCACGAGCTGCTCGGTGCCGGTGGCATCGATCACGGCTGACGCGTTGCTGCGTGAAAAGCTGGCTGTGCTGGCCAAGTCTGAGCCGAAGAGCAAATAGACCGCCCCGCCCTGGTTGAACACCGAGCCGTCGCCGTAGGCCCCGATGACCAGGTCGGCCAGCCCGTCGCCGTCCAGGTCTCCCGCCATGAGCGAACTCCCGGCGGTGCTGCCCTTCTCCTGAAAGGTGTGGTTGGCGTCGCTGGGGGTCAGGGTGCCGCCGCTGGGATCCAAGAAAATGTACACCGCCTCGGCGCCCTTGTAGTCCCCGATGGCCAAGTCGTTTTGGCCGCTCCCATCCAAGTCCACCGGGTTCATTGAGCCTCGGCTGTTGCTGCCGACTTGGCCACCGGAGTCTCCTTGCAGACGGGCCCAGCTCAAGGCTTCCACCTTGCCCGATGGCAGGCTCGCGGCGCCTAAGACCACCGCCACTTCGCCGTCCTGGCCATTGACCTCTGGCCGTCCAATGAGCAAATCAGCGTAGCCATCCCGGTTCACATCCCCAGCCAGTACAGC
>JBLHMA010000164.1:0-10948 GCA_047621545.1 Cognaticolwellia sp. | reverse complement strand
TGTGCTGCTGGTAGAGGGCCTGAAGTACCCCGGTGGCTGCGCGTCCACCTTCACCAAGCAGGGCTACGAGTTCGAAGCGGGCGCCACCCTGTTCTCCGGCTTTGGCCCCGGTCAGCTCATGCGCGGGTGGATCGATCGCTACAGCCTGGATGTACAGGTCCAGATGTTGGACCCCATCGTGGAACTCCGGGCCCCGGATCTTTGCCTGGCCATCCCCACCCAGCGGGAGGAGCTGGTCTCTCGCATCGCTGCGCTCTCGGGTGACAAAGCCCAGGGAGTCCGAGACTTTTTCGAGGAGCAGCGCCGGGTGGCAGACGCGCTCTGGGCCCTCTTCGACGACCCCGCCATGTTGCCTCCTTTTGGCTTAAAGCAAGCCTTGGCCCATGCCGCGCGCAGCCCGCGCTACCTGCCTCTCCTGCGCCTGATCGGGCGCCCCGTGCAGGCCGCTCTGGAGCGCCATGGCGTGCACCAGGTCAGAGCCTTGCGCACCTACCTGGACGCCGTCTGCCAGATCACCGTGCAGGCGCCGGCCTCCCAAGCCGAGGCCCCCTTCGCCATGGGGGCCATGGACTACTACTTCCGCGGCACCGGGCACATCAAGGGGGGCATTGGGCAGCTGGCCTGGGGCCTGGTCGCTGCCATCGAAGAGAACGGCGGCGAGGTGCGCATGAGCACGCGGGCCAAGTCCCTCCGCCGCGTGGACGGCGGCTGGCAGGCGGAGCTGCGTGGAGAGACCATTGTGGCCCGGCGGGTGGTGGCCAACCTGCTCCCACAGGCCGTGATGGCCATGACCGAGACCCAGACCCCGGAGCTTCTGGCCTTGGCCGAGCGGGTGGAGCGGGGTTGGGGAGCGGTCATGCTGTACTTGGCCATTGACGGGGCGGCACTGGAACACCCACACCCCCATCACCTGGAGCTGGTGCAGGATCCGGACGCGCCCTACGTGGACGGAAACCATCTCTTCTGCTCGATCGGCGGAGCGGGGGAGGACCCCTCTGGGCACCGCACAGTGACCGTGTCTACGCACGTGGAGCTGGCGCCCCTTCATGCCTTGCCCATAGAGCAGCAGGAGCGCCGTATCTCAGCGATTCAGTCCAAGATGGAGCAGGGACTCAAGGCCTTGGCCCCAGAGCTGGTCTCTCACCGAGTGGCCACATTCCCTGCCAGCCCACGTACTTGGGAGCGCTTCACCCGACGGCCCGGTGGTTTTGTGGGCGGTATCCCGCGCACAGCCGGTCTGCACAACTACCAGGGCATGATTCCAAGCCCTGTGCTGCCGGAGCTCTACATGGTTGGGGACACCGTCTTTCCGGGCCAGAGCACCCTGGCGACCGCCTTGGGCGGGGTCAAGTTGGGTACCTGGCTGTCCTCATGAATGGGGTTCTGGAGAGCGGGAACAAGCCCAGCGAGGCGCTGGCAGAGTTCCTGGCCCAGGGCCGGGTCACCGTGCTCACGGGGGCAGGGGTCTCTACCGACTCCGGCATCCCCGACTACCGCGGCCCCGAGACCGCCCGACGTGCACGCAATCCCATACGCTTTCAGCAGTTCGTCACGGACCCCGAGTGGCGCCAGCGCTACTGGTCTCGCAGCTACCTGGGCTGGCCAAACATCCGGGACAAAGCTCCGAATGCCTGTCATTTCGCGCTGCATCAGCTGGAGGAGCAGGGGAGGGTTCAGGGTCTGATCACGCAGAACGTGGACCGCCTGCACGCCAAAGCGGGCCACTCCGGGATCGAGCTGCACGGTGCCCTGGCCGAGGTCATTTGCTTGAGCTGCGGGAGCGTGCGCCCAAGAGAACACGTCCAGGAGCAGCTCCGGGAATTGAACCCGGATTTCCAAGCCAAGGTTCTGGAGTGGGCTCCCGACGGAGACGCTGAGCTGCCGCCCCAAGCCACCGCCGGTTTTCGGGTACAGAGCTGCGGCTGCGGCGGCCACCTCAAGCCCCATGTGGTGTTCTTTGGGGAGAGCGTTCCCCGGGACAAGGTCGAGCAGGCCTATGCCTGGGTGGAGCAGAGCCAGGGGCTGCTCGTGGTGGGCAGCTCGCTGACCGTCTTCTCGGGCTTTCGCTTCGTCAAGCGCGCTCAAGCCTGCGGCATCCCCGTCGCCATCCTCACTCTGGGACAGACTCGGGGGGACCCTCTGGCGGCTCTGAAGCTGGAAGCTCCGGCGGGACCGGTGCTGGCTCAGGCCGCTCAGCTTCTTCAAGACGCAGGGCCGCTTCTTGCCGGAGCAGGGCTGCCTCTCTAAGGCTCTGAGCTGCGCGCTCGACGACGTCCCGATGACGCGCCAGCAGGCGTTCAAGAATTGCCCCAGAGTCCCGGTGCCAGTCCCGAGCGTTGACCCGCTCCACCGCCCAGCCTCGGGCGCGCAGCACGCCGGGGTGGTGCACATGGCGCTCGTCCACGTCCCCTGAGCCGTGGCCCTCCTCCGTGAGCACCGCCAAGGTGTAGTGGTCGCCGTTGCGTAGAGCCAACGGCACCTGAAAGCCACTGCTGCCCACGTCCAGGTCCACCTCCACGCCGTGGGGGGCCAAAGCCATCGCGATCTGTGCCCCCAAGCTGGGCACGCCCAGGCGCTCCACCCGGGTCTTGGCCACGGCACCCAGGCCGCCGTGACGCACACGCTGAAGGGTCTTGTCGGCCTGCACCCGCCGGCCATGGGTCAGGTCCCATGCGAACTCCAGGAAGGCTTTGAGCAGCTTGGGTCCTTCGTTCTTGGTGTGGGCAACGCTGAGCATCTGGGGCTCAAAGGAGCACACCACGACGCAGCCCTGTTTGGCTCTGGAGACCGCGACGTTCAGGCGGCGCTCCCCCCCAGCCTGGCCCAGTGGACCAAAGCGACTGGGCACATAGGGCTGGCCCTTGAGCGGGCCGCTGCGGCGTGGCACTGGGGCGTGGCCCATCGAGAACAGGATGATGTCGCGCTCGTCTCCCTGCACGCTCTCCAGGTTCTTCACGAAAGGGCGTTGATCCAGGGTTTCATGGGTGCTGGCGACGGCCCAGGCTTCGCCGAATGCTGCGTCCCTCTCGCAGCGTAGGTCCACTGCGTCCAGGATGACTTGGCGCTGCTGCACGTTGAAGGTGACTACCCCGATCGAGGGCACCGGCTGTTGTTGGAGTAGCACCGCGATCTCGTCCACGATGACGTCTGCCTCGCGGGGGTTCACGCCCTTGTCGTAGGCACCATCCGGTACTGAGACCCAGCGCAGGGCCGCGGGCGCGTTGCGGGTGCGGGTGCTGGGAATGGTGAAGAGCTCGCCGCCATACATCGCGTGGTTGGAGAAGGCGATGAGCTCTTCGTGGGCGCAGCGGTAGTGCCAGCGCAGGCCCTCGTGGGCGCAGCGTTCTCGGGCCAGGACCAGCAAGGACTCGGCGGTCAGGGCGTCGGCCTCCACGGTCTCGGCCGTGCCGATCTCCTCGTCCTCGCCGGGGGCCCGCAGGGCGAAGAAGCTGCTTGGGGGCATCTGCTTCTCGTCGCCTGCAATCACGGCGCGGTGGCCGCGAATCAAGGCGGGAAAGCCCTTTTCGACGGTGCACTGACTGGCCTCGTCCATGACCACCACGTCAAAGATGGGCTTGCCGGGGAAGAGCACGGCCATGGTCTCCGGGGACACCAGCCAGACGGGGAGGAGATCCATCAGTCCGCCGCCTGAGAACTGGCGTACAAAGCCTCTGAGAGAGAGCACGTAGCGCTTCTTGGTGGCCTCGCGCAGCATCTGCTCCCGGGCTTTCTGCAAGGGGGTGCGGCGGGCACCCTTGTCCGGGCGGCCCTCCATCAGCAGAGGAACGCGGTCCCGCTGGGCCAGGATCATCTCGGCGTGCAGGGCCGCGCGGCGGGTGATGAGCGCGGAGAGCTGGGCCTCGGTCTCGGGGAGCTCCCCAAATGGGGTGGGTCGGTCCAGGGTGCGCACGCCTGGGTGGCGCCGCTCCAGGGCTCTCAGAGCGCTCAGAGCCCAGCCGTGCTCGATGGACTCGGACCAGAGGATGGCGCTGTGTGGGTCACTCTCTCGGTCAGCGAGGCGCTGGGCCAGATCCCGTGCGCTGGAGTGCAGAGTGCTGGCGGTGGCCAGGTTGCGGTCGGAGAGCACCACCCGGGGGGCGTCGATGGCCCACGCCTCGTGAAGGGCCTCGCAGAGGGTCCCGCTGGGGGCGGCCTCCAGCCAGGGGAAGCAGGCTTGAGCGGGGGCAAAGGTCTGAGCGTGGGCATCCAGGGCGTCCAGGAGAGCCAAGCGCTCTCTAAGGGTGTTGTCCCAGGCCTCCAGGTCTTGGCCTGGCCAGGCTTGAACCTCACTCAGGCTGGCCTGGGCGGAGACCAGCTCGCGGGTGGCTGCGTAGGTGCTCAGTAGGGTCTGCACGGTCTTGTGGGCGTGTCCGCTGTCTGGCAGAACGGGACTGAGCTGCAGGGCACCCAAGACCGCGTCCAGGGCCTTCCAAGCGGCGGCCCCGTCCTGGCGCTGTGCGATGCGTGTGAGCAAGACCGGGTTGAAGGGGGCTTCTGCGGCGGCGGGCCACTGGGCGGCCAGAGCGCGCTTTATGACACCGCGGGCTTGCCACCATGCCCAGGAGAAGAAGCGTAGGAAGCTGCTGCCTTTGTCCGTGCTTAGTGTCAGCGCGTCTTGGAGCTGCGGGGAGCCTTCGAAGGTGGCCCGCTCCGGCACGATCTCGGTCCACTCAGGCGCTGTCCCGTCGGTCTGCAGCCAGGCCGCCTCCATGCGCTGCACCAGCAGGTCCAGACCCCCGTCTTCCCCGGCCTGTATCCATGCGGAAAATGCCTGTTCGGCCATGCGGCCCGTGCGCGAATCCGCGCTGTCCAGGGCGCCCTGAAGCTTGGCACGCAGGGTGTGCAGCAGGTCCTCGTTCAGAGGTGGGTCCTGACGCAGAGCGTCCACGGCTTTGGCGCTCTCTCGTGCCGCTGCCAGGGTGTCCTCGATCTCGGCGAGCTGCTCTGGGCTGTGGTCTTGGAGCGAGGGCCGTACGCTGCCAACGGGTGCTCGCCAGAGGGATTGCTTTGAGTGAAGCGCTAGATGAAGGGCTTCGCGCCCCACCAGCTCCGAGAGCCGCCGAACGCTGCGGTGGGGGGTGTTGAGCAGCCCCGGGTCCAGCTTGTCCAGGGCGGGGGTCTCAAAGGAGGATGCGAGCAAGTGCAGCTGCCCCAGACTGGGTCGGCCGTCGCTGAGCACCTGGGCCAGCGCGTCGCGGCGTCCTTTCAAGCTCTCCGTCACCGAGGCCAGATCGGTGGCGATCTGGGTGCTGCGGTCCGGGTCGTGGTCCCGCAGTAGGCTGTCGCCCAGGCGGCCCTGCACCTGGTTGTATAGACCACGCCTGTCCTCGTGCACGTCATGAACCACCGCGAGCAGGTGACGCATACCCAGCTGCTCCAGGCGCTGGGCGACCACGTCCAATGCGGCACGCTTCTCACAGACTACCGCCACCGATTGACCCTGCGCCAGAGCGTCGGCGACCAGGTTCACGATGACCTGGGACTTGCCGGTTCCGGGGGGCCCGTCGACCACCAGAGCCCGTGCCCGCCGCGCAGTGTGCAGTACGCCGAGCTGGGTGGGGTCGGCCTGAACCACCGGGATCAGGGGGGCCGTGGAGGGCGTCTGCTCGCTCAGAATGCCCAAGGTTTCCCGCAGATCCGCGGGCAGCAGGGGCCCAGCGGTTCCCAGGCGCTCAGCCAAATCGACCGTCGGATCCGCTACGGCCGCCAGCAGGTCGTCGTAGTCCTGGATCATGTCGGAGCTGGACTGGGGGAAGAAGCCCACCACAGCCACTTGCTCCACGACCACACGGCTGTTGGGCCAGGTGGCAAAGTCCTCGTCCCTGGGCTTGAAGCGCTGCAGTCCTGCGCTGCTCTCAGGCCGCGCGATGATGCCGTGGCTGCCGATGAGAGCCCGTATGGCCTCCACGCCTTCTGCGGCTGCGCGGTCCAGCTCCTCGCTGAGGTCCTCGGGAAACGACACGTTCTTCTTGGAGAAGAGCAGCCGAATCAGCGCCTGGTTGGCCACAGGTGGCTCATCGTCCCGGGACTCCAGGGCAAAGCCGCGGCCTTGGCTGCGTTCCAGCTTGACCGGGTGCAAAATCAGCGGGGCGCGCACCAGGTAGCCGTGGAAGACGCCGGTCAGGAAAGGGGCACCCAAGTAGAGATCCCGGGCACCCGTCTGCTCATTCTTTAGGGCGTCCTGGCGCTGCAGAGCGACCAGCTCTACGCTGAGTGCAGCGGCGCCTTCGTGTACGCCGACTTCTTTTCCGTCTACGAGTCGGGCGGTTTGGCCAGCTTGAGCCAGGGTCAGCACCCGCTCGGCGTGGCCTACGGAGAGGCCCTCCAGTGTGTACAGGTCCACGCTGCGGCCGGTGCGAACCCGACGCAGACGAATCGCTGGACTGCGCCCGTCTCCGCTGACCAGGCCTTCCCGCAGCCGGGAGAGGGCACGGGTCAGGCGCTCTCGAGCGGGCTGGTTGGCGTCGGGCAGCTCCGGGGGCGTCTCAGCGTCCAGCTTGGCCAGCGCCTCAGGGCTGAGAGTGAGGTCCAGCGGTCGGTCCAGCTCGATCTCTTCAAGCACATCGCCTTCGGCCAGCTCCAGGACCAAGCCCAGCTCAGAGAGCCACCGATGCAGCACCTCTCTGCTCTTCTCGTTGCCCTCGCGGTCGCCCAGCAGTCGGTAGATGCGGCGCAGAGAGAGCTGCCCACCCCGTCGGCGCAGGATCCCGCGCAGAAAAATCTCCAGCGCAGCTTCGGCTTCATCGGCGCGCGCGGGCATGGCAATCACTCGCTCGACAGCGTCCAGGTCGGGCACCTCCTGACCCATGGCCTGGAGCACCGGGGTGAGCAGGGCGCGGAACAGAGTCCCGCACTGCAACGCGTCTCCGATGGAGCAGATCATCTCGATCTCGCTCTGGAGCACCTTGGCGTCGGCGGCCATTACATGGACCAGGACCTGGAAGACCGAGCGCTGCACGCTGGCCCCGCCCCGGATCACCACCACACCGGTGTCGTAGAAGGCCTCCATGGCGTTGTCCCAGTTCAGGTAGCGCTGCCAGTCGGGCACCAAGTGGGCAAAGATCTTCTCGATGGCCAGCGCCTCTTCCTCGGCCATCTCGTCGTCTGCCAGGGCCACCAGGACGGCGCTTGCCAGCGCGCACTCGTGCACCTCTGGGATGGGGTCCAGGGCCAGGGCGCCATCGGTGATTCCTTCGCTTGGGGCCGCCCCCAGGGCTTGCGCGATCAAGGCATCGATGTCGGCCATCTCGCGGGTACCAGGCCCCTGCCCAGTGAGCTCTTTGTAGAGCGCCGTCTCGGAGAACAGCCACACAGCCCAGGCCCGTACGCCATGCTCCGGGTGGCTGCTGCCGCGGGCGCTCTCTCCGGCCGCGAGCGTCATCTCGATTAGGGCCTTGGACTGGGCCAAATACGCTTTGGTGTCCCACTGAAGCTCGTCGGTGGCCAGGCCTGTGGTGAGCACCATCTCCACGCGCAGGGCGGCCTCCAAGTCTTGGCAGGCCAGCAGGCCGAAGCGGTCCGCGGTGATCTCTCGGGCCATGGCGAAGCGGCTGGCACGCTCCTGGGCATGCTCAGGGGTGCCGCTGTGGGAGAGGGCTAAGCTGGCCACAGGTCCCAGCTCTGCGTTGGGGCTGCCTTGACCGTGGGCCAGGTAGTGGCCCAGCTCGTGGCCAAAGACGGAGATGGTGCCCTGGTCGTCGAGAAGGCTGACCAGGCGGCCGCGGATCTCCAGGAACACCGGCGACTCCACCAGGTGGATGGCCGCGTTCTCGGCGCCGGCCGCTTGGTAGATCTCGATGGGTTCAGTGACGCCTAGGAGCTCAGCGGCCTGGGCCGCCGCCGCCCAGATCTTTGGAGCCATGCCCTGGGTCAGAAGCAGGGAGCGTGCCATCAGGTTGCGCTTTACGCGGCTGACCTCGGGCTTTGGGCGCGCCTGGGCCGCCACGATGAGATCCCGCATCCAGGCGTCCTGCCGCATGGACTGGGCCGCGGTGGCCTCGCCTGCGAAACGGATGGACTCGATGTCCAGGGAGGGGATTGCTTGGGCCGCCATGTGGTGCTCCGCGGTGGGGTCCGGCCTCAAACCTAAGGCTGCGGCGGGCAGGATACGTGAGGCGGCGCTCGAATCCGCCTTGGGGGCTTAGATGGCGTCGCCAACAGATGCGCTCAGCAGCATCTTTTTGTGATCCTTTCTTGGGGCCCGAAGCACTACCCGTGAAAGCGCTGTTTAGTATGCGTTGGACGAAGCCCTGCTTTGGAGGCCCCTTGCTTTACTTGCTCGCATCTCTTGCTTTTGCCCAGGACAACGACGGAGACGGTGTCTCCGCCAAAACCGACTGCAACGACAACGACCCCAGCGTCTACCCGCGCGCTCCTGAGCTCTGTGACGGTCAGGACAATGACTGCGACGGCGTGGTGCCCGACAACGAGATCGACGGGGACCTAGACGGCTACGTCGTCTGTGCACCCTCGAGTGTGGACTGCACTGATTACGTTGCTCACGACGCGGCCAACGCCAGCTGGAGCAGCAACTGGATGCTGGTCGACAAGAGCGGAAACATGGTCGACAACAACGGCGAGCCCGTCTTGGGCGGCTGTGATTGTAACGACGACGTCTCGGACAGCAGCGGAGCCAGCCAGTCTCCCGGCTATGCCGAGGTGTGCGAGATCGAAGACCAAGTAGACAGCGACTGTGATGGCGACCCCAACACCGACAGCGGCGTTCCGGTCACTGGGACGAGCGTCTACTACATCGACCAGGACCTTGACGGTTTTGGCTCGTTGAACAACTGGTCGTCCTTCTGCAACCAGCCCGAAGGCTACTCCTCCAACAAGGAGGACTGTGATGACCTCGATCCGCTCATCAGCCCTATGGGCGATGAGATCTGCAACGACATCGACGACGACTGCGACGGTATGGTCGACAATGACGACTACCAGGATCTTGGGGATGACTCTGGCTGCATAGACTTGTATCTGGACTCGGACTTGGATGACTACGGCGGCGACGAAGTCGAGTGCCTCTGCCCCACAGAGGACACAGGTGGCCCCTTCATCGAGGTGTTGTTCGGGAGCACGCGCTACATCTCTCGAACTGGCGATTGCTACGATGTCAACGACACCATCTACCCTGGCGCCCCCGAGGAATTGACCGGCTACGACGAGGACTGCGATGGCAGCGTGGCGGTGGCCGAGGCGGACTGCGACGAAGACGGCTTTCGAGCCATTGAGCCAAGCGATACCTGCTCTGGCGACGAGGAAGTCACCTGCTGGGAAGGGGAGACCTACACGGTCGTCTGTGATTCTGGCACCGGGCTGCTCTTCATCGATCTCGGCGAACGGGAAGACGGCGCCAACGCCCCCGAAGACTGTGATGACTTGGACGAGGACATCTACCCTGGGGCCGCTGAGACGGGTGGCGATGGCATCGACCAGGACTGCGACGGAGAGGATGCGGCCGCAGAGGAGACCGAGACGGGTGAAACCGGCGACACCGGACCGGGCGGTGACGACGACAAGGGCGGCTGTGACTGCAGCAGCAGTGGTGGCAGCATGGCCGGACTGTGGTTGATGGGTCTGGTGGGTCTGTTCTGGCGCAGGCGCCGGGCTTAGGAGCGTTGATGCTGCACCTTTTGACGGCCTTGGCCCTTGCCGTGGATGCGGACGGGGATGGGTTCCAAGACAGCGTTGACTGCGATGACAGCAACGCGAGCGTCTCTCCAGGCGCCGTCGAGATCTGTGACGGTCTGGACAGCGACTGCGATGGGGTGACGGCGCGGGAGGAGCAGGACCTGGATGGGGACGGCTGCGTCGCCTGTGGTGCCTTTTGGAGTGACTGTTCGGACTATGTCGCAACGGACACTGCCAATGCCGTGTGGGATACGGCCTGGCGGCTGGTGGACAGCCTTGGGGTCATGGTCGATGCCGCGGGCAATGCGGTGTTGGGGGTTGTGACTGTCGAGACGAGAGCGGCGAGCTGACTTCGCCGGGGGTAGTAGAGACTTGTGGTGTCACCCCACTTGAAGACAACGACTGCCATGGGGATTCCCATGCTGCCAAAGGGGGCCCAGTCAGCGGCCCGAATCAGTACTTCAAAGACTACGATGGGGACGGCTACGGGACGCCAACTGACTGGGGCTACTTCTGTTACCTGCTTGGATCTTATGTCTGGAACGACCTGGACTGCGACGATGGCAACCCGGACCGAAATCCTTTGGCAGACGAGATCTGCAATGCCCTCGACGACGACTGTGACGGACTAATCGACAACGAGGACTACCAGAGCTTTGGTGTCCATTCAGGTTGCCTGGAGGTGTTTCCGGACCGCGACCTAGACGGTTTTGGGGACGAAGGGTCCAGCAAGTTCCTGTGCCCAAGTCCGAGCCAGTTCGGTGAGTCAACCTTGCTGATCGAGCTGGAGGGCACGCTCCACACATCCATTCGGGGGGACTGCCAAGACCAGGTGGCCTCGGTCTACCCCGGCGCTCCCGAAGCGCTCACGGGCTACGACGAGAATTGTGATGGGTGGGTGGCCCTGGCCGAAGCGGACTGTGACAGGGACGGGTATCGCCCCTTGGAGCCTGCGGCGTCTTGTGCCGGGAGCGAGGAGGTGGAGTGCTGGTGCGGAGAAACCGTCCTGGCAGATTGTGATGCAGAAAGCGGACTGCTCTTCATCGAGTTGGGAGCGGTGTTGACCTGGGAGAAGAAGCTAGACGACTGCGATGACCTGGACCGTTCGAGCTTCCCGGGCGCGGTTGAGGTGGAGAACGACGGAGTCGACCAAGACTGCGACGGTGAAGACCTGATCTCTGTGGTGGATACTGCGCCCGAGACCGGTGAGACTGGCCCCGCCGATACCGGACAGGACCCCAACACGGGCGGCTGCAACTGCAGCCCCCAGAATGGCAGCTTGGCCGGCCTTTGGGGCTTGGTTCTGGTCGGCTTGTTC
>JBLHMA010000163.1:0-10954 GCA_047621545.1 Cognaticolwellia sp. | reverse complement strand
AGCCCTGCACCTCGGGGCTCACTGGGAAGTCCTCCAGCGGGGCGTTGTTGGCGACGGCCACGATCAGGAGCGCTTGGGTGTCACCGATCTCGCCGGAGGGAATGAAGAATGCCTCCCCTCCAGGCAGGGTCTGCACCCGCTGGCCATCCACAAATACGCGCCACTCAGCGACCCCTTCCCCATGCGAGGCCACCAGCTCCACGGCTTCTCCGGCCACCCAGCTCTCCGGCTTGTGCACCACTGGACGCTCGCCCCAGGGCGCCATGAGCGGGTCCCCCAGATACAGGTTCTTCCAATACAGGAACTTCTGGTTGTAGAGCGCCGCCTCGCCGTAGCTGTAGCCGGCCGCCAGCATCATCAGCAGCCCCGCATTGGGAAAGCAGTGGTTGTAGGGCTCATCCACCGTGCCGTGGGCTGCGCTCGCGCCCGCCCGCACAAAGCGCGCGATGGAGGTCTGCTGCTCAGCCGGACAATCATAGCCCTCGCAGAAGTTGTTGGGATGGGCCCCGTAGCTGGTCAGGTTCCCCACGAAAGCCCCTGGCTCAAAGCTCAGCTCTGCACCGCTAAAGTCGGCAGCCCCGGTCATCAGTCCCGCCAGGTTGTCGGCCTGAATCGCCCCATCGTGCGGACTCTGCCAGGAGACGGTGTCGGGCAGGCTTCGAGAGAGCAGCTCGCACTCCGGATCACGGGGTGCCCGGGGCCCGGAGCCCGCTAGACAGAGCACATCCCCAGCAGGGATTCCCTTATCCGAGGCCACCGAGCGCTCGATCAGCGCCTGGGCATCGGCGTAGTCAAAGCCGTCCAGGCGGGAGACCACGAAGAGCTGCCCGTCAAAGTCAAAACCTGGGTAGCTGCCCGCGCTCTGGCGCTCAAAGCCGCCGGGCCACTCTGCTTGCTCCGTCCAGGCCAAAGCCGCGACGTAGTAGGCCATCTGCTCGTGATCAAAGGTCTGCTCGCCATCCCAGCGGCCGGAGGGGTAGACCGGACTGAGCACGCCAAAGGAGCTGCCCGGCTGACCTTGGACCGAGCCCTCGCTCGACTCTAGATCGTGCACCTGCAGAAAGGCCTGCAGACTCACTGAACCGCCGGAGATGGCCACCCGAACCGGCAGCCCTCGAACGAGCACAAGGGCGTCGATCTCGTCGGGATCCGGCAAGGCCGCCAGGCAAACATCCAAGTGCGCGCGAAGGGCCTGGGCTTGCTCCAAAGTCAGCTCCAGCGCCGTGTCGTCTACGTCCGGGATCTGGCAATGGTGACCGGCGGGAAGCTGTCGGGCGTCCTGGTAGGCCTGACCCACTGCCACAGACTCGGGGACTTGGCCATTGGAGAGGACCAGCACGTCGGCGGGGCCGAGTCCGGCCCAGGCCAGGGAGATCAAGGGGAAAAGCATGGCCCGCAGGGTACTACTTGACCTGGTTGACGCTCTGGTCGATCTCAACGTTAAAGTCTTCGCGCAGGGCAATCATGGGCATGAACACTGCGCGCCGAGCCTCGGAGATCAGGGAGTTGCCGGGCTTGATGACCTCTCCATCGACCTGGACCCCGGTGAACTCAATCTCGGTCTCGGCCGCGTAGGTCACGTTGGGCTCGGGGGTCTCCTCCTGTGCCAGAGCAGGGGCTGCAAACGCGAAGGAGAGGGCGAGAAGGGAGAGGGCACTTTGGGGGACTCGGGTCGGCATGGGATTGCTCCAGTGGTTGTGAAGACCATGACAAGGCCGCGGCATTCCGGTTCCCGGAATTCTTGCAGGCACACCCTCGGTCAGGCAAGATGCTCCGTGGGAGGCGCCAGCGGAGTGCGACTCCGCAAGGCATGAGAACGAAGGAATGCGCAAGCATTTCGAGGACGAAGAACGCAGCGGAGGCGTGCGAGCGCAAGCCTCGCATGTGGTCAGTCTGCCTGATCGAGGGTGTAGAATCCCCCATGCCCTCCCCCAAGACCTGGCTGGCCCGCGGCCTGCTGCTCACACTCAGCACGATCGGTGCTCTGATCGCCTGCGAGGCCCTGGCCCGCCGCATCGCCCCCACCAGCGTCGCCGGCATCCGGGCCGCCGAGTCTTGGGACGCAGACTGCATCCAAGCCAAGGACGGCCCAGGCTACGGTTGGCGACCCGGCCACTGCGGCTCGAACGCGGCAGGTTTTCTAGGTTCAGAGCGCCCGATGGAGAAGGATCCAGACACCTTCCGCGTGGTGGTGCTGGGCGACTCGATCAGCGGGGACGGACGCACGGCCCGTTGGCTAGAGGAGATGCTCATAGCGAAGCTCAACCGCCCAGTGGAGGTGCTCAACTTTGGGGTCTTTGGCTACAACCCCACAAACGAGCTGGCGGTGTGGCAGACGCAGGCCAAGCACTACAAGCCCGACGTGGTGATCCACCAGTTCTGCGTCAACGACTACAAATACACCCCGCTGTTCTTCGAGCAGGACGGCCAGCTGATGAGCGCCGCCAACCAGAACGGCCAGCTCAACCACGTGCCCACGGTCCTGTATCAACGCTCCGCCTTGCTGCGCTGGGGCTTGGCGCTCCAGGAGCAGAGCCGGGTGCTGCCCAGCTTCGCCGAGCGTGAGCCCGCCATTCGCGACGCGATCCAGACCCTGGATGCCGAGTTGAAGGCCGCTGGAGTGCCCTGGATAAGCGTGCTCTTCCCTTACTTGGCGGACCCGGATCAGTGGCGCGAGGAGGACCTGCAAGCCACCCAATCCTTCCTGGCCCTGTTGGAGGAGCTGCAGGTCCCGGCCCTGGACTTGGGGCCTGCCTTTCAAGCGGTGGGGGCTGAAAATCTGATCATCGCCAACAGCGAGACGGCGATGGACAAAGCCCAACAGGGCACCCTGCAGGGCCTGAGTCCAGTCCAGCTCGCGCACCTGCTCTCAGCCTCCGAGACCTACTTCCCCAAGGTCATCGAGCAGAACAAGGAGGTGGATCGCATCCACCCCAACGCCATCGGCCACTTCCTGGCGGCTTGGCACCTGCTCCGCTTTTTAGCGCCCTATTCCCCACAGCCCAAACCCGTGCCGGAAGTCGAACGACACGAGCGCAGGACCCGCACGCCGGCGGATCGCTGAGGCCGAGTGGCTGGCTGAACACGGGCGGCAGCGCATCAGGCCCGCAGGCTGCCCATGAACGCGACCAGGTGCTTGGCCAAGTCTTCGGGGACCTCGCCGGCGGGGGCATGTCCCCAACCTTCTGGCTGGATGCGCTTTGCGTGCGCGGGCAAATAGGTGTCGAAGAACAAGCGGTGCTGCTCCAACAACACCCGCTCCTCCCGGCCCCAGGCAAAGGTGATGGGCATGGCGAGATCCTTAAAGTCGTCGGGAGCAAACATGTCCCGGGCGGTCAGCGAGTTGACCAGCTGGGTGACGGACTCGGAGCTGAACTGCTTGCGGGCACCCAGGGCGTAGATCAGGCGGGCGCGGGGCGGCGAGGCAAAGCCCATCTCCACCAAGCGCAGTCCATCCCGTAGATCCGCCACGCGGAAGCGCTCGGAGAATGCCAGGGCCTGCTCGGGATCCATTGGGGCCCCGGCGGGGGAGCTCACGAACAAGCCGCGCACGAGCTGGGGCCGGGACTGGGCGATGCGCAGGGTGAGGTAACCTCCCATGGAGTTGCCAAAGACCACCACCGGATCGGAGCTGAGCTGGTCGATGGCCTGGACCATGGAGCGCGCGACCCGCTGACCGTTCATGCCCAGGCTGGGGGATTCCGACAGGCCGTGACCGAGCATGTCCGGCAGGATGAGCCGGTTGACATGAGGCAGCAGGAACTCGATGGTGTTGCGGTAGCTGCTGGCGCTTGCGCTCAGGCCGTGGATCATCACCAGAGTGCCAAGCTCGCCCTGGCCCTGCCCAACCAGTGCGTGAACCCGGCCGTGATCGGTGCGCACCATACGACTCTGAAGGCCCATGCGCCGAACAAACTGTAGATTCAACCAGTCGACTACCGTTGCCATGGCTCCGCTCTCTGAGCTTCCCCGGTCCGGCGGTCCCGAGCGTCCCGCATCTTGTCCAAGAAGATCACATTCCCCTTGCGCACGGGATCAGTGGTCACCAACCCCACCCGATGCAGAACGCCAAAGAGCACACTCTTGAGCACCCGGTGGCCAATGGAGACCACTAAAAACGCGACCAGGGCCGGCTCCGCCCAGGAGATCCCTTCCGGTCCCAGCTGCTCGTATCGGTACAACATGACCGCCACCGCGCTGCCCAGTCCCAAAAAGACGCTGGCGCCCAGGGCGGCCACCCAGCTGCCTTCCATACGCTCGTGGCGCACCCCGCAAGCGGGACAGAGCTCTTTGAGTCGGTACACGCCTTCGAAGAGCGTTCCCTCCCCGCAGGCCGGGCAGTGACCAATCAGGGCGCGACCTATGCTGCGGAGGGTTTGGAGGGGCATGGGGCTTCCGGTTTCGCCGTAGAATAGGCGCTCACCAAGGGGTGATGCGGCAGAATATCTAAAAGAGGGCGGGGGCGGACAAGGACAAGCTCTCGCCAGCCCAAAATCAGCGCTACAAGGCCCGCCAAGAGCGCCCTCGAACCTCCAAGGACTGGGTGTCCTGGGGGCCCTCCTCAGTGTGTATCCGCACCCGAGTGTCAGTCAATACCGCCTCGGAATACGGCACGCCGCTCTCGGGAAAGAGAAGGACCGAACGCTGGGTTTGAACGCTGGCGTAGCTCACGGACGGCATCACGCCCCCCTGGTTCGCCGCAGCAAAGCCCAACCGCAAGTTCCGCTGGAGCAGCTCAGCTGTGGCCGTGGGGTCGGTCTGCTCCGCCATGGATACCGCGACACAGAGCTCCCCGCCGCAGTCTCGATCACCGAGCACCACGACAAGGATCGTTGTCGGCAGGCTCTCCCCCGTTGCCAAGACGGTCTGCGCCTGGAAGCTGCGCTGGGTGCCGACCACAAAGTCCTGGCCCAGCAGCACGCCCACGCCTTTGTCCCACAGATTGCGCTGCATGTAGCCGCCCCCGCTGCTGGCCACGGCTGTGGGCTCCAGCTGGGCCAAGCGCGGATCCTGCTGGGGGAAGAGCGCGCGCATGTCGGCCAGATAGTCCTGGTCTGCGTCCACGCCTAAGAACCGCCCCCGCGGGCTCAGGGTCCAGTCGGGGGGCTTGGCGAGCAGGGCCTGGGCCAAGACATTGGAGGAGTCCTGCAGCTCCGAGTTGGACGCACGCAGCCAGACGCCACCATCCCAGGCTTGAGCGCGCAGCTCGTAGCGTCCGCTCAGCTCCATCTGCTGCTCGCCGGCCCCAAAGCGCTGACTGGTGACGCGCTCTTCAACCTGCCAAGCCCCGTCCGCTGGAAACTCGAAGTTGAAGGAGAGGCTCTGCCCCTCACCCACCAGCTCCCCGACCTGGACTTGGAGCGGTTCATGGGTCACTGGCACACTCTCCTCTGTCAAGGCCAGGTCGGCCGAATCGTCGGACGGCATGGGAGTAGGAGTTTGCGCCGATTGACGCGCCGCACAGCTAAGAAAAATCCAGAACATGGCAGGCCCTTATCCCGGCGCCACCGCGCCCATCGCGATCTGGGCGATAGGAGTCTCTGGATAGCGCCACGATACGGGTACTCTTTGGGCTAGGTACTTCTTCCGATTCCCACTGCAGGAGGCAACACATGCTCTTTATGCTGATGATTGCAGAAGCAGTGGACGTTCGGGACGTCGCAACAGCTTGGGTGGGTCACCACAACATGGCCATTGAGCTCATGAACGCCGGAGACTCAAAAGAGGCTCTGGTGCACGCCAAGATGGCTGCCGACATGGCTCCGAGCACCCGGCAGAAGAGCGCCTTGGAGGTTCTCGCCATGGCCGCCTCCAGCGAGCGGGATGTGCTCACCGAGTGCGACGCTCTGGACGCGCTGATTGCCTATGAAAACCCCAAATGGGGTCTGTACTGGAACGGCGCTCTGGACGCTCAGGGCCAACAAATGTGGGCCAGCGCCTACCGCTACGCTCAGGTGGCCTTCGAGCACGGCGGGGACAAGCAAGCCATCGCGCCCCTGGCCTTCTCTACCGCTCTACGGGTGCACCAGCTCGACGCCGCTCAAGTCGCTATGGGCTACTTCGAGAACCCTCTTGCGACCCAGGACTTGGCGATCGCCTTGGCCGAAGATGGGCGCTGCGAAGAAGCCAAGAAGTGGAACAGCGCAGCCTGCCAGTAGCAGGCTACTGCATCTCCCAGCTCAAGCTCAGCTCTACTATGCCCTTGCAGTCCTGAACCGCAGACGCGCAGTTCTCACGCCACTCCCACGGGACCTGGGGGAGCTCCAGTGAGCCCGTTCCGTCCTGGTTCACGGTCACGACGCTCTCCGCCAGCAGCTCGGTGAGCCCTGCAGTTGGCAGGTCGATCTTTCCGCCCCACTGGGCGCCCTCTCCGTCCTCCTCTGGGACTTGGATCTCCCAAGCCAGCTCAGCCCCCGCCTCCGTAAAGGTGCGGGTCTCCCCCTCTTCTGGAGGGGCGGTCAGGCGCAGGTACACATCCAGCTCGCCGTCGCTGACGTAGTCACCGTCCAGGGAGACGGGCCCACAGGCGCGCACCACGTAGGCGGGCCAGGGGTCGGTCCGGTTGTCCAAAACCCAGCCCGCGCTCTGGGTGGGAGCCCCATCGCACAAGGTTCCCGAGTCCTCCCAGGCGCTGCCCAGGTCCAGCTCGTCTTGGGTAGAGCCGTCCAGGGTGAAGGTGCCTTGGGGGGCGGGGTCCTCGACCGCGGTCAGTGTGCTGACCACGCTGCCTTCTCCCAAAATGTTTGAGCCGCCGCACGCAAGCATGAACCAGAGCATTCTGACCTCCATCAGACCGTCCGTTTAGCCCGTCCAGTACGCACGCGTCGTACTCTGCTCCAATGTCAAAGATCGATCCCGCCCTGGGCCGCCTGGGCAACTTCCTGTACTGGGCCGGGCTGCTGCTCTTTCCGGCCGCTTTGGGCTCCGTGTTCGGCTACTACGCCGCCGATCAAGGGGTGCTCTGGCTGCCCAACTACATTGGTGGGGTGCTGGCCGTCAGCCTACTCAGCTTCGTGATGGTCATGTTGGGCCGCTGGCTGCGCGGGCGCCTCTTCAAGATGGGTGACAACGGCAGGCGACTCTCCCGGCGCTTCGTGCTGGCCATGGTGCTCGGGATGCTCGCCCTAGGCATGCGCCTCTGGGTGCATCAGAGTCAGGAGTCCAGCCCCCTCACCGAGCTCGAGGTCAACGACTTTGAGGAGGCCTGGCGCACCGACCTGGACAACTACGTCGCGTTCGAGCGTGGCATGGAGCTGGCTGTCCTGGACCTGGAACGGCACCCCATGTTTCGAGAGGGCGACCGCGTGCTCAGCGCCGAGGAAGAGCTGCTGCTGCTGGACCGCTGGCGCGCCATCTACGACTACAGCTTTGGCCTGGACCAGATCCGGGTGTTCTACGAAGACTGGTACCGCTTTGACCCCAGCCGGGCACAGCGCACCTTCCACCTGCGCTCCTTCCTGTTGATGTACCTCTCCGAGCTCGCCCTGTACGAGAAGAGCACCCGTATGGCGCGCCTGGTGACTCAGAACCGAGACGCCCAGCGCTTCCTGAACTCCGAGCACCCCGATCTGGGCATGGGCGCAGACTCCTTCTCTCAGTACCGCACCCAGCTGCACGGCACCGACGAGACCACCCGCATCGTGGCCCTGCGGCGCTATCGCGACTTTCTCGCCGGCCCCTTGCATGCACGAAGGGACACCGCCGCTTTGGGTCTGGACTGGATGTGGGAGCGGGCCGAGGCCCACCGCCGGGTCATCAACTCTGTGGACCCCATCACCCGGGGTGAGACCAGCATCCGCGGCGATGTGCGCGCCGTACAGAGCGGTCTAAAGCACACCTGGTACCCCGCACAGTCCGGGGTGGCCGAGTGGTTCGGAGACACCCGCCGCCGGCGCATTGGTTGGTACCTCATCACCCCAGAACAGGTCGCCGAGATCGACCCCGAGCTGCACCCTGGCGATCTGCTGGTCAGCCGCAAGAACTGGTACCTGAGCAACGTCGGCCTGCCCGGCTTTTGGCCCCACGCCTTGTTGTACTTGGGGGAGCCCGACAAGCTCATCGCCTTCTTTGACGACACGGAGGTCGCGGCGTGGATCCTGGAGAGCACCGGCGAGGCGCTCACCTTTCAGCAGCTCTTGGAGAAGGAGCATCCCTTGGCGTGGCGGGCATACGCTGCGGGTCCCGGGCACGAAGGCGAGCACCCCTTTCGTGTGATCGAAGCCACCAGCGAGGGCATTGGATTCTCAACGATGGAGCACGCCGCCGGAGACTACTTGGCCGCCCTGCGCCCAAGGCTGGACAAGGTGGCCCTGGCCCAGTCCGTGCTGGAGTCCTTCAAGCACTACCAAAAGCCCTACGACTACGACTTTGACTTTGCCACCGACCACACCCTGGTGTGCACCGAGCTGGTCTGGCGGGCACTGCGCCCTGGACCCGACAAGGAAGGGATCAACTGGGAAATGGTCGAGGTCGCCGGTCGCCGCACTCTGCCTGCCAACGCGATGGTCGAGCAGTCTGTGGCCGACTGGGACAGCCCCGACCCAGCCGGGGAACGCCAGCTAGACTTTGTGCTGTTTCTGGATGCGCGGGAGCAGGATGGGGTGGCGGTGCGGGCGACAGAGGCGGAGTTTGTGGAGAGTTGGGGGCGGGTGAAGTGGGATATGGCGCAGCAGTGAGGGGATTTCCATCACTTAGAATGTGGGTCCCACCGTGGTCCCGCTGCCCCAGGTTTGGAGGGTGTCGAAACCCAACGGTGGGGTAGCGACCGCACCCGCAAGCATTGAGGTCCCAGTGACCCGAATGACGCACCGCGTCTACCATCGACGCACGAAGCCCTCTGGGTGCATCAACATGCCCACTGCGCGGCCTTCTTCAGGTTGGCACAGCCCTTGCTTTGACCGGAGCATCATCCAAGGGTCCCTGCCATGCTCCTCTCCCTCCTTCTCAGCACCGCCTCCGCCAACCAGGCCACGCGTCTCCCAGAACCACCCGACCTGGAGCCACAGGCAGCGGCCTCTATCTGGACCGCTCCTCCGCAGCTCTCCATCTATCAAGCGCGGCGCCTGGGCGACGTGCGGCGGGTCGCGGCTATCGGCAGCGTCTTTGCGCTGAGCGCGGCAACCTTGAGCACCTGGGTCATGCTCGACAACAACAGTTCCAGCTTCAACCCAGGTTTGGCCCGCGCCAACGTGGTGGCTGCAGCATGACTCCGACTTGCGCGTTCAGTTCGCGACAAGCCGACAGGGCGCCCAGGCCTACATGACCTGGAGCTTCTGATGTTCACGAGCTTGCTGGTGGTGTTCTTGCTGCGGCAGTGGTTCCTGATGCGCAAGGCGCGGGAGGCCGCGTCCGAACCCGACGCCTTAGGCCTTCACCAGGTCATCTCGCTGAACACCACGTCTGCGTCGTAGATGGCCAAACCAGGCCACGGGGAGTGCTGCAGGGCCGGTCTGACCTCGTCGTCGCCGAGCTGCACGACGGGCTGGCCTTGGTCCCACTCCAGAGACATGGGCAGGCGGCCGCTGGGGGTAGGAATGCTTCCAGCCTCCCAGAAGGTCAAGGAGCCACCCAGGGTCTCTCCCAATGTCAGGCTGCCGTCCTGGTGCACGTAGAGAACGGTGTGCTCCTGAGCGCTGCCCCAGCCGAGCAACAGGCCGGCCATGAAGTCCCCGTCTGGAATCTCCAAGGTGGCCGAGAAGCGCGGACCGACCGTCTTGACGCGGGCCACTGAGCTGTAGTCGGCGAAACCTCTCACAGAGTCCGAGCTGCGGTGGGTCCACTCGATCCAGACAGGGGTCAGGGGCTCCTGCTCTCCACGTAGCCAGGTCTCGAAGGCGTCCCCGTCCAGGGTGCCAAAGTAGCTGGAGACCGTCACGCTGGAGTCCGCGTCGTAGGCCAGCCGGAAGTCCTCGAAGGCTTGGGGGTCCAGCTCCATCAGCCAACGGGTCACGGCGAACCAGATCGGCCGCTCACCGGGCCAGACATCCTGGGAGAGCCAGGTGTCCACGTCGTTGCCATTGGCGTCCACGATGCGCAGGGCCTCGGCGGAGAAGTCCTCCTGGCTGATGACCGGGAGGCGCGCCACTCGAAGACACTCCCCGTCCCAGTCATGGCGGCTGAGGACCTCGGCCAAGCCCTCGCTGTACCAGGCGGACTGGTCGCCGGCCGGCTGGCCCCCCAGGTGGTGCCACTGGTGGGCGAGCTCGTGCAGAAAGAGCACATGGTCGTAATAGTTGGTGGGCTGGTCGGAGGTGTAGGCGGTCTGGCTACCCCAGTCGTAGTACCCAGCGCTGCTCGCGGGGGCGGCCCCGTCTCGGGTCATGGCCGCTTGGAGGGCGCCCGAGTTCCGGTAGAAGCCTGCGGATAGGGGGACCTGGGATGGCTCGGCCCCGAACCACTCGCCGTAAGCCAACCAGGCCCCTTCGGCGAGCAGCCCCAGCTCCTCGGCGGCGTCCTGGGTGCCGTCCACCTCCAAGCTGTAGTGAGCGGTGGTGACGAGCCAGTCGGTATACGTGCCAGCGACCACACTGGGGGTCTCCTGCGGACAGTGCCAGGAGGACTCGATCTCCCCCCCAGTGTCGTCCACGGCTGTGTCGTTGCTGTCGTTGCTGTCGTCGGGGCCCGTGCAGGCCAGAAGGAGAATCAACATGGCCGGAGTGTAGACTGAGTTGCTGCAAACGCGGAGGGAGACTCAGGGCTCTTCCCGGCCCACATGGGTCTCACTGACCACCACCACCGACTCTCCACCGCTCTCGAAGCTCACCCGAAAGGCGAAGCGGTCGCAGTGGGTGTAATAGGCCGGGACGTGGGCAAAGTAGACCTTCAAGTCGTGCTTTCCCTTGGGGACCTGAACCACCTTGGCGGGGCTCTGGCCCTCCCCCAAGCTCAGGCCCACCACGCCGGGCTCGCCCGACACCGTCTCCGGGGCGGCCTTGCAGTCACTCCCGGTCAGGAA
>JBLHMA010000162.1:0-11046 GCA_047621545.1 Cognaticolwellia sp. | reverse complement strand
TTCGCGGCCCAATACCAACGCGGCGCGAGCTACTCCTCAATGGATCCCTTCGACGTGTCGGTGACCGGGAGCTTCACTCTGGACTGCACCCCAGACGAACCGAGCGACGACAGCGGAGACAGCGGGGAGTGAGGAGCGGCCGTCCGACAAGTCCAGGACCAAATCGGGCGCCGCAACCAACGACCCGCCCTAAAACTCAGCGCTGTTCGGCGTGCGTGGGTAGGGAATCACATCCCGGATGTTGTCCACGCCCGTCGCGTAGAGCACCGCGCGCTCAAAGCCCAGACCAAAGCCTGCGTGGGGCACGCTTCCGTACTTACGAAGGTCCCGGTACCACCAGTAGTCCGATGGCTCCAGGTCCATCTCACGGATGCGCGCATCCAAGACATCCAGGCGCTCTTCACGCTGGCTGCCACCGATGAGCTCGCCGATTCCTGGGGCCAACACGTCCATGGCCGCGACGGTCTTGCCGTCGTCGTTCTGGCGCATGTAAAAGGCTTTGATGTCCCGGGGGTAGTCGGTCACAGCCACAGGGCCGCCGACCACTTTCTCGGTCAGGAAGCGCTCGTGCTCGGACTGCAGATCGATGCCCCACTTGACCGGGAAGTCGAACTTCTGCCCGCCAGCGATGGCCTTCTCAAGCTCAGCGATGGCCTGGGTGTAGGACATCGTGGCAAAGTCCTTTTCGACCACGGCGGTCAGCCTGTCGATGACCGTCTTGTCCACCCGCTTCTGGAAGAACTCCAAGTCATCGGCGTTCTCCTCCAGCACGGCCTTGAAGATGAAGCGCAGGTACTGCTCAGCGAGCTTGGCGTCGTCGGCCAAGTCTGCAAAGGCGATCTCCGGTTCGATCATCCAAAACTCCGCCAAGTGACGGCGGGTGTTGGAGTTCTCGGCACGGAAGGTGGGCCCGAAGGTGTAGACCTTGGACATCGAGCAGGCGAAGGCTTCGACGTTGAGCTGCCCGCTCACGGTCAGCTGGGTCTGCCGACCGAAGAAGTCCTTGGAGTAGTCGACCTGTCCGTCAGGGGTACGGGGCAGGTTCATCAGATCCAAGGTCGAGACCTGGAACATCTCACCGGCGCCCTCTGCATCCGAGGCCGTCACGATAGGGGTGTGGATCCAGTAGAAACCCTCCCCGTTGAAGAAGCGGTGCGTGGCCTGGGCCAAGGTGTTGCGCACCCGGGTCACGGCGGCAAAGACGTTGGTACGCGGACGCAGGTGAGCGAACTTGCGCAGGTGCTCCATGCTGTGGCGCTTGGCCTGCATAGGGTAGGTCTCGGGGTCATCGACCCAGCCAACCACCGTGATCTCAGTGGCTTGGATCTCGCAAGACTGGCCCTTGCCCTTGGACTCGACCAAGGTTCCAAGCACGTCCACCGAGCAGCCCGTGCCCAGCTTGGCGACTTCGTCGCTGTAGTTGGCCAGATCGGCCTTTGCCACCACTTGCATGGGGGCAAAGCAGGTGCCATCCGAGACGGCCACGAAGCTCAGGCCATTCTTGGAGCTGCGAGAGGTACGCACCCAGCCTTGAATGCGAACAGTGGTGCCGAGCTCTACATCGCCGGCGAGCAGATCTTTGACGCGATGGGGTCGCATGGGGCTCTCCTTGAGGGGCCTCCGCTATCGCGTTTTGCGGCGCGGGGCAGTTGCCAGGTCCTGGAGCAAGGCCCTTTCGGCCGGAGCGGATGTATTTGTCCCGACAAAGGAGCCGTTAGGCGACGACTCGGGGCAAATACATTCGACGAAACGGAGGCCGAACGTCGGCGCCGAAGGCGCGACAAAAACGCCGCGTCAGGGAGGGCTCTGCTTGATAGCCACCACGACCACCGTGTCCATCGGACCACGCCGAATGGTGTGCACCTCCAGCTCCGCGTTCTCCTGCATCACAGACAAGCTGCGCTGCACAAAGGGCAGATCCGGAGACCCAAAGACCAGGTAGTCACTGCGCTCTGGACCCTCCAGCCACGCCTTGGCCGCCCAAGGACTGGGGATCCGCCGCCGCAAGCGTCCGCTGCGCAAGACCTCTGGGGCCGTGCTCAAGGCCGCTGCAACGGACCCCGGGGGCAAGCTTGCAAAGAGCCCATTGCTGAGTCGGGCGTCCCCGCCGATCATTACGTGTTGGGGCAAGCTGGCGACCAAGGCCAGCGTCACCGCGCCCAGGCCCACTGCGGGAAGCCGAATACGGGAGCTGAGCCGGGCCAGTCCGCCGCCGGCCAGCAGCGCTACCGCCCATCCCAGCGGCAACAGGTTCTTGGCCGGCAGCACAAAGTCCTGAGCCTGGGGCATCAGCGCCGTGATGGCCAGCGCAGGCAACGCCAAGAGCAGGGCGGCCCAGGTAGCTTGACCTCGACGCAGGGCAAAGACACAGAGGGGGAGCGACCACCAGGAGACGGCGTGTTGAATCCCCTCCCCCAGCACCCAGAGATCCAAGCCCATAGGCGGACTTCCCCCAGAAACACCGCCTCCTGAACGAGAGCTCAGCAGCAAGCGGAAGGGGGTGTCTCGAGCACCGGCAGCCAAGTCCAACTCCAGCCAAGTCATCGGGAGCTGATCCAGCCAGGGGTAGACCTGAGATTGCCACCCCTGCGAGGACAGACTGAAGTGCCCGCTCACCCAGGATAGAGCCAGCCAGTAGGGCGCCATCATCAGGAGAAAGAGCCCCCAGACCCTTGGGTTTTTCGGATTCTTGAGATCCGTTGCCAGACTGAACAGGAAGAGCAGCCCCACTGGAGCCAAGCTCTCCGTGCGCGACAAGACCGCCAGCGCGCAGGCCGCCGCGATCCAGCCCGCTCTCCCCCGACTCAGGGTGAGTTCCCACGCCCACAACAGCCCAAAGAGTGCGATGGGCCGGGCATCGCCCATCATCAAGTGCAGGCGCAGATCGGGCACACAGAGCACAAACATGGGCGCCAACCAGAGCCCCAAGGGGCCACCGAGGCGCGCCGCCAGCTTTCCCAGGGGAACCATCGCCAAGGCACCAAAACCCAAGCTGAGCAGAGTAGCCGCCACGCTCACGCTCAAACCCAACCGGGACAGCGCCCCGCCGATCAGGCCCAGCGCAGGAGGCCAGAACCAAAGCTCCAAGCCAGCACAGTCGGCTCCAGGAGTGAGAGCACAGGCTCCAGCGGCGACCGCCTCGATGCCATCCGGCGACGCGAAGGGCGGCGTCGTGGTGACCAGGATCAGCATCACGATGGCTGGAATCCAACCGCTGAATTGCGCGAAACGAGACACTCAGGCCCTCCGTAGGGACAAGCCCAGCCACAGCCCGCCAGCCAGACCCGCCAGACCGAGCACAGCGAGCCACACCCCATAGGACAGGGGATCAGGAGCGGAGTCTTGTCCGCCACCGCCCGGCGCCACACGCCCTGGAGACGACACCCCCAAAGAGACCAGCACAGGCTCTCCCTCCCCAAGCCAGGCCAGGATGCGCGGCTGCTCATGAGCCAACTGCATGGACTGCTCCACTACGGTGCCCGCATCCAAGCGCAGCACCACCATCGCGGGCTGAACGGGCCAGTGACCGCTGCTACCCGACCAAAGCCCGTCTCCGGCCAGAACGTCCGCCCCCTGGCCGTCGTCGTGAAGAAGCACCCGCTCCTGGCCCACCTCGATCATCGGCTGGGTAGGCGCCTGCACTACCACCACCAGATTGCGCCCCATCGGGGTGTACGGCAGCTCAAACTCGGCCGCCGCCGCTTGACCGCCAAGGGCCCCAAGGCCGATCATCCACACCCCCATTCTAAGAAGGCCCGACACGGGCATCGTTCTTAGGAGTGCGGGGATCCGGGAGAGCAGCGGCATGGCGGCCCGAAGATACCACTGGAGCATCGCGATCCCGCTTCTGCTGGGCACGCTCTGGTCCCCCAGCGCCCAGGCCCAGCGCCTGCTCTTCCAGGTGCTCACCCCTTCCGGTCAGCGCCAAGTGCAAGCCGAAGTGCAGATCGAGGTGGACGGCGTCTGGGAGAGCGTCCCGCTGACCGATGACGGCAACCAAAAGGAAGATGTGCCCGGCGACGGCATCTACATGGGTTGGTTCGATGGCCCTTACCTGCGCCACCACGCCATTCGCCTGCTCGTGGACCAGCAAGAGCTTTACTACAACCTTGAAAAGACCGAAATCGACGACACTCTGCGCATCGGGTGGAGCCTGAGCGAGGGACCCGAGGGATTGACCGCTCAACGCAGTGCGGCCCTACGTCCAGGAGAGATGCCGTCGGCCAACCCCGCACTGTCTCTCATCGCTGGGTACGGCTGGGGCGCCCTGTGCCTGATCTACGTCTTTGGGGTGCTTATCCTCGCCAAGATCCGCGCCCAAAACCCCGCCAAGAACCCCGAGTGATCCTGTCCCCCTGGGCACGACGCGGCCTGTCTCTCTGCCTATACACACTGCTCTCCATCGCATGGTCCTGGCCACTGGCCAGCGCCCCCTTCAGCACCGTGGTCAGCGGCTTTGACTCCTGGGGCACGCTCTGGCTGATCTCCGCCTCCGACAGCGTGAGCCTGGCCGGCCAAAGTACAGCGGGCAGCTGGCCCTTCGTACAGGACCTGGGCCGCTCCGACAGCGTGCTGATGATGATCCTGCTACGCCTCTGGCCTGGCCAACCCAACCCTGTAGCGGTGCTCTCCGGCTTGGTGCTCTTGGGGCCTGTTGCCAGCGCCCTGGCCACCGAGTTCTGTGCTGAGCGCTGCCTGAACGCCAAGTGGCCCTGGAGCATCGCAGCCGGCATCTCCGCGGGCTTTCTTGGCATCGCCTCCGCCACCTTCGTGGATGGCCAAGTCTACGCCCTGCTCAACCCCTGGCTGCCCCTCTTGGCCTGGGCGTGGTGGCAAGCCGCAGAGCCCACCGGCCGCGCTTGGCACGGTGCCTTGGCCGGCCTGTTCTGGTTCCTCTGCCTGCTGACCACCGCCTATGTAGGCATCGCTGCCACGCTGCTCGTGCTGCTCGGATTCTCGCGCTTCCCAAAGGGCCGAGCCACCCTGGCCGCCGCCGCCACCGCCATTCCCTTGGGCGTGGCATTCATCTGGCGATTCACGCAGGGAGAGCTCCGAACGCAAGCCAGCCCCTTCGCTGATCAGGGCGCACGCATGGCCTTGGAGTTGGGCTCCACGCAGCTCTCCACCTTGGCCGGCTGGGTTCCACAGCTGGAGGCCGAGCCCAATGCGGTAGTAGCCCCCCTGGGCATGGTCATTCTGGCCTTGGTGGCGGCCGCCCCGCTGGTCCTGGAGCGCCGCGGATCTTGGCTGTGGTGGGCAGGCCTGGGTGTCCTCGGCGTCCTGCTCTCCTTTGGCCCAACCCTGCGCCTGGACCCCTCCAACCCCATGGGTATCCCTTGGCTCTGGCGTCCAGTCATCAGCGACGAGCTAGCGGCTCTGTACCGCTTCCCTGCCCGGATGCTCTGGGTCACAGGGCCCGCTTTTGGAGTGATTGCAGCCGCTGTGCTCACCCGTCTGTCCCAGCGCCTAAACCCGTGGCTTCTGGCCCCCTTGATGCTCGGCCTCGCCGTCGAGGCCATTCTGCTCACCGGCAACGCCTGGCGCAGCGCCCCTGTCCCCGCCATCATGCCACAAGCCTATGCCCACGCCCCGCCCGGCCCGGTCCTAGACCTGTACCCGCAGATCGCAGGCCCCCCTGTGGACTACGAGCTCTACATGATGGACCTGAGCTGCGCGTGGGCAGGCCAACACGGACGTCCAGTGGCCCAGCGCTGTTTGGAGACCACGCCGAATGTGGACCCCCGTGCCAAGCTGAGCGCGGAGCTGCACCACCAAGTGCTCAGCGGAGAGCCCCCAAAACGGACCGCCCAGATGCTGTCCGAGCTGGGCTTCGCCGCGGTGATCTGGCGGCCGGATGCCTACGTCATAAACGAGCGCTCAGCCGTGCGAGAGAGCCTTGAGCAAGGCTTGGGTGCGCCCGTCTACGAGGGCTGGGATGGTGGAGAGCACCTGCTGGTCTATGCTGTCCCCCACGCGCCACAGGGCGCCCTTGAGCCAGCCCAAGTCTGGCCCCAATGGATAGACTGAGCGAGTAGACTGAGTGGACAAACCCAATCGATAGACTGAGCCCCCGTCCCGCCGCAAAGTGGGCGTTCGTCCTGTCTGTTGCACTCTGTGCATTCTGGCTCAGCCTCCGCGAGCGCAGCGAGCCCATGGAGGACCAACCTGCCTCAGCAGCCCAGATGCAGGCTCTACTTCTACCTGCGCAGGACCGAGAGCTGGTGGCGGCGCTCACCATGGAGACTCGGCTTCCGCCACTACAAATCCAGGCGGCGTTGGCCCGTGGAAGCGCACCGAATGCTGCCGTGGACGCCGCGCTGACTCGCATGCTCTCGGATCCAGATGAGCGCATGGGCATGGCCGCGATGGAGGCGTGCATTCACCTGGGTGGACGTGGCAAAGACATGAGCGCGCACCTGTTTTCCCAAGGTGGCATCGGCGCCTCCCGTGCCCTAATTGTGCACGCTTGGGTGCTGCCCAAGAACCAAGCCGTTGCGCTGTTGGAGCGCGAGCTATCGGGACCTCGGGGGCGCCTGGCTGCCCTGGAGTTGGCACGGTTGACGCCCAGTCCAGAGACCCAAGCACGCATCTTGGCCCTGAAGGCTTCCGCTCCAGAACAGGACCAGATCCTGCTGGACTATGCGGCCCGCATCGCAGGAGAGCGGCTGTACCAAGACCTGCCCGAAGGCGGCCTTTAGTCTGTAGACTAATGTTCGTGAGAGAGGTTTAGAGTGCTCTGGTTGATGCTTGCGTGCAGGCCACCTGCCACCGAGGAGAGCGGACGGCCGCCCCAGACAGCCTGCGCTGCGCCTAACTTGCGCAAAGCCCAAGCCTTGAATCCGGCGGACTTTGAACCGCAGGACCCCGACTACGGCATGCTGGGTGTCATTTTGGAGGACATGGACGGCGACGGGGATTTGGACCTTGCCGTGGCCAACTCCTACAGAGACGGCGTGGTCTACGTCAACGACGGAGCGGGCAACTTCTCTCCCTTTGCATCCATTCCCGAAGGCACCAGCATGGCTGCTGCGGACATGGACGGCGACGGCGCCGTTGAGCTCATACTCACCCGTATCTTCGACCCCAACCTGATCCTGTACACCGACGGTCGACCCCCACAGCCCTTTGGGGGCGCCGATACCGAGGACTACTCCATCAGCTTGGCCGATGTGGACGGGGATGGAGACTTGGATGCCTACACCGCCGCCTACAACAACGACCTGAACCTAGACGCCTTGGAAAGCGGAGCGGGCACAGGGAACGCGCTCTGGGAGAACCAAGACGGTGTGTTTCGCCCAGCAAACCCTCCACTCCAAGCTGACGTCGCCGATGACGTTGGCTTTATGGGTCAGTGGTTCGACGCCGACAGTGACGGGGATTTGGACCTGTACACAGTCAACGACTTTGGCCCCCAGATCGGCCGCAACCGCCTGCTTCTGAACCAAGGGGACTGGATCTTTAAGGACGCCGAGGACTGTCACTGCGACGTGGCGATCTATGGCATGGGTGCAGCCGTTGGCGACCCCAATGGAGACGGCGAGCCGGACCTGTACCTGAGCAACCTCGCCGGCCCTGTGTTGCTCACCAGCACCGGCCAGGGTGAGTTTGTAGACAGCACGGCAGCCATGGGAGCCAGCGTTCCGGCCACCGCAGAGCGCTTGGCAGGATGGGGAACCGCCTTTGTAGACCTGAACGCCGATGGGGCTGACGAGGCCGTGATGGTGTTCGGGACCCTGCACATCGGGGACGACCCAAAGCAGATCACAGACCTGGACCCTGAGTTTCAAGACGGCCCCGAGCAGCGAGATCTTGTCCTTCAAGGTGGCGGCCAAGGCTTCGTCGAGGTGGACGCAGGATTCAACGACACACGCCCTGGCCGCAACCTGCTCGTCGGAGATCTGGACGGTGACGGCGACGCCGACCTGGTCACCGGGGGGCTCTGGTATGTGCAGACCTGGGAGAATCAAGCAGACTGCACCCCCATCCTGATCGATCTGCCCCCCCATGCCATCGGTGCCAAGGTCCAGGTCCAGTCAGATCTGGGTACCCAGACGCGGTGGCTGGCGCCTGCAGGACTGCGCAGCACTTCTTCCAGCCAAGTCTTTGCCGGTAGTCTGGGCATGGCCTTGGTGACGGTCACTTGGCCCGATGGGAGCCAGTGGCAACAAGATGACGTGGCCCCCGGAACCCGCCTGGAGCCCACATGGTGATTCTCTTTATCCTTGCCCTGGCCTGCGACAAGGACGACACGGGCCAGGACTCAAGCCCTGAGCCGGAACAGTGTGCGCCCCTGAAAGTGGTCGTGACGGAGACTTGGGCCTCGGCTGCGCTCAGGGGTGCCTCCGATGTGGCAGGAGAACCGTGGGAAGAGCACCCCAACTTTGCTGGACCGGGCCTTGCTGCTTTGGACCTGAACGGGGACGGCTACCTGGACCTGGCCATCGCGGACCCAACAGGCCCTGCGCGCGTTCTGATGGGCGGAGCAGATGGCTTTTCTCTCGGAGACGCGGTGGTTCCCCAGGGCCACGGCATAGCGGCAGCAGACCTGACTGCAGATGGCATAGAAGACCTGGTCTTGGCGCGCTGGGAGGGCAGCCCCGACCTGATGGGCCGCTCCGATGGCGCCGGGGACTGGTCCTGGGAGGAGATCCCTGAGACCTTGGGCCATGGACTGAGCTGGTCCTTCGCAGACAGCGATGGAGACGGGGACTTGGATGCCTTTGCCGCCCGCCACTTGGAGATGGTCAACGATGAGGAGGCGGCGGCCGGACGCGTCAGCGGACCCGGCTCTTGGATCTACGAGAACCGCAACGGCGGCGAGCTGGTGGCCACACCCCAGGCCACACCGGAGCCCACACACGGCGCCTTGGGCTTTATGGGCCAGTGGCTGGACGCCGACGGGGACAACGACTTGGACCTGTACATGGCCAACGACTTTGGGGCCTGGGTGGTGCCCAACGCTCTGCTGCTTAACGATGGGACGGGCAACTTCATCGACAGCGGGGACGCCACCGCATCCGCCGCGCTCTACGCGATGGGGGTGGGCGTGGCCGATGTAGACGCCAACGGTCGACCTGACCTGTACATCTCCAACATTGGCAGCCCACTCTTGATCTTGAATCAGGGAGCCTGGGTCAACTCGGGTGCTGCATTAGGCGCCGAGCTGCCCCCCACAGAACAGCGTCAGTCCAGCTGGGGAGTGGACTTGGTTGATCTTGACTTGGACGGCCTGCCCGAAGCCGCCCTACGTTTTGGCCCTCTTATCTTCTGGATGGAGGTGCCCTATGTCGAGGACAGCACGGGACAACGCTGGGCGGACGCCGACTCCCAGGCTGATGCATTGCTCTTGAACAGCGCCGAGGGCTATCAGGTCAGCGACGACTTTCAGAGCACAGAGGTGGGCCGTGCCGTGATTCATGGCGACTGGGACCGAGACGGCGACCCGGACTTGGCCACAACCGCCTGGACCGAAGACGGCGCGCTGATCCAGATCTATGAGACCCAAGGCGGCTGCCCCGGCGGGGTGACGGTCAAAGCACCGATTGGAACCCGGGTCACCGGCCCCAAGGGCTCCCAGTGGGTCCTACCCGCAACTACTTTTAGCTCTTCCGCCGCCGAGGTCTATCTGACCACCGGTCAGTCCGAAGGTTTACAGACCGAGCTTGAAGTTCAGCTTCCGGGCAGCAGTCCCACAACAACAAGCGTTCGCCCAGGGCAGATCGTCGATCTACGGTGAATCTTACGGATTGAACCGATGAAAGCTCGGGCATGCTAAACGCGTTGCTCCTGCCCAAACCGGAGCCGTACTGTGCGTGAGAAAGTAACCCTGGGTGACAAGCTCAGATACAAGATCGACACCTTCCTAGGCAAGGGCAGCAAGGCGCTGTTCGTGGCACTGACCGTGGCGTTTCTGGTGTCTTTCGTCCTGATCGGCGGCCTTCGTTTGGTCACCTGGATGATGGACGCAGCGGTAAACGGACCCGAGCGCTTCTCCTTCTTCCAGGGCATCTGGTTCACCTGGCTGCAGCTCACCGACCCGGGCAACATGGCCCAGGACAACGACACCTTTGGCCTGTACAAGGTCATCGCGATGATCGCTGGCATGACCGGCGTGGTCATCTTCAGCGCCTTGATCGCCTTCCTGACCACTGCGCTGGACCAGGCCATCAACAACCTCAAAAAGGGACACAGCCGCGTCCTGGAGTCGGGCCACACGCTCATCATCGGCTGGGGCCCCAGGGTCACCGAGATCCTCGCCGAGCTGGTCGAGGCCTACGAGTCTGAGAACGACCCGGTGGTCGTCATCCTGGCCGAGAAAGAGAAGGAGGACATGGACGAGTTCCTCCGCGAGAACTGGACGGACCGACGCAACCTGCGCGTGGTCACCCGCTCCGGGCCCACCGCCAGCTTGGCCAGCCTGGACAAGGTCGCCGCCAAACAGGCCCAGGCCGCCATCGTGCTCGCCACCGCCGGAGAGGCCGCATCCGTCGAGGACAAGCTGACCTCGGATGCGCTGGTGATCAAGACCGTGTTGGCCATCACCGCCAATGTCGGAGAGCTAGCCGAGATCAACATCGTGGCCGAGGTCTTTGACCCAAGAAACCGCGATGTGGTCAAGGACATCAGTCCTGAGCAGATCAGCGTGATCGATGCCCAAGAGATCTTGGCCAAGATCATGGTGCAGACCAGCCGCACCAGCGGTCTGAGCGTGGTCTACGCCGAGCTGCTCTCCTTTGCGGGCTGTGAGATGTACTTCCACGGCGACACCTGGAACGGCATCACCTTTGGCGACCTGCAGTTCCGCTTCCCTGATGGGGTTCCGATTGGCATCCGCACACCCGACGGTGCCATCGAGATGCGAACCGACCCCGACTACGTGATGCAGGACGACGATGAAATCCTGATCATCGCCGACGACGACAGCACCATCGATTTCCGGCCCACCCCGGTGGCCACGCCCAAGGAAATGGAGATGCCGGTCAAGCGCATCCAGCCTGAGAAGGAGCGCATGCTGCTGCTGGGTTGGAGCCCAAAGGCCCCCATTCT
>JBLHMA010000161.1:0-11147 GCA_047621545.1 Cognaticolwellia sp. | reverse complement strand
GCGCCGATCGCCTGCCTGTCGAAGGTCTGGACGCTCATCTCGGCGACTGCGATCGTCTCCGCGACTGCGATCGTCTCCGCGACTGCGATCGTCTCCGCGACTGCGATCTTCTCCGCGACTGCGATCTTCTCCGCGACTGCGATCGTCTCGGCGACTGCGATCTTCCCCGCGACTGCGATCGTCTCCACGTCCGCGCTCATCTCCGCGACTGCGATCGTCTCGGCGACTGCGATCGTCTCCGCGACTGCGATCGTCCCCGCGACTGCGCTCGTCTCCGCGACTGCGCTCGTCTCCGCGACTGCGCTGATCTCCGCGACTGCGCTCGTCTCCACGTCCGCGCTCATCTCGGCGCCCTTCAGTAGAATTCCGAAGGTCGGGACGCTCATCTCGGTGTCCATTATTGGACTTCCGGAGGTCAGGACGCTCATCTCGGCGTCCGTCGTTGGACTTCCGAAGGTCTGGGCGCTCATCCTGCCCGGTAGAACGACTCTTTCGAGAGCTGCGTCCCTCACTCTGTCCATCTCCGCGTCCAGCGCTGCGCTCGCCGCGTCTGGCATTGCCGGACTTGGCACCGCCGGACTTGGCACCGCCGGACTTGGCACCGCTGGGCTTGGCGCCGCGTCCTCCGCCACGTCCATCGCTCTGTGAACTCTCGTTCTGGCTTGGCTTGCGGTCGCCTTGGCCCCCGGGCGACTTGCCCCGCTTTACTGGACGCGCTCGGGCCAGGACCCGTTCCACTTCCTCTTCCTGCTCGTCCATGTCCTTGGGCAACTCCAGGCCCAGGGCGACGCGACGCTGGTACTCAGCCCGTGCCGAGGCAGCGATCTCATCCAAGACGGACTGCGTGTCGGCCTTGCGGGACGAGCCCTTGAACTTACCGGTGAGTACGGTCTCGGGTTCGAGATCGTTCTTCTCGTACAGCGCCCACATTTCCTCGGCGTAGCGGGTCTTCTTCAGAGAAGGAGCCCATCGCGACAAGAACGAGGTCAGGTTTTTTACGTCCCGAATCAGCAACTTCTGCGCGTTCCGGTTGTGGGCCGGGTCCACCGCCTGTGGGAAGTCGATGATCACTGGCCCCTCAGGGCTCATCAGCACGTTGAAGTCCGACAGGTCGCCGTGTACAACGCCAGCGCAGAGCATGCGCACCACGTCCTTGAGCAAGACCTTGAACACCGACATGGCCTCCTCCGGGTCCAACTCCACGTCACAGAGACGTGGGGCAGGCTCGCCGTCAAAGTCCTTGATGAGCTCCATGACCAGCACCCCGTCCATGAAGACGTAGGGCTCTGGGACGCGCACACCGGCAGCGGTGAGACGGTAGATCACGTCCACTTCGGCGTTTCGCCAAGCGGCCTCTTCCTGCTCTTTACCAAAGCGAGAGCGGCTGCCCATTGCGCGTTGGCTGCGGCTGTCCCGGACCTTTCGGCCCTCGGTGTACTCAGCGCGATGCTTGAAGCTTCGGTTGTTGGCCGTCTTGTAGATCTTCGCGACGCGGATCTCATCGTCGGAAAGCACAAGGTAAACCTCGGCCTCCTTGCCGCTCATGAGCGGACGAAGGATTTCTTGAATCGCCCCCTGCTCCATCAGCACCTCTAGGCGCTCTTGTGCCCTCATCCGAGTTCCTCCGCTTTAGGGAATTGGACCCAGGGTTACCGTTCCCTGGTCTTTGGGCTCTGGGTCCCGAAGGACCGCCCAGGTTGCAGCACCTGCGCCTAAAGCGGCGACACCGCCTACGCCAGCCCATAGTCCCCATCGGGGTCCAGTCTCGGAGACCGGTCCGTTGGGTCCAACCACTTGGGGGTTCAGCAAGAGCTCCAAGAGCAGGGTGTTGTCGTTGGGCACAAAGGCGGGCACATCAAAGGCCACGCGGTCGGGCCGGATGTCACCTGCTTCGGTCACGTAGCTGCCGATGGCAGGGACGAGATTCAGGATGGCCTGGGTGGGGTCCGTGCCCGCCGGCGCGCTTAGAGCTTGGGAGAAGTTCTTGGAGCGGGCGCTGTAAAGGGCGACCACCACCTCGTCTCCGACCTGGCCGCCGAGAAGGATCAGGGGCGTCTGGGCATAGGCGCCCAAGGCCGAGTAGAGGTGCTCGGTCTGTGCCATCCGCAGGTCCTGGTCCTGGGTTGGCTCGGCGAAGCTCAGGCTGCCGAAGCTCAGGGTCACCGTTGCCGTCTCGCCGGGGCTGACCTGAGTCACGGCTGCGTAGCGCGCTCCGCCCTGATCGGTGGCGTACACATAGTGGGTTCCCGGGGCCAAGCCTTCGGCGCTATCGCCGTCGATCTCGATCCCGTCCACCTTCACTGTGCTGTTGCCCACGCCTTTCAAGTTCAGCGTGCCAGTGCCTTGGGCCAAGACGCTGGACTGTGCCTGGGTGTAGAGCTCGATCACATCGGGGGGGTAGGACATGGTGTCCAACTCCCGCTTCGGATCCAACACTACGGCGGCGCTGAAGGCTTGTAGGGCCGCGCTATTGTTGCCCATTCCCGACTGCGCCAGGCCGAGGGTCAGATAGCCCTCGATCAACGCGCCGGTGTTGCCACTGACGCGAGCGCCTTCGGCCAGGGCCTCGACTCCCTGTTCAAGCAAGGGGATAGCTGCGTCGGGCTCTGCGTTCTGGTAGAGCGCTTGTCCCTCGTCCAGCAATGCCTCGCCTTCGCTGAGAGCGAAGTAATCCAGGACCAAGCTGGAACGTCCTTGCAAACGCAAGGCGACTTCGTCGGGTCCAACGGGTACCATCGCGCCCGACGCGTTCAAGCTCTCAACGATTCGCGCGCTGCCTGCCCGCCCCTCGTCGGCGCTCTGACCAGGGATGTGCAGGCCTAAGACTGCGACTTCTGGTGCGGCGCTCGCAATAGCCGCCATCAGGATCCACATAGACGCTCCGGATGCAGGCAGCATACCTGTTCCCTGATGTGGACGACACCCGACGCGATGGGTGTCTGCCGTTAGAGGTCTCTGATGAACGCACTCATGCTCTCCCTTCTGTTGGCGATCGGCGCCTCTGCTCCTGCCTCTGCTCAGGCTGTTGGGAAAGCCCCAGATGCTGAACAGCTCATGCGCGAAGGACACCCTGTCGAGGCGCTAGAGGCGGCGCGCAGTGGGGTCCGGGCAGCGCCCGAAGACGTTGAGAAGCACGAACTGCTCATCGACTTGATGAACAATTTGGGCTTGGCGCTGCAGGCTGAGATTGCCTACCTCCAGTTCGCCCAGGACAACGATCAAGACCCAATGGCTTGGTATCTGCTCGGGCGCGCCGCTCTGGAGCCCAGGCGAGCAAGCACGGCCTACGCCAAGGCCTTGTCACTGGAGCCCAGCTACAGCCGCGCCACTATGGGCTTGGCGTCGGTACAGCGGGCTTTGGGGGAGCCTGAGGCTGCGGTAAAGCTCTACCGACAGGCCGTGGACGTTCAGCCCGGGCTTGCCGAGGCTTGGTCCGGCTTGGGAGCGACCCTCATGGACCAGGGCAAGGGCTTGGAAGCGCTGGAGGTTTGCCTGCAGGCAATGGTCGCAGTGCCCCGTGACCGCGAGGCCTACTTGGCAGCCTCGGTGCTCGAGCCTGACATGGCCCGGGATCATCTCGAGCGGGGGGTCAAGGCCGTTCCGGAAAGTCCGGAGCTCCGCGCGGCCCTGGGCCGGGTCCAGCTTCGAGACGGGGACTATAAGAAATCCAGGGAAAACCTGGATATGGCGCTCGCGAGCGACCCCGGCGCTATCCAGGCCATCTTCGATCGTGCGGTGGTCGGTGAGCTGGAGGCGGGTCGCCTGGACACGGACGGGCAGGCCATGCTGGCGCGCGCCCGGGCGCTCATCAAAGAGTCGCCAGTTGCTGCAGAGCTAGGCGTTCGGGACTTGGTCAACCAGTACCCGGACTGCTACCTGGTCTATTTGGTGCAGGGACATCTCTTTATCGGTCTGGCACGGCAGATGGAGGCGGTGACCAGCCTGAGCAAGGCTTTGGAGTTGCAGCCAAGCTCTCCTGACGTTCAGGGCGCTCTGGGCATGTTGATGCTGACCATGGGGGACGCTGAACAGGCCCTGCCTCTGCTGCAGTCCGCCTACAAGGCCCGGCCTTGGGACGTGGAGCTTGGGGTCAGCGCTGGCATGGCTGCTGCGAACGCGAACGGTATCAATGCGGGCGTGACCGCACTGGGCGCCGTGGCTGATGCCCATCCCACAGAGCTGGCGCCGGTCATGGCCTTGGTGACCTTGTTGAGCCAAGCGGGGCGACCCGATGTCGCCTACCAAGTCTTGAGTCGGGCGGTCTCTCGCTACCCTCATCCCACACTGATTCTCTCTAAGGCTGCCGCAGCCCAAGACCTTGGCCGAAAGGCCGAAGCCGCTGCCCTGCTCCGGGAGTTGGAACTACTGACCGGCGATCGACAGTATGGAAGCATGGCCTTGGAGCTTGACCCGTGAGTCGTCTTCGATTGCTCGAGGTGGTTGTGCCCTGTTTGCAGTACCACCGTGCGCGAGTGTTTTACGAGAAGATCTTGGGCCTGGAGGCAGTCAGCTCCGGTCGCTCCCATGTCTTTTTTGCTTGTGGCGGCGCGAAGCTGGCGCTTGTGGACGCAAGCGGCGGAGACCCGATGGTTCGCCCCAGCGGGCACGGGATCTATCTGGACATGGAGGTCGACGATCTCAACGACCTGAAGCGCCGCTGTGTTCGGGAACACATTGAAGTGCTGGACGAGCGCCGGGACGAGCATGGCCGCGCCATCACCCTGCGTGACACCGAAGGGAACCTGCTCAACATCTTTCAGGCGGGGACCGTCGCTTGATCCTGTGGGCCGCCCTGGCATTGGCTGACACGGCTGACACGGCTGACACGGCTGACACGGCTGACACGGCTGACACGGCTGACACCGCTGACACCGCTGACAGAAGCCTCTGGGTCCAAGACTTTGAACGGGTTCACGGAGAGGATTCCGACGACGATGGGTGGCCAGATTCGGTGGACTGCAACGTGTACAACCCCAGCGTCTTTCCTGGCGCCTCCGAGGTGTGCAATGGCCTGGACAGCGACTGTGATGGTCTCGTCGACGAGGCCATGGAGCTCTGCGGGGACCGAAGCGACAATGACTGCGACGCCAAGGTAGACGAGGGCTGTGGTCTCTGCGCCCAGGAAGGGGAGCCGGCGCAGGGAAGCGCTGTGCTGGTTCTGGTCGGGTTGGCCCTCGCTGGGGGCTGGCTGCGGCGTAGGACGACTCCGCCTGCCGACCGAGTGTGATACTGAACAAACATGTTGGTCTTAGGCATCGATCCCGGCTCCACTGCCACCGGCTACGGCTTGGTTACGCGTCAGCGTGGTCGCTACCGAATGATCACCGCAGGGGCGATCAAGACCAAGAGCAAGGACCCGATTCCGCAGCGCCTTCAGGAGATCTACACCGGGCTCTGCGCCATCATCCAGGTTCATCGACCGGAAGTAGTGGCTATCGAGGCTATCTTTCGCCATAAGTCCAGCGAGTCTGCCCTACGGCTTGGCCAGGCCCGCGGGGTGGCACTGCTCGCCGGAGCCGGAGCTGATTGCCCCATCTTTGAGTACAACGCCATGACGGTCAAGAAGTCGGTCACAGGAAGTGGTCGTGCCGACAAAGAACAGGTTCGTCGTATGGTTGGCATGCTCACAGGGGCAGACATGAGCGCCCTGAACGCCGATGCGACCGACGCAGTTGCTATCGCCATCACCCACCTGGCACACGCTGCTCACCACGCGGCGCAAGGGAGCCGAAGATGATTGCACGCCTGCGTGGAACGTTGGTCGAGAAAGAGCCTTCCACCTTGATTGTGGACGTTGGGGGAGTGGGCTATGCGGTGACCGTCGGGACTGCGATGGCAGCGCGCTTGGTGCTGGGCTCCGAGCTCACCCTGTCTATCAGCACCCAGGTGCGCGAGGACAGCTTCAGTCTCTACGGCTTTGATAGTAGCGATGAGAGGCGGCTCTTTGAGCTCCTGATTTCGATCAGCGGCGTGGGCCCCAAGATGGGCGTCGCGCTCCTGGACACCCTGGGCCAGACCGGCTTGAGCCGTGCCATCCAAGAAGAGGACAGCCGGGCGCTCTGCGCGGTCTCCGGCGTCGGCAAAAAGACGGCTCAGCGCCTACTGCTGGAGCTCCGCGGCAAGGTTCTGCCGGTCTTCACGCCTTCCGGTGCTCCGGCAGCCAGCAAGAGCACGCCCGGCCAGGCCGAAGACCCCCTGCGATTGGCCCTGGCCCGCTTGGGCTACAAAAAATCGGAGATCGACCGGGCCATCGAAGGCGTTGAGCGGAGTGGAGACGACCAAGCCACCCTTAGCCAGCGCCTGTCGGCGAGCTTGCGCGTTCTCTCCGGAGGCCGGTTGTGAGCCGCATTGTGGACCCTGTTGGCGACCCGGTCGGGCAAGATCCGGGCGAGTTTTTCGACCCGGCTCTGCGTCCCAAGAGTCTGGATGAGTACGTTGGTCAGGAGCGCATTAAGTCCAACCTACGGGTTTACATCCGCGCTGCAATTCAGCGGGGAGAGGCATTGGATCATGTGCTCTTCGCCGGCCCCCCTGGGCTCGGAAAGACTTCGCTGGCGTACATCCTGGGAGAGGAACTCGGGGTCGAGGTCCGTACGACGAGCGGGCCAGTCATTGAGCGGGGAGGGGATCTGGCCGCCATCCTCAACAACATGCAAGAGCGTGAGATCCTGTTCATCGACGAGATCCACCGGCTGAACCGGGCGGTGGAAGAAGTGCTCTACCCGGCGATGGAGGACTACGAGATCGACGTCGTACTGGGAACGGGTCCCGGCGCCCAGTCGGTCAAGCTGCCCCTGCAGCGATTCACTTTGGTGGGTGCGACAACCCGTGCTGGCTTGCTGACCAGTCCTCTGCGGGCTCGCTTCGGCATCCAGTGCACCATGGATTTCTACACCGCCGAGGAGCTGGTTCGCATCGTCACGCGCAGCGCTGAGCGCCTGGGGGTCGAGATCACCAGCGATGGGGCGGAGGAGCTTGGCTCGCGGTGCCGGGGAACCCCTCGCGTGGCCAACCGTCTGCTCAAGCGCATCCGAGACTTTGCCCAGGTCGAGGGCAACGGTGTGATCGACAGAGATCTGGCCCGCATGGCGCTGCAGCGCCTCGGCGTTGACGCGTTGGGCCTGGACGACATGGATCGTCGCATCCTGTTGGCCATCGCCGACAAGTTTGACGGCGGACCGGTGGGTCTGAGCAACTTGGCTGCGGCCATCGGGGAGGAATCGGACACCATAGAGACGGTGTACGAGCCTTTCTTGATCCAACAGGGCTTTTTGCAGCGCACCCCCCGGGGCCGCATTTTGACCAGGCGTGGCTGGGAGCATCTTGGCTATGCGCCACCCAAGTCCTCTGCGGGGCAGGGTGCCCCCGCCTCCGAGACTTTTGACTCTGAGACCCCTGACTCTGAGACCCCCGCGTCTGAAACTGAGCAGAAGGAGTTGTTCTGATGTTGTGGACCCTGCCCTTGGCCCTTCCGCTGACGGTGTCCTGCGCGTCAAAGAAAGTGACCCTGCCCATGGCAGATATTCAGGTCGGCCAACAGACCATCTCCGTGGAGTTGGCCGATGACCCCGCAGAGCGTCACCAAGGCCTGATGTATCGGAGCAGCATGGACGCCGAGCACGGAATGCTCTTCGTCTACCCCAACACCGCTCCGCGCAGCTTCTGGATGGAGAACACCTCCATCCCACTTTCCATCGCCTTTTTGGACGAGACTGGCCGTGTGCTCAACATCGAGAACATGACCCCCTACGACCGCAGCGGGGTACCCAGCGCAGGAGCGGCCATGTACGCTTTGGAGATGAACCGGGGCTGGTTTGAGCGCAACGGCGTGCAGGTAGGCTCCGTGGTCGGCGGCCTGCCGGGCGCCTCGGAGAACTGAGTGCTTCCGGCACCAGGCCGAGCAACGAAGGGTCAAGCGACGGTGGCCTTAGACTTTGAGTTGGGCGGGATTGGGCTGCACAGCGGAGCGCCAGCCCGAGTCCGTGTGTGCGCAGCACCGCCGGGGCATGGTCGGGTCTTTGTGCGTATGGATCTCGATCAAGCACCCATCCCAGCACGTTCCGAACAGGTGAGCGCCACCACCTTAGCCACCACCCTGACGTCATCTTCGGGCCGCGCCAGCGTCAGCACTGTAGAGCACCTCCTGGCGTCGGCCTACGCTCTTGGCATCGACAATCTCTTGGTGCAGGTCTGGGGGCCCGAGATTCCGGTCTTGGACGGCTCTGCGCAGCCTTGGTTGGAGCGCATGGCGCCCGAGAGGCAGGGGTTGCCGGCGGAGGTTCTGGAGGTTCTGGAACCCGTAGAGCTTCGGGACGGTGTGCGCTGGATGCGGCTGCTGCCGGCCCCGAGTCTGGCCTTGGATGTGGAGATCCGGTTTGAGCATTTCGCGATCGGGACCCAGCGCTGGCAGGGGGGAGCAGGTGACTTTGGCCAGATCGCGTCCGCCCGCACCTTTGGCTTCCAGGACCAGGTCCAGGCAATGCACCAGGCTGGGCTAGCTTTGGGGGGCAGCCTGGACAACGCGGTGGTCTTCGGTGACAGCGGCCCACTCAATGCCCTGCGCTTCCCAGATGAGCCTGTGCGGCACAAGGCGCTGGACCTCTTCGGGGACTTGGCGCTGATGGGCTGCCGCCTTCAGGGGCAGGTTCAGGCCCACAGGCCTGGCCACGGCATGACCCATGCGCTTCTCAAGCAGCTCTGGGCTTCTCCATCGGCTTGGCGCATGGTCCAGGCCTGATGGACGCTAACTCAGGCGCGTTGTCCCCGTCTGGGATTCCCAGAGTAAGAAACCCGTCCTACTCAAAATTGAGCGGACGGGATTCTAAGTAGAAAAAAAGCCTGACCCTATTTCTTGGGGCCGGGCTTGGGGCGGGGGGATGGACGCCAACGCATGATGCCTCCAGGGCTGCAAGAGTTCCCGGGCTGGCCCAGGTGAAGAGAACATTGCCTATTGGGGGCGGTCGTGTCAAGTGCTTTGGCCAGCGAACACAGGCCAAGAGCCGGGAGTTGTTGCCTTAGATGTCACTCGCAGACGCACACATCGTCGGAGGGCCCACGCCCCCCCTCCCGCCCGGCCCTCCATACGCCGCCAACGACCTGCGAGACTGGGCAGGCTCTAGTTTTTGGATGCAGCCTGGGGATCCGCTGCTGGAGGCGATCCACCACGGTGGAAGCGTTCCTCCTGGCCCGATGTGCAACCTGGTCGGCTTGGTCAAAGCTTGGGACGATCACCCCGAGTGGTTGGACTTCCTGGACCCCAATGCCCCCAGCAACAAGCAAAAGATTTTGGAGAGGGGGATCTACGAACATCACTGGGGGCAACTGCTGCCGAAGACTGGGCGCGTCATGGACCTTGGAGGCGGCTGTGGGCGCTTTGCGGCCTGGCTCTTGGATCGCGGCCTGGATGTGGAGGTTGTGGACCCTGATCTGCGCTCTCTTTGGCGCTGTTTGCAGCACGCGGTTGGTCGTCCTGGTCGCCTGGACTTGCATTGGTCCACGGGAGAGGCCCTGCCGGAGATCGCGCCGCTTGATGCGGTCATTGCGCCGGAAGTTCTCTGCTATTGCTCGGACCCCGACGCGATCATTAAAGGTGTGGCGCAGCGGCTCAAGCCGGGTGGTCGCTTGTTCTGCTCGGTCGAAGCCCGTTGGGGTTGGGCTGCGGCATTGGACGTGCCGGCTGGCACACTGGCCTCGCTCTTGGAGGACGGGGTTGTTCATCTGCCAGGGGATGTCTGGGTGCACACCTACGAAGGCCCTGAACTGGCGGATCTGCTGGCTCCTCACTTCGAGATCGAGTCCATGATTCCGACCCACTACGTGCCCTCGGGTCCCTTTGAACTCGCAGCGGGTGACGTGGATCTCGAAGAGGTCCTGGCACTGGAGGAGCAGCTTCGTTCGCACCCCAAGACCGCTCACTTGAATCGCGCTTGGCTGGCCGTTGCACGCAAGATTTGAGGCGGATGGTGTGTGTTAGTGCACAGTCCTTAAAGCTCTTGCTCGCACATCCGGCCGCGACGCGGCACACTACGGGCTAGACCAGCACCCGGAGACTTCCACATGCGCGTGATGCTCATTCAGCCGCCGCGTCGATATTGGCCCTACACCTCAGAAGGGGACAACTTTCTCTTGCAGCAGGCGCTGCCGGCCCTGGCCGCTGTGGCCATCCAAGAAGGCCACGATGTTCAGGTCCTAGACTGCATGCCAGAACACGTCGGGTGGAAGTCTCTCTACGATCGTGTACGGGACTTCAAGCCCCATGTCATCGGCTGTGGCGAGAACCACGCCCTGTACACCAACGAGGCGCTGCGCTTCTTCCGCTTGGCCCGCGAGGCTGCCCCGGAAGCAGTGACGGTTGCAGGTGGCGGTCACTTCACGAACCTTGCCAAGCGCTACGCCTGTCACCCCGACATCGACGTGATCTGCGTGGGTGAGGGCGAGCTTACTTTCGCCGAGATTCTAAATCATATCGACGGTGGTCGGCACCCCAACGACGGTGACTGGGACGATATCGACGGGATCGCCTTTGGCCGCGACGGCGAGGCCGTTCGAACCAAGCCTGCGCGCCTGATCAAGCATCTGGATGATCTGCCGCTGCCCGCCTACGACCGCATGCCCATGCACTTGTACGGGACCAGCCGCTACCTCTTCTCCCCTGGTGGCTCTACGCTGCACCACAGCCGTGGTTGCGTGTCCAAGTGCAGCTTCTGCGCTTGGTGGACGACCATGGCCGATCGCCGAGAGGACAAGGACGGCAACATCCGCCTTGTGCCCCGCTGGCGCTCCAAGTCGGTTGACCGGATGATGGAAGAAGTGGAACTGCTTTACTACAAGTACGGCAAACGCTCCTACGTGTGGGTAGACGAGAGCTGGAACATCGACCCGAAATTCAACATCGGCTTTGCCGAGAAGATGATCGAGTCGGGCATGAAGACCAAGTGGATGACCTTCATGCGCGCGGACTGCATTGTGCGCGACCACGAGAAGGGAATCCTGGAGGCGCAGGTGCGCGCCGGCTTGGCCCACATCCTCATCGGAGTGGAGCGGGCGGAGGACGACAACCTCACCGAGCTGGACAAGCGCTTCTACACGGGCGGCGTGGCTGAGCGGGCCATCGCAATCTTCAAGGAGAACTACCCAGAGGTCTTCAT
>JBLHMA010000160.1:0-11162 GCA_047621545.1 Cognaticolwellia sp. | reverse complement strand
CACCGCCTTTGAAGGGGGGCCCTTGAGGGACCAGGTCACTTTTGTGCTTTTCTCCGAGATGGGCCGGGCGCCGACCATCAACCTGTACGGCGGCAAGGACCACTGGACCACGGCCTCCGCGATGCTGATCGGCGCAGGAATCCGAGGCGGAAGGGCCTACGGCGCCCTGGACGATCAGGCCCGCGGAGACAAGATCGACCTGTCCACTGGCCAAGCCAGCAACACCGGAGAGAGCTTTAGCGCCAAGAATCTAGGCGCCACGCTCCTGGCTCTCGGAGACGTGGACCCGGAACGCTACATCCAGTCGGGCCCGCTCACGGCCGTGATGGAGGGCTTTTGATCTGGGCTCTACTCCTCTCTTGCGCATCCAGTCCAAAGGACTCCGACAGCGCGTCGTTGCAGGACACCTCCGACTGCCCCACGGACCCCACCTTGAGCTGGCAGAGCTGGGGCCACGGCTTCTTTCTGACCTACTGCAACAGCTGTCACGCGGCGGGGAGCCAAGAGCGACACGGGGCCCCTGCCGGGGTGGACTTTGACACCCCTGAGTTGGTGCTTGGCCAGGTCTCTCGGGTGCGGGCCCGGGTGTTGGACCAGGGGGACATGCCTCTGGGCGGCGGGGTAAACCAAGACGACCTGTACCTGCTGGAGCGCTACCTGTGCGCCTTGGAGGGGCAATGATTGGAGGGGCAATGATCTGGCTCTGGTTGGCCTGCACGGCCACACCGGATGAACCGACCGCAACCGACACGGGATCAACCCTGCCCGGTGCTGAGCAGCCCGTCATCGAGCCGGAGTGGGACGCAGCCGACCTGGAATACGAGCTGACCTGGCTGCTCTCCCAGGGCTTTCCAAACTCCCGCCAAGCCATGGCGCTGTACCTGGAAGTGATGAGCCACGGGGACTCGATCTGTCCCGGGAACAAGGAGTACATCGATGCCACCAACCTGCGCGGTTGCGTGGCGGATTCCGGCTACTACTACTCTGGGGTGAGCACCTACGAGCGCCAGGCCTTGACCGAGCCCGATGGCAGCCAGATCTCCTTCGAAGGCAGCACGGGCGACTACCTGTTTCGGAACCCGGAGGGCCAGGAGATGGAGGGCGGTGGGCACCAGACCCTGGCAGTGGTGGTCGACCCTCTGGGCGAGGTGAACAACGTCTTCTCGGAGCACTCCGGCAGCTTTGCCTGGGCCGCTCACGATGGGGTCTACCGGGAGAAGGTGAGTGGCTCGCTCCAGGTCGTTGCGGTGAAATACACAGAGAGCAGGCAGCTAAATATCCAAGGCGCAATTTCCTATTTGGGCCACTCGCTGTTCTTCCAGACCGACCTGTGGGAGGACTGCGGCTGGAACACCAATGCCGGGGTTATCGAGGTGCGGGATCCCTCGGGCGGCTGGTACACCCTGGGACCCCAGAGCTGCGAGAGCAACTGCATGACGGCGACCTTTGACGGAGAACTTCAAGGTGAGGTGTGCGTGGACCTAAGCCCTATCGCCCAAGCCTTCGAGCCCGAGCTGGACTTGCTGCAATGATCTGGCTGCTGCTGGCCTGTGTGACCCCTGCGGAGACGGAGACGGAGACCCTGCCGTCCTTGGATGCGCCACGTCTACTGCGCCGGGCGAGCCTGGATCTGAGGGGGAAGTTGCCCAGCGCCTCCGAGCTAAGCCGGGTGTCCGAAGACCCGGGGACCTATGAAGAAATCGCCACGTCCTACCTGAAGGATCCCGCGGTGGAGGACCGTATGGTCGAGCTGCTGAACGAGAAGTGGTGGACGCGCCTGGATGTCTTTGAAGTCAACCACATGGACTACGACCTAGACGACACGCAGGAGCACCTGTTCAATCGCGCAGTCGGGGAAGAACCCCTCCGTCTGATGGCCCATGTCATTGCACAGGACCTGCCCTGGAGCACCGTGGTGACCTCGGACTGGACCATGGCGAACCCCATGCTGGCCGAGATCTGGGGGCTGGAGCGCGAAGAAGGCGATGGCTGGCAGAAGGCGCGCTACTCCGATGGAAGGCCCCCCGTGGGTGTCCTGGCGACCAACGGCTTGTGGTGGCGCTACACGACCACAACCTCCAACATGAACCGCTCCCGGGCCGCTGCAATGAGCCGCTTGCTGCTGTGTGCGGACTACCTGGGTCGGCCGATCTCCTTCGCTGAGGGAGAGGAGGTGGTCGAGGTGGAGGAGGCCGTTCGAAACGACCCCTATTGCCTGGCCTGTCACGCGACCATCGACCCCCTGGCGGCGAACCTGTTCGGCTTTTGGTGGCTCAGTCAGTACTCGCGGGTAGAGCAACAGCACTACCACCCTGAAAGAGAGTCCCTGGCCGAGCAGTTCTTGGAGGTGAGCCCCTCCTACTTCGGTACCCCAATCGAGGGCCTGGGAGAGCTGGGTTGGGCGATGACCCAAGACCCGCGCTTCTATAGCTGCGCGGTGGAGAACACCGCCGAGCTGCTCTGGCGCCGCCCAGTGGATCTGGCGGACAGGGAGGAGTTGGAGGCGATGCGCGCTGAGTTTGTCGCTCAAGGCGGGCACATGCAGCCGCTTATGGCGGATCTGATCACCTCACAGTCCTACCGGAACCCTCCAGATCCAGAGAGCCTGGACGCGGTGCCCCTGCGCATGCTCTCTCCCTCCCAGCTCGACAGCACGCTGCTTCAGATCGCCTCCTTCCAGTGGGAACAGGACGGCTTTGACCAGCTGCACAACGACGTAGAGGGCTTCAGGGTGCTCGCCGGCGGTGTGGATGGCTACGCGGTGACCAGCCCACAGAGCAAGCCAGGTCTGCCCTGGTCTGCGGTGGTGAAGCGCAGCGCTCAGATTGCCGCTGCAAAAATCGTCGAGCAAGCCGGTCGCGGCGAGGGACTACTCAAGGAGGCGCCCCTGCAACAAGGCAGTGCGAGCGCGGACTTTGGCCCGGCAGTACACTCCCTGTTTTGGCGCCTGACCGCAATGGATCTGCCGGATGCGGAGCTGGCCGAGCTGGCCTCGTTGTGGGAGGCCGTGGCCCAGGAGTCTGGCCCGGAAGCCGCGTGGGAAGTCCTGGTGACCGTACTGCTGCGGGACCCGCGCTTCCTGACTTACTGAGCCGACGGAGCGGCCCTACTCGCGCTCAAACTGGAAGAAGCCGCTGTACTGCACGTCGTAGCCGCTCACGGTGGTCTCCCCATCGAACTCTCCGGACAGAGCGTCGTTGTAGAACTCGCCGTCCCAGGTGTCCTGGAAGATGCCGCCCACGTCGATCTGACCGCGGGCGCTGTCGCTGTCCAAGAAGCGGCCCTGAATCGTGGCGTCTTGCTCGCCTAGAACCCCTGCCAGGGTGCCGCCAAAGCTGCAGTAAATCTCGCCTTGGATCTGTGGGCCGCCAGCCCCATCCACAGTGATCCGGCCCTCGCCCGAGCAGGTGTCGGTCACGCCAAAGTCTGTGATCACGACGTCCAGCTGAAAACCACCCGCGTAGGTACCGTCCCAGCCATCTACAGGACACTCCTCGAGGATTTCCGGATCGGTATCGTCGCAGTCATCCAGGTTGTTGACGCTGCCCGTCTGCCGATCGCAGGTGTAGACCGGGTTCTCGGGATCCCCCAGGCCGTCCCCATCCTGGTCGATGTAGAAGGTGTTGTAGGTCTCGGGATTGACCCCCGGATCCTGGTCATCGGACAGGCCGTTGCAGTCCTGGTCCCGGTCGTTGGCGTCACAAGACTCGACCTTGCTGGGGTTGATGCCCGCGCGCTCGTCATCGCAGTCCCCACCCTGGTCCGCGGCACCCTGGGGGGCATCGCAGAAGCGCTCGCCTTGGCCAACGCCGTAGCCATCTTGGTCCGCGTCCTCGAAGTAGCGCTCGGCGTCCACAGGGTCGTCGTCGATGCTGCCGCTGCAGTTGTTGTCCACGCCGTCGCAGAGCTCGTCGGCGTCGGGGTTGATCTCGGGGTCCGAGTCGTCGCAGTCCCGCTCCACGCCGAAGCCATCCCCGTCCTGATCTACCAGAATATCGCCGGTGTCCAGCGAGTCACCAAGGACCACGGAGCCGGAGCCAGAACAAGCCAAGAGCAGCAAGAGCATGGGAGAGCCTATCTATGAGTGAACAGGATGGCGCCGGCTTGGACGCTTGGCAAGTCCAGGATCTACCGGCTCTTCCGAGATTGGCAAACCGCGCTAACGGATGACCTCAAACCCACCGGTGTAGCTGACCTTGTAGCTCTCGTAGGTCGTGTTGCCCGAGATGTTGCCCGTCAGAGTGTTGCCGACGAATCCCCCTTCCCAAACGTCCGTGAGAATTTCTACCAGCTCCAGCTCCCCTTGTGCGCTGTCATCCGAGCCCACATCACCGGTGATGTTCGCGTCCCAACCGCCGGCGAAAACACTGGCTAATGCGCCCGAGAAGGAGCACTCCACCACGCCGATGATCTGGGTGTCGTTGGCCTGGACAACTTCGATGTTCGCGGTGCCCGTACAGGTGTCGGTGATCCCGATACCTGCGACGACTGCGTTGACCTGGAAGGTGCCGGTGTAGACACCGTCCCAACCCCGGCACTCCTCGCCGATCTCAGCGTCTGCATCGCCACAGTCCAGATCGTTGTCCACCTGGGCCGACCCGGCATCGCAGCTCAGGCTCATTTGGGTGGCGTCCCCAAAGCCGTCGCCGTCCACATCCTCGTAGAAGGAAGAGAAGCCAGCGGAGTCGACGCTGTCATCGGCGTCGTCAGCGTCACCATCGCAGTCCTCATCCACATCCACATCGTCGCAGATCTCCTGCGCTCCGGGATTGACCCCAGCGTCAAGATCCTCGCAGTCCCCGCCTTGCTCGGCGCTGTTGTCTGGCTGCGCGCAGGCCAAGATCGCAGGCCACGTCGGCGGGTGAGCCGTCCTGGTCCAGATCGATCATCTCTTCCCCCGTATCCGCGCTGTCATCCAGAGCGGTATCGACGGGATCAGCGGTACAGGCCAGAAGCAACAGGAACATGAGTCCTCCAGGCCGCGCAACATGACCGTGCAAGGCGGCGTTGGCAAGATAAGAGGCTGAAATGATGCACCTGTTCTTGCACAGCTCCTTGTGGGCGACATTGGCCGGTATCAGTCTCTTCGGCTGGGGTACGCCGGTGCCCGGGTTGGTGCTGGCTGCCTTGGTGGCGCCTGGATTGAGCGTGTGGTCCTCCAAGCGCTGGTTGTCTTGGGGGGCTGCTTGGATCCTGCCCGTCTTGGGCTTGGCCCTGTTCTACGGCGCCGTTCTCCTGGCCCCACAGGTCTTGCCCCTTCCCCCAGTCGAGGACAGCACTCTGCAGGGCGCACTGGCTGCAGAGACCAGCTTGGCGCTGGACACCCTGGCCGCTGGAATCTTGGTCTCGGGCCTGCTGACCCCACCGGTGGAAGCGTGGGTGCAGAGCCGCGTAGTGGGCGACAAGACCAGCCTCTTGGAGTGGGCCCGTGGCAGCTACTTGGCCATAGGCGCCGCATTGGGCTTGGTGCTGTTGATCTGGAACCTGCCCTTGGATCAGCTCCAGACCTGGTCGGGCACCCTGAGTCCAGCGAAAATAGGCGCGGTCGCCGTCGGTGCGCTGGTGGGCGGAATTCGTGGCGCTTGGCACACGCGAATGCTGCGGGACCTGCCCCCAAAGGGATAGGATGGCTGCATGCTTTTGACCCTCCTCCTCGCTTGCCAAGACTACGACGTGGCCGTGCTGGACCGCACGGACGCCTTCACCCAGGATCCCGCCGACAAGGTGGACATCCTGTTGGTGGTGGACAACTCCGCGTCGATGATGCCGTACCAGAACAAGCTGTCACAGCATTTCTCGGCATTTATCCAGTATTTTGTCGAAGCAAACACCGACTACCACATCGGTGTAACCAGCACGACTCTGGGGGAACCACTGCCTCCCGGCACCTACGGCTGCACGGTGCCCGAGTTCTGGCCGGTCCCAGAAGACGGCGAGCTGGCCGGGCCGCTGATCATCGCACCCGGCACCCCAAACGCAGAGCTCCAGTTCGAGCACTTGGTGCAGCTGGGGACCTGTGGCTCCGGCGCTGAAGCCGGGATGGCGGGCGCACTGGCGAGCCTCACCGACCGGGTGGCAGACGGCAGCAACGCCGGCTTCCTGCGGGATGATGCCCCCCTGAGCATCATCTTTGTCTCCGACGAGCAAGACAGCTCCCTGCTCAGCCCCATCGGCTACGCCCAGCAGTTTCAGGATCTGAAGCGCAAGGTCGGACGAGATGCCTTCGTGGCCAGCGCCTTGGTCAGCACGACCGAGGCAGCAATCGGCTGTGATGACCCCGACTTTCCCCCCAATGTGGGCAGCCGCTACATGGAGCTGGCCGAGCTCACCGGGGGCGTGATCGGGGACATCTGCAGCTCAGATTTTGAGCCCATCGTGCAGAAGCTGGGTCTTGCCGCAAGCAGCCTGGAGACCACCTTCTACCTGAGCCAGGAACCCAGCGCGGGCACCCTGGAGGTGCGCATCGACGAGGAGGAGCCAATCCCCTGCGATGCTGGCATCTGGTACTACGACCGCGTTCCTGGCGCGGACGGCGATGAGCAGCCTGCCATTGTCTTCTACGACGAGACGGTGCCCTCCCCAAGCGCCTCCATCACCGTCTACTACGAGTACGGCGGTGGCGCGGTCGAGGACTTCTGCCAATGATCGCGATGCTGCTGACCCTGTTCACGCTCTTGATGGGCTGTGAGAGCACCCCCGAGTGCGTGGTCAACACCGACTGTGGCCAGGGAGAAGCCTGCATCTCAGATGAATGCATGGCCGTGGAGTGCATGACCAGCGCGGTGTGCACCCTGGGCCAGTACTGCGAGTTAGAGAGCTACACCTGCCAGCTGGGCTGCGGCACGGACCGGGACTGCTGGGCTGGCCAGAGCTGTCTGGAAGGGGAGTGTCGCGTTCCGGAGTGCACCGACAGCCAGCGGGACTGCTCGGTTGGAGAGATCTGCCAGAACGGCGGCTGCAACGACGACGGCGGCTCCTGCGAGCGCTGCTCGGGCGGCACCTGTCCCTCCGGCTTTGAGTGCTGGGGCGGCGCCTACTGTTTGAAGGCCTGCGTGACCCAATCGGATTGCCCGGCTGCGTTCACCTGCGTGGAAGACGCCGGCTACTGCTACAACGACTGCACTTGGCTCAAGACGCAGGGTTATCCCTGAGAGGAGCACACCCTTCGGGAGCCCTCCACGATGTCCGAGTCGCCGTCATCCATCGAGCGCTTTGAGAGCGAGCTGAGGGACTGTTGGTCTCGCAGCGACGCGATCTTTGAACGCGTGCCACACACCTGCCTGCTGGATCGACCCATCCAGCTGCGGCACCCCATCCTGTTCTACGTGGGCCACCTGCCTGCCTTTGCATGGAACCAGGTCGGCGCCGGCGCCTTGGGACTCGGCGCAATGGATGCGGAGCTGGACTGCCTGTTCGAGCGCGGGATCGACCCCCACGACCAAGACGCAGCGCAAGCGGCGTCCATCCAAGCTTGGCCTGAGCTCTCGGTGGTGCACGCCTACCGCGACCGGATTCGGGCACGCATCCTGGCGCTGATCCCACAGGTACTCAGCACCCCAGGAGAGCTCTGCGAGAAGGGTCGAATCCTGCACCTGTGCTTGGAGCATGAGCGCCTGCACCACGAGACCCTGCTGTACATGTTCCAGGAACAGCCTGGGCTTTTGTCCTTGGGGGAGCAGCCGGACTTGGGGGCCGGGGTGGCATCGACGGTGGTGCACATTCCAGGGGGTGAGACGCGGATCGGAGCCCGGTGGGAAGACCAGGACTTTGGATGGGACAACGAGTTCAGCCTGAAAACCCACGAACTCGCTGCCTTTGACTTAGACTCTCATCCGGTTCGCGTCAGCGACTTTGCGGAGTTTGTGGACTCCGGAGCCTGGATGGAGGACCGCTACTGGGATGCCCAGGATCTGAGCTGGCGGCCTGAGCATCCGGGCTCTTGGGTGCCCTCGGAGCAGGGCTGGCGCATCAAGTGGGTCTTTGGCCACGTTCCCATCGCCCAAGCAGGAGGCTGGCCGGCACAGGTGTCCTACGCGGCGGCCACAGCCTACGCGCGCTGGAAGGGTGCCCGCCTTCCAACCGAGGGCGAGCTGAACCGTGCGGCCTACAGCACGCCACAGGGAGACTGGCGATCCCATCCGTGGGGAGAGCAGCCTTGGAGTCCAGAGCACGGCCGCCTGGATTTTGTACGCTGGAGCCCGGCCCCCGTTGGCAGTCACCCTGCCGGTGCAAGCGCTTGGGGCGTGCACGAGCTCGTGGGGAACGGCTGGGAGTGGACCGCATCGCGCTTTGGCCCCCTGCCCGGCTTTCGTGCCTGGGCGACCACTTATCCCGGCTACAGCGCGGACTTCTTTGACGACTGGCACCAGGTCGTCTTTGGGGGCTCTTGGGCGACGCATCCTAGCTTGGTCCGGCGCAGCTTTCGGAACTGGTACCAGCGGCGCTATCCCTTTGTTTTTAGTAGCTTTCGCTTGGTTCGGTGAGGAGAACTGATGCTGTTCCGGACGGGTGCCTACGCGCAGTGGAGTGGCACGGAGCAGCGTCTGGCTGTGTCCCCAGAGGGGGGCTTACGCAGCCCCCCTTGCATGCCCGGCTACGCCGGTCAGCACCCCCCGGCGAGGGGGAAACGCCAGTTTTCCCCCACCCCTATGGGGATCCCCCTTCCTGTGGGTTTGCTTTGCAAACCTGTACTGACTCTTCGAAGCCTTACGCTGCGCGCTGCGTTTCGAAGTCGTCAGCACAGCCCGTAGGGCCACCCTCTACCGCGCCGAGAGACTGGGTCAGTGGCAATGGCGGAACAATCTGATCAGGTGACCCGCCCTCAAGCTGCAAAGCTCCCAGGGCGGCAGCCCTGGTCACGGGTAAGTCCTACGGGACGGGCACATCCTGGCCCCCTTCAATCAAGCCCCAACAGCCCTTTTAGCCGCCAGCTGCGGCCCCCCGGGCTGTACGCGCAAATTCGAAACGCAGCGCGCAGCCTAAGGCTTCGAAAAGCTCGTGCAGGTCGCGCAGCGACCCGCCAGGAAGGTGGGTCGGCCCGGTAGGGACGGGGAGGAAACCTGGCTTTATTCCTATGGGGGGGGCTGGCCAGCGAAGCAGGTCATGCAAGGAGGGCAAGGCCCCCCTTTGAGGCAGAGCACAACACCCCAGCCACAAGGGCCGGGGTGCAGTGCGTCTCGCAAGCGAGACAGCAAGCCTTGAAGGCAGCCTAGTAGGCGTCTTCGCGGTAGCGGGTCTCTTCTTCGACCTCGGACTCGGAACGAATCGTCGGGGTACCGATGACGGGAGGAGCGATCTCTTCGCTCAGCTTGTCGTAGCAAGGAGGGCAAACAGCCAGCTCGCGAACGATCTCCCAGCCATGGGACTCGGTGTTCTGGAAGCGACCCTTCGTCTTACGCTTCTTACGTCCCTTGGGAGCCTGGGTCTGCTCGTAGCTGCGCGGGCGCGTGTCCACGACGATGCGGTTGACCTTGGAGCCGGCGGTGACAAGAACATTGCAGTTCTGGCAGCGGTACATTCATTCTCCTGAATTCGGGCCGGGCGGCAGGAGAAAGTCTCCCTATCCGGCCCATGCAGTTCACAACGACCGCCCCCCTAAACCAGAAGAGCCGCATCATCAACAATTCACGCGCGCATCAACACCAAGCGGGTGATCTCTTGAGCCGCTCCAAGGCGGATGGGCGGGCCCCAATACGTGGTTCCACGGTTCACGTAGAGCCAGGCTTTTTCCACCTTGTGCAGGCCGGAGACAAAGGGCTGTGCCAAGTGAATCAGCAGGGTAAAGGGGAAGAACTGTCCCGCATGGGTGTGACCGGAGAGCACCAGGTCCCACCCCGCTAAGGCGGCGTCGTAGATGGAGGGGGGCTGGTGCGCCAACAACAATCGCAGGGCTGCATCCTCCGGTGCACCTTCTATGGCTGCAAAAGGGTCCGATCGGTGAGAGGCGACGTGCTGCTCGGCCTTGAGATCGGCCACCCCCCCCACAACCAAGGTGTGGCCCTGGTGGGTGATCGTGGTGTGTTCATCCATGAGAACGATCATACCCAGAGCGCTGGAGACGTGCGCACACCAGGCCTCGGCCCCGGAGTAATACTCGTGGTTTCCCGTACTGAAGTAGACCCCATGGCGGGCCCGCAATCCAGCCAGGGGCGCCACATGCTCCCTGAGCCCCTCAACCGTGCCATCCACCAGATCGCCCGTCACAGCAATCAGATCCGCGTTCAAGCCGTTGATGGTGCCGACGATCTCCTCGATTCGACCCCGGCGGACCGTCGGCCCCACGTGCACGTCGGAGATCTGGACGATCGAGAAGCCCTCGAGCTCCAGCGGCAGGCCTTCGATTGGAACGGTGACCTCTTCCACCTTGGCGGCGGACTGGGCCTTGGCAAAGCCGACCAACCCCACTCCCGCAGCACTACCAATCACACCCAAGTTCAGCGCGTTCTGCAGCAGGCGACGGCGATCGGGGTCCTGGGGCATGACCGGCACGGCCTTGTCCAGCAGAGTCCCCAGCCCCCAGAGGACGTCCTTGAAGAGGAACATGAAGAAGAAGGCACCGAAGATCCCAATGGCCAAGTAGCCCAAGACCAAGAAGGGCTGGGCCCAGGGCTGATCTCGCAGTGGCATGGTGCCAATGCCCAAACAGAAGCTCAAGGCCAAGCCGCCCATCACACAGAGGCGTTGCCAGCGGGGCAACTTGGCGCCACGGACCATGCGCACGCCCAGGTAGACGTGGGCGGCAAGCACAATGGACAAAACAAAGACGAAGAAAGCGATGATCATAGTGCCCGGTGTAAGCACCCGGACGCCGATGGGTGCGCCCGGGTGCTTACAGTGGATTCACCGCTGCCAGATCAGCACCGGGCCAAACCAACACCGGGCCAGATCAACTGGCGGACAGAGCCTTCCAGGCAGGACGCACGACCCGCTGCAGACCCTCGGCCAGAGCTGCACGCACAGCATCCCGGTCCAACAAGCCGTGGCTGGGAATACCCACCTCTGGGAATGCGGTGGGCTCGGGCACAACCATGTTCTAGAAGATCGGCGCCAGAGCATCCAGCACCTCCTGCCCACCTTGATCCACGCACCAGCGAAGGGTGGCCCATGCCAGCTCAGCATGGGCAGATTCCTCAGCCACGATCCGGGTCAAAATGGCCCGGACG
>JBLHMA010000159.1:0-11267 GCA_047621545.1 Cognaticolwellia sp. | reverse complement strand
TCATGGCTGAAGCTGGTTACGGAATTTGTGTAACGGGGGCAACCTCTCTCTTGGGTCGGGAGGTGCTTGGAGCACTTGCTGAGTCTCCCATCGCGCTGCGGGTGTTTCACCCTGTAGACGCCCTTAGCGTGGAGATCACCGAGCTCAGCTTCCGAAAGAAGCAGCTCACGGTGGGCTTACTCACGGCTGCTGTGTTGGAGGAGGTTGACCTTGTTCTTGTGGCAGGACCTGTCACCGATAAGGACAGAGAGCTGCTGGACGAGGCTGCGGAGGCAGGCTGCCCGATTATTGACTTGGCCGGCTATCGAAAGCCCGGTGCCGGCATACCGCTACTTGTAGGACGTAGTGCAGGCGCTCTAGAGGCACTGCGCGAGACTGGTGTTGGTACATGCCCTGGTGCTTTAGCCTTGGCGCTGATTGGTATCGGTGCTGCGCTTCGTCCTCTCGGATTGGGGCAGATCCGCGGAACTGCAATGATGTCCGCATCCATCGCTGATGAGAAGGGCGTGCGGGAGCTCTCCGGGCAGGTTGCAGCGTTGTTCAACTCTCAGACCCCCCCCCGGGTGGTCTTTGAGCACGGTCTGGCCTTTGACTTGCTGCCTGGCTGGGGAGAGACCCAGCCGAGTGGATGGTTGCAGTCGGAGCTGATCGCGGCATCACAGGCCAGTCACGTCCTGGGCCTTCGCCCAGGGGCAGTGGCCGTTGACCAGGTGTTGGTTCCGATGTTTGTGGGTCTTGGGCTGAGTCTCCAGATCTATGGCCAAGGCATCAGCGTTGAGAGCGTCAATCAAGCTGTGGAGGACTTCGACGGCCTTCAGCTCTTTCGGCAACTCGAGCCCGGTCTGATGCCGCGAGGCAGGGCGGGAAGCGCCGAACTCGCTGTCGGGCGAGTGCGTGCGGACCCGGCAGGGCAAGGGGTTCAGCTCTTCGTGGCCGGGGATCCGATGCGTCTTCCCGCAGCGAACGCTGTGCAAGCCGTGCTCGGTATGATCGAGCTTGATCTGCTCTGACAACTTTTCGGGTCCAGTTCGGGGGGGATTCTCCGACTGACAAGCTGTCAGGATTCTCTGTCAGAACTGGGCCAATCTGGTTGGCACGGAACTGGCAGGGGTGACCCGTAGACGTGTAATCTGGAGTGTACTGATGACGCCCTTGTTGTGGATTTTGCTCAGCCCGAGCGCGACGGCTCTCCCCGCGGACTACGTCGCCCAAGTTGACTTGGACAGCACGGCAAGCGACATGCTTGTGGCTCCGGGAGGGGAACTTGCGGCCTTTGTTTCAGGCACGCAGATTCTGATCTTGGACCTGGAGACTTGGGAGACCACCACTGTGGCTGGCTGTAGCGGCGCGACGCCAATGGCCAGCTATGACCGGGGTAGCGCCTGGGCCTTCTACACCGGCTGTAGTGATGGCTCAGTGGTCGTGATCGAAGTGGATGATGACGGGGTTATCAGCCTCCAGGACCCTGTTTACGTCAGCGAACAGGAGATTCTTGCCCTGACCGTGTCTACGCCTGTCGATGTCGGGCAACTCTATGTTCTGGCAGCTCAGGAGGATGGAAATCCTCAGATCTACCTTGGCGCACAGGACGGTAGTGAGACCTTCGCCTTGGCCTCTGAGTCCAGCGGCAACACTCTGGGTGTCTCTGGCGTGGAATCTACCCTCTTACTGAACAGCTACTGGATGGTCTTCCACGGGGGACAACAGGTCTCCAAGATCGCCCTGAGTAACGGCGCGCCCTCAATCCTCCAGCCCCAGGTCACGAACACTGACTACGTGGCTGCCTGTGCGCCTCTGGACATCAACGACACGGTGTTCGCGGCGGACAAACAGGTAGACGGTCGTATTCTGTCCATTCTGCCGGCACAGACGAACAATGAAGTTGGTGTGGTTCTCTCCAACCTGGAGACACCTCTGGACATTACCTGCAGCGTCTCCCCGGATGACGGGGATTGGGTGGCCTATCTCAGCCAGGACACCTTGGATGTGCGGGAGAATGTGAACACCGCGATCACCTCAGAGCCTCTCTACTCCTTTGAACTGGAGGATCTTGGGCTGCCGGTCCTGGAGGAGGTGGCCGCAGCGCCGGGCTACTTGCTCGGGCTCTCCGGTGGCAGCGTCTACGTCTTCACCGACCGGCCCTGGTTAGGCATTGAGATCGCCGAAGAGGGGCCCTTTACCGATAGCGACACGATCAGCCTCACCCTGACCTCCGATACGGAAGGCAGCTACACCCTTCGAGATGGCGTGGAGATCGGCACGGAGCTGGCCAGCGGCGATTTTGAGGATGGATCTGCAAGTCTTGCGCTCTCTCTGGCCGATCTGGAGCTGAGCGAGGGGTCGAACCGGCTCTTCCTGGTCCAAGAAGATGGACGCATTGCCGTGGACATCGACTTGGACACCCCGCCTGATCAACCTGTGGTCAGCTTGGGATTCGAAGACTCGACGATCCTGGTCAACGTCGACGGAGGCGATGAGCCGGATCTCGCCACTTACGAAGTGTACGTGAGCACCGTTGAATTTACGGTGGATGACCTGCCGGAATACGAAGGTCCAGACGAGCTAGAAAACCCCATTCAGTTCACGGTCGAGGCCCCCGGTTCTGACCAGACGCTGAGCGTGGAAGGGGTGACGAACTACCAGACTTACTATGTGGGCGTGCGCGCCCTCGACGATTCAGCGGAAGGACCCATGAGCGAAATCCAGACGGTCACCCCCGAGCCCACCTTCTCTGCCTCTCAGCTGGCAAATGAGCCTGGAGGCTTTGGCTGTAGCAACACCTCCGGAGGTGCTGGCCTCTTTGGAGTCTTGTTGGGAGCCTTGGCGCTGAGCCGTCGGCGTCGAAGGGGTCTGGGTCTTGGAGCGTTGCTTCTGGTCTCGGCGCCGGCAATCGCACAGGACGACGTGCAGGAAGAGGAGCAAGACACGGAGCTACATGCTGGTTGGACTGCCAAGTCCAAGTCCAATCATGTGCGCGTCGGTCCTGCTCAGATGAACGCCGGCAGCAGCAGCTCCAACGACGCATGGGAGTCTGTCTACAACGGGCAAATCACCATGGTTGAGCTCGGTGGCTCCTATCAGTTCTTTCGCTTTCTCTCGGCAGACGCCCGTTTGGGACTCATGCGAAAGCAGGGGAACCAAGTCAGCACGACTGGTTCGGAGAGCACTTCGTCCACCCGGATGAATGTGCTGCCTTTGGGCGTTGGGGCCACCTTGCGCCTGGACCCTTTTATTCCTCGTTGGAAGTTGGGGCCGGACCAGTACGTTGGAATGCCCATCGTGCCCTGGATAGGTGCCAGCTTGGACTACTACCCGTGGCTTGAGCGCAGTGGTGCTCTCGATGTGGAGAACCTGACCGCATTCGAGCGGACGGCAGGCGGCAAGGCTGGCTACAGCTGGGCGGTCGGTGGTGACTTGCTCCTGGACTGGATGGACCCGAAGCGTGCTTCCTTGGCCCAGGCCCGCTGGGGTATCGTGGATACCTACCTGACCGTGTCCTACCGCCAGTCAACGCTCTTCAGCGACGAGGGCCTCTCCTTTGCCGGCGGCACCCTCAGCTTCGGTCTGAAGATCGACCGGAAGTGAACAACTGGCGCATCCACCTGGAGTACGACGGCGCCGGGTACTCAGGCTGGCAGCTCCAGCCCAATGCACCTACTGTCCAGCAGTTTGTCCAGGCTGCGTTGAGTAAGGTCCTGGGCGGGGGAGACTTCACCCTTCATGCCAGCGGCCGGACCGATGCAGGAGTGCACGCCTTGGGACAGGTCTGCAGTTTCAGCACTAAGGAGGAACGAAAACCGCGTCAGATTCGGGATGGCCTGAACGCCCTCATGCCGCAGGATGTGAGCTGTTGGCATGCAGAGCAGGTCGGTGAGGACTTCCACGCCCGATATTCGGTCGTTGGCAAGCTCTACCGCTACCGAATCCGCACGGTCCCAGCTCGGTCAGCTCTCGATCGCGGGCGTGCTTGGCACCACCGCAAAGCGCTGGATGTGCCAGCAATGTCCCAGGCTCTTCAGGGAGTCATTGGAACCCATGACTTCACCAGCTTTCGAGGCCAGGGCTGCTGCGCGCGCAGTCCGGTACGCGACCTCGAGATGGCTTCGGTGGAGCAGGGGCCCACCGAGCTCGTGCTCGAGTTCTACGGAAAGGGCTTTCTGCGTCGCATGGTCCGCAACCTTGTAGGCTCGGCAGCCGTCGTTGGGGTAGGGCGCAGGCCTCCGGAGTGGATGGCCGAAGTCCTGACGAAGAAAGACCGCAATCAGGCTGGCCCGGGGGCACCCAGTTGCGGTCTTTACTTAGTTCGAGTCGACTACTGAGCTCGAAGGCTCAACAGGGCTCAGCTCTCTTCTTCTTCTTCTTCTTCTTCTTCTTCGCTTGCGCTCTCTTCTTCTTCTTCGTCGCTTGCGCTCTCTTCGTTGTCGTCGGCCTTGACCTCGACGCTCGTTTCGACGGAGGACTCAGCCTTCGTCTTAGAACGGGACCGCCGCTTCATGCTCTTGAGAAGCTCGATTGGGTCGGGGTTGGGGTCGTTGGCCTGGTCAGCGTTGCAGCTGGGGCACAGAGCCTCGGGCTTGTTCATATCGTAGAACTTCGCGCCGCACTCATAGCAGGTGTAGCGGGTGCCGAGGAGGGCCTTGTCGACAGGCATCGAGACTCCGTTGGGGTGCGCGAGATCGCACATTTCATGGTGAGTGCCCGCCACCTATCATTCGGGGAGATCGCGTCAAGGTATAGGAAGAATGCCTCGCCCTTCCACCGGCGATACGCTTCGCCCCTGGCATGACCCTTCCTACTCCCCGCCGCCGACGTCCCCGTCGGCCAACCGCTTTAATGTACTTAGCTGCCGCCACGATTGCGGGGGCCTTGTGCTGCGGCGTGCCAAGCTTATTCTGGTCCTATGAGCCACCGCTTGAGACCCTCGTGGACAAGGACCCAGCGGTCGAAGCGGTGCTGCGGGAAGCCGAGGGTATGTACCCAGATCCGAAACAGCCCTTCGAAGACTACGTTGCCCACGCTCAGGCCCGCGTTGATCGTGGTTTGGATCTGGCCGGTGCGGCGGCTTCCGCTCGCAAGGCATTGGTCCTTCGCCCCGACAGCCCCCAGGCAGCTGCGCTCTTGGTTCAGGTCAGTGGAGCCTCGGCCGGGGAGGCCGGCGTTGATTTGGGCCAGGCGGCTGCGATCTTACGAGCCTTGGAGGTTCAGGGAGAACTCCAGGGAGATCAACTGCTCCTCACTCAGGGACATTTGGCACTAGGGCACGAAGATCTTGTCGGTGCTCGGACTGCACTTCAAGGGCTGCACGAGCCGAGTTGGAACAGCAAGCGCTTAGCGTTGGAGCTCGCCATGCGTGAGGGGCGCTTGGCCAAGGCGGAAGTGCTGGCGGAGGAGTTCCGCCAGGGTTTTGAGGCTGACGCGTCCACATGTCGGGTTGGCTTAGAGCTCGCGATCGCGCGGGGTCAGCTCTATAAGGCTGAGGACTTGGTCAATGAATGCTTGGCCGAAGGGGTTCAGGACCCGCGCCTGAATGGGCGTCTGGCGCAGCTCGCCGACTGGACTGGCCGGCCTGCAGTTGCCGCATCACGCTACGCGGCGGCAGGGTTAGGTGTGGAGGCCGTCGCTGTTCAATGGCAGGAGGGCATCCTTGGCCTGGCTCAGGCCAGGGCGCAGTTGAGCGGGGACAGTCTTGGCGAGCGCCGCCAACGCACTTGGATGGCGCTTCATGAGGGGGACGCAGCGGCGGCCTTGATCGAGAGTGAGGGCCTGCGTGGGCCGACTCGAGCTGCTGCCCTTCTACGGACTGGTGCGGCCCCTGAGCGCGTTCAGGAGGCCTTGGACGGACAGGATTCGGCCAGCCATGTCATCGCGGCTTTGGCGTTTAGGGGCACCCCAAAGGAACTCGGGCATTGGCAGGCAGCTGTGTCGCCTTGGCCCGCCGACCCGGATGTGCTGCGTGCGTGGCTCTTGGCGGGAGGGGAAGGGACACGAGATGCCGCTCTGGAGCACCTCTCGACCCTCCAGCCCGGTGTTGTTCTGCGCGCCAGGCGGGTGCCGGACCGAATGCTACCCCTCTGGGTGCTCCTCCCTGCTCAAATGGAGCTGGCCGACTGTCGTGGCAGTGATCCCTGCCGAGTCCTGATGGGGGACTTGGAAGGTCTACAGGACCCGGTCTATCGGGCCTTGCTCGCCGTAGATCTCGGTGAGCTTCGAGAGGCAAAGATGATCTTGACCCAGGTGCCGGCCATCGAGCGCAGTACTGCGTGGATTCTGGCCAAAGCCGAGCTGGATTTGGCCAACAACAAGGCCACTGCCGCACAGTCGGCAGTGATTCCACTACTCCAGAGTCCTGGGGCCAAGCGCATCCTGGCGCAGGCGGTGGCTCAGCGAGGTGGCGTGGGTACTGCCCTCGAGACCTTGGGGGGCTTGCTACAGGACCTGCCTCTGGACCAGTACGTCTGGGAGATCTGTTGGAAAATCTCGGCAGCACAGGCCCAACCTGACCTTGACAGTGCCCCTCCGGCTCAGTAGATGGCTGGGGATTCGCCCCTCTGTCATTTGAGACTGGGGCATTGAACTTCTTCTTCAACCCTGATTCACGGGAAAATGCGGCCATGCGAACTGTCTCCGCCAAGCCCCACGAAGTCGTCCGGGATTGGTACGTGATCGACGCCGCTGGGCAACCCATCGGTCGTCTCGCTACCCGGATCGCTATCGTCCTGCGCGGCAAGCACAAGCCAAGCTTCACACCACACGTTGATACCGGCGATTTCGTCGTTGTCATCAATTCGGCCCAGGTCGAGTTGACCGGTCGTAAGTGGGCAACAAAGATGTACCATCGGTACTCGGGCTACTTCGGAGGACTCAAGTCCATGGAAGCGCGCGAGGTCGTCAAGAATGACTCCGAGCGTATGTTCATGCAAGCCGTCAAGGGCATGCTTCCGAAGAACCGCTTGGGTCGTCAGATGATTTCCAAGCTCAAGGTCTACCCAGGTGCGGAGCACCCCCACCAGGCGCAGGCCCCCCAGCCTTTCCCCAAGGTCTACGCCACCCCTGCTAAGGAGTCCTGATAATGGCTACTACCCAGTGGTACGGAACCGGACGCCGCAAAGAAGCGACCGCTCGTGTTTTCTTGCGCCCAGGCAATGGGACCATCGTGGTCAACAAGCGTCCAATCGACGCCTATTTTGACCGTGAGACCCTGAAGATGCTGCTCCGGCAGCCCTTGGTGCTGACCAACAGCATCTCGGATGTGGATCTGTACGTCACCGTTCGCGGTGGTGGAAAAGCCGGTCAGGCCGGTGCCATTCGCATGGGCTTGGCCCGTGCTTTGGAGCAGCAGAACCCAAGCTTGCGTACGGATCTGAAGAAGGCCGGATTTCTCACCCGCGACGCACGCCGCGTCGAGCGTAAGAAACCAGGTCAGCCTGGCGCTCGCAAGCGCTTCCAGTTCTCCAAGCGCTGAGCGCCTGGGATATGGATTCAAAAACGGCTCGCCTTCATCGGCGGGCCGTTTTTATGTCTGGACCGGCTCTTGTGGTCATTCCAGCGAGATGGGGGAGCACACGCTTGGCAGCGAAGGCCGTGGCTAAGATCAATGGGCGGGAGCTAGTGCTCCATGTTGTTGACCGGGTTCGAGAGGGAGGCTTTGAGCCTGTCGTGGCCACGGATGATCAGCGCATTCAGCAAATCTGTCAGCAGGACGGTGTCCTGTCCGAGCTCACCTCAGTCGCGCATCAGAGTGGCAGCGATCGTGTGTGGGAGCTCTGTGGCCGGTACCCGGACTTCCCCCTGGTGATCAACGTGCAAGGCGATGAGCCCCTCTTTGATGGGCAGGCCTTAGACAAGCTAGTGGCGTGTTTCGCTGACCCAGCTGTCCAAGTCGCCACTTTGGCTGCCCCGCTCACGGGCCCTGACTCAGCGTCCGTGGTCAAGGTCACGGTGGATGATCGAGGCTGGGCGCTGGACTTCACGCGCTCGTCACCGGCCGGGGGGGGGCAAGCAGGATCCCTGCAGCACCTTGGGTGTTACGGCTTCCGGCGGAATGCTCTGGCTCGCTTTGTGTCGCTGCCCCTTGGGGTCAGGGAGCAGGCGGAGAAGTTGGAGCAGCTGCGATTGCTCGAAGCGGGCATGCCAATCGCTGTGGTCAGGCTGGACGCTGCTGCGCCCTCGGTCGACACAGCGGAAGACCTCGAACGCGTCCGAGAAATGATGGGCTAGGCCCACCAGGAGAGAACATGCGCAAGAAGTTCATCTTTGTGACCGGTGGTGTGCTCTCAGCCCTTGGTAAGGGCCTCTCCGCCTCTGCCATCGGCGCTCTCTTGGGGGCTCGGGGCATTCGGGTCACTAACCTGAAGATGGATCCCTACATCAACGTGGATCCCGGCACCATGTCGCCCTACCAGCACGGTGAGGTCTTCGTGACCGATGACGGTGCGGAAACTGACTTGGACCTGGGTCACTACGAGCGATTCACCGACCGCACTCTTTCTCGTAAGAATAGCTTCACCACAGGACGTATCTACCAGAACGTCATCCAGCGTGAACGCAGGGGCGAGTACTTGGGCCGGACGGTCCAGGTCATCCCTCACATCACCGACGAGATCAAGCGCATGATCTGGGACGCGGTAGAGGACGTGGATCTGGGTATCATTGAGGTAGGCGGCACGGTCGGTGACATCGAGGGTTTGCCCTTCTTGGAGGCCATCCGCCAGTTTCGCCATGACGCCGGACCTCAGAACGTTCTCTTTGTTCATCTGACCTTGGTTCCCTACATCCAAACGGCAGGTGAACTCAAGACCAAGCCCACTCAGCACTCCGTGAAGGAGCTGCTCGGTCTGGGCATCCAGCCGGACATCTTAATTTGTCGGAGCGATAGACCCCTCCCCAAGCCGTTGCGCCAGAAGATCGCCCACTTCTGCAACGTCAACGTGGACTCGGTCATTGCTGCGCCGGACGTGCCGAACATCCACCAACTGCCCTTGACCTTTCACGAAGAGCAGCTGGACGACCGCATCTTGGAGAAGCTGGGGATCTGGGCCGCCGCGCCAAATCTACACAACTGGGAGGACCTGGTTGAGCGAATGGCAAACCCCCAGACGCAGGTTCGGATCGGCATTGTCGGCAAGTACGTGAACCTCACGGACACCTACAAGTCCTTGAACGAGGCCTTGACCCACGGTGGCATCGCCCACCGCGCCAAGGTGGAGTTGGTCTACATCGACTCTGAGCTCGTGGACATCGAGAGTCCCGAGAAGGATCTGGCAGGCCTGGACGCTGTCCTGGTTCCAGGTGGCTTTGGCGACCGTGGGGTCGAGGGCAAGATCGCTGCGGTCCGTTTCGCACGCGAGAACTCTGTGCCGTTCTTCGGCATCTGCCTCGGGCTTCAGGTTGCCACAATCGAGTTCTGCAGGAACGTTCTGGATCTCTCCGACGCGAGTAGTCGAGAGTTCACTTCGGACTCGGAGAACCTGGTCATCGAGCTCATGAACGACCAACACGAAGTGGTGGACAAGGGTGGCACGATGCGCTTGGGAGCATGGCCCTGTGAGCTCGCCAGCGGAACCCTGGCAGCTAAGATCTACGGCAGCACGGACATTCGTGAACGGCATCGCCACCGCTACGAGGTCAACCCGGGCTACCACGCCGCGCTCAAGGAAGGGGGCATGACCCTCTCAGGCACCAGCCCGGACGGACTGCTCGTCGAGATGATCGAGCTGCCCAGTCATCCCTACTTTGTTGCCTGCCAATTTCATCCGGAGTTCAAGAGTCGGCCCTTGCGCCCTCACCCGCTATTTTCTGCGTTCGTAAAGGCTGCAATCGAGCAGCGAAAGCGCCGTGGTGCCAGCTCTGATGGTGAGCCCTCAGAGGCGCCGAGCGCTCCAGCCCGGGCCTGAGGCGCACTCAGGAGGAAATTGGCCTCGGATTCGCCCCGTATTTGGCGATGAGAGTGCAGTCGGCTTGACCTCATAGCAATTGTCGTGCCAGATTGTTCTCAGGCAGGCGCAAGAAGCTCATGGCACTCGAACTCAGGCAAAATCTCAAGCTCAGTCAGCAGCTGGTCATCACGCCGCAGTTGCAGCAGGCCATCAAGCTCCTCCAGCTCTCTCACATGGATCTGGTCGATCAGATCCAGCAGGAGCTGGTCGAGAACCCTGTGCTGGAGGAGATCCCCGGAGCCGGCCAAGACGACGCCTTGGCTGACTTTACCGCTAGGCTGGGCGAAGAAAACCGCAAGAGCAACGCCGATAACGCCGAGATGAACGGCGGCGAGACGATGGAGAACAACTGGGCCGGTTTGGACGACCCAGGGAGTAAGAAGGAGGGGACGCCGGAGGGGGCGCCTGAGCGGGATCAGAAGCTCACTGAAGAGCAGTGGCGCGATGTTCTGGACTCCTACAGCAATTACAGCCGAGGCAGTACCGTTCGCGGCGAGGACATGCCGCCAATCGAGGCGACCCTCAGCACCAGCCAGACTCTCATTGAGCACCTCGCATGGCAGCTCCAGATGCAGCACTGCACCGATGGGGAACGCCGAGCGGCCCAGGTAATTCTACTGAACCTGGATGACCGCGGCTACCTGACCATCCCCTTGGAAGATGTCGCCACTGAGGCAGATGTCGATCTGGACGATGCCGAGGGCGCACAGATGATCATGCAGGCTTTGGACCCCATCGGCTGTGGCTCCAACACTCTGGCCCAGTGCTTGGTGATTCAGGCGCGGTCTCGCCACCCTGAGGACCCGTTCTTCGTTCAGCTGATCACGGATCATCTGGGTGACTTTGAGCGCCGGAACTACGGTGGCGTCGCCAAGGCCATGGACATGGACGTTGAGGATGTCCTCGAGTACCACAAGATGCTCCAGGACTTTGAGCCTTGGCCAGGCCGTGGCTTTGCTGACGCAGATCCCCGCTACATCACCCCCGACGTGTACGTCTTTCGAGTGGGCGATCAGTGGCAGATCCTACAGAATGAAGATGGGCTTCCCAAGCTGCGTGTGAGCCCCTACTACCAGCGAGTCATGGAAGGCGAGGGCAGCAAGGAGGAGCGCGCCTACATCAAGGACAAGCTGGACTCGGCTGACTTCCTGATCAAGTCCATCTACAAACGACAGGCCACAATTCACAAGGTGGTCAACGCCATCCTTAAGCGCCAGCAAGACTTCTTCAGCCATGGGGTTGAGCACCTTCGCCCCATGATCCTGCGTGACATAGCCGACGAAATTGGCGTACATGAGTCTACAGTTTCCCGGGTGACCTCGAACAAGTACC
>JBLHMA010000158.1:0-11276 GCA_047621545.1 Cognaticolwellia sp. | reverse complement strand
GGTCAGCGAGCAGCAACCGTACCCAGCCTGCGTACCCTCACTCAACAAGCGCTGGGGCCGGAGCCGCCTGCCGAAACTGCACAGAGATGCGTGGCATGGCGCTTGCTACCTTGGGGACACAGTGCTCAAAGTCTTCTTGGCAGCGGCCGCCCATGACCAGCAGGTCCCCCCAACCCAACTCAAAGCCGATGCTCGGCCCGCCTCCGGTTGGCCTAATAGCAAAGCGCCTAGGCTCCCCCAGGGAGAGGATGCCGATGACAGTATCTAGCCGGAGGGCTCCCATACGGTCACCATGCCAAGCCACGCTGTCCTGCCCCCCCCGGTACATGCACAGCCCCAAGCGGCTCAGACTGCGCCCGTAGCGCTCCGAGAGCATGACTGCGGCCCGCTCCAGGATGGGCGGTGCCAAACCGTTCTTGGGCAAGCTGGCGACCAAGCGCGGCACGTCCAGTAGGCGCTCGTACATCACCCGCTGCTCCTCTTGCCAGTCCACCTCCCGGCAGAGCTGGTCAAAGAGCAGACCATGGCCCTTGAGCCACCCTGACCGGTGCTCCAGCCAGGACTCTTGGGAGAGCTGGATACGCTGAATGCCAAGCCAGTCACCGGGAAGGGAGAGCTCTGGCTGGGAGAAGAGGGCGAGTTGTTGAGCAAGCATGATCCATACCTACTGAACATCTGTTCAACTGTCCAAGGAAAACTAGACCGGACCCATTAGGTGGGCGGCATGAACACCCTGATCTTGGTTCACGGAGCCAGCGGAAACGCACACACTTGGTCCCCCGTCCTGAAGCACTTCTCCCCTTGGTGCGCCCCACTGGCCATCGATCTCCCCGGTAGAGGACAACAGAGCGACCCCCCGCTCAGCCAGGTCTCCGCCTTGGCTGAACACGTCGCTAAGCAGCTCCAAGCTCAGGCGACAAAGCCCGTAGTCCTTGGCCACTCTTTGGGCGGCGCCGTCTGCCTCCAGCTCGCCTTGGACTACCCAGACTTGATCGCCGGGCTGGTTATGGTCAGCTCCTCCTCCCGGCTGCGGGTGCACCCGGCAATTCTCAAGATGGTCGCTGAGAGCAGCGCGGAGCAACCCTACCGCCTGGATCCTGCCTTTGGACCCGGAACCCCAAAGGCGATCAGGGACTCCTACGCCGAGCTATCTGCAGGGACTCCGCCCAAGACTGCGCTGGCCGATTGGCAGGCCTGCAACACCTTTGATGTGCGAACGCGATTGGGCGAGCTGCGCTGCCCGGCGCTGGTTGTGCACGGCGACCAAGACCTGCTGACGCTTGCTAAGTACCAAGGACCTCTTGCCCAGGCGCTCAGGGCACAGCACAGTATTGTAGCCGGCGCTGGCCACATGCTGCCTTGGGAGGCCCCAGGGCAGCTGGCGGACGCAGTTCAAGCGTGGGCAGCTCAAGACCCAGAGCCCTGAGCCGCGACACGCTCAGTCCGGACGCGGTCCCAGGTGAACTTCCAGATCCTCAGAGCGGTCGTCGATGAACTCAATCATCGCGCTCTGGTAGTAGTTCACGTAGTCCATTCCATAGGGTCGATGGGGATCGTTCTCCACCAAGTCGCTGATCTGAGCACGAACCTCACGAGCATATGCGCCCTGGTCCAGCTCCTCGGAGAGGGCCTGCAGCTCCCAGACTGCGGCGGTGTAGTCGGCCTTGCACTCCTCGACCTCTATGCAGCGACGCGCGATGATCCCGTTGACTTCCATCGGGTTCTTTTCCGGGGAGTAGAAAGTCTCGTCCATGCCGTGGGGCAGCCAGATCAGGCGGTCGATCTCGGGATCCACGTAGATGTGAGCATCGTCACCGGGGTTGGCGTAGGGGTAGCTGTCGTACTGCCCGATGACCGACTCAGCCGCGAAGAAACGCACGAACTGGTCCACATCCATGTGGTCAGCCAAGGCGATCAGGGCCTGCTTGCTGCTCGTTCGTTCCATGGCATCAGCTGAACCCTGGATGTGGCTGCGGTCCTCCTCGCCAAACTCCACCTGGAAGTCGTCGACGTAGTAGTCGTAGAAGTCAACATCCCAGACCTCGAACATGGTGCCTTCGTCGCTCAGCCAGCGGGCAATCATGCGCTTGTCAACGCCCTCTAGTCCAGCGTAGAGACCATAGTCCTCCCCATTGATCTGCAGCGTGACATGGGAGCAGCGAGAGGCCGGAATGCCCGCCTCGCGCATGAGCTTGTAGGACACCCGCTCGTGCATCATGCTGTAGTCATTGGACATGTTGTTCAGCGTGAGTTCTTTGAGCCCCGCGAAGCGCAAGCCATCCTGAAACTTGTCGAACTTTAGCTTCAAGCTCGGCTTTTCGTCGAATGGCAAGAAGGAGTTCTCCCCCTTCAGGCGCACGCCGATGTTCTCGTAGCGAACGCCCTTGTAGATCATAGTCGCCGGCACCCATTCGTGGTCGCCACCCTTGACCTCGCGCTCGAGCTTGCGCACGTCATCGTCGTCGATCTCAAGTGCGAACTCAGCCAGATCGATGTCGTCGAAGATCGCGTCCTGCTCCTCTGGACCAAAGAATCCGGCCGTGGTCTCAGTGCCTACGTCCTGCGGCAGGACCCAGCTAAATACGCCCTGTTGCTCTTGCTCAGGATCGATCGTCGTTGAGGTACATGCCAGGGCCAAGAGAAGAATCACTGTGCGCCCGGTCCACCGCTGGCACCCATGTCCGATCGGCTGCCGTCGGTGTCTCGGATATCGGGGTCACCGGCGTCGATGCACTCCGACTGGCTGCCCAACTCAAAGTCCAAACCGTCGGCGTCTTGAAAATCGGGTTCCAAACGCGCGTTGCCGTCGGCGCCCAGGGGGCTCTCCATGCCCACAAAGCCCTCGCTGTCCCAAAAGGCAGTGTAGGAGAACTCTGCTTGGCCGTCGTCTTCCAGATAGACCACGTTCCCATCTACGCCGCTGATGATGCTGTTACTGACGCTCAGAGTGCCCTCGGCCTTGACCGAGAAGCCCCCAGACTCTGGAGAGTCGTTGTCGTGTGTGGTGACGTTGAGCAGCAACAACTGGCCGGCTTTGACGTATGCGATTCCACCGTCGTCTCCCGCGTCGTTGTCCGAGACGTAGCTGTTCACCAGTCGAACATCGCTAGCGTAGTAGCGCTCGGTCTCCTCTCCGGGATCGATCAACACGTAGTCCAAGCAGATCGCGGCGCCGTCGCCCGCGTAGTTGTCCGTGAGTTCCAGGTTCTCCAGAGTCACCCGGTAGGGAGCGTTGTCGAAGGAGAGGGCACCACCGCAGTCCTGAGCGGTGTTCTCCAGAAACACCGAGTCCGAGATCGTGAATCGACCTTCGTTTGTCCAGGAGTGTATGCCTGCTCCTCGGTAAGCCTCGTTGCCTTGAAAGAAGCACCCTGAGACGTCCGCGGTCTCATTGTCCAGCTCCAGGCCACCGCCAGCATCGCCAGCTCGGTTTCCGATGAAGGTGGAGTCGCGAACCGTGTTGGAGGAGTGAGACATCTTCAGCCCGCCGCCGTCGTCTCCTGCTGAGTTCTCCTCGAACAGGTTGTCCACGATGACCAATCGGCCCACGTAGGAGCGCAGCCCGCCAGCGTCGTCCCAGGCCTCGTTGTTGGAGATGGTGTTCCCCTCGACGCGAGAGCTGGCGTAGTTGAAGTACAGCCCGCCACCATCCTCTTGGGAGACGTTCCCCGAAATGGTGTTGCCCTCTAAGTCGCCGGTACCTTGAAACGAGATCAAGCCGCCGCCATTGTAGGCGCTGGTGTTGTCCGCGATCACGTTGCCGCGCAGCTCAGCTTTGCCGTCGATCCAGACGCCGCCGCCGCCAGATCCAGCGCCGCGGTACTCCTCATCAGTGGTCGTGGCCAGGTTGCCGCGTACCTCGTTCTCAATGGCCTGGATCTCGCCTCCGCTGATGGCAAAGCCGCCGCCTTCCAGAGCGATGTTTGCCTGGAACAGGTTGCCGCGAACTTCACCCTCACTGTTGTAGAAGCCACCGCCGCCGCCCCAGGCGCTTCCTTCGTTGTCTGCAAAGACATTGCCTTGGATGTCCACGTCGCAGTCCTCGGTGTAGAGACCAGCTCCGTCTCCACCTTGGTTTCCGACCACCTCGTTGCCCACCATGGTGAGTTCGGCACCATCACAGGAAACTCCAGCACCCTGCTCGGCTTGACCGCCGGTGATCGTGAAGCCCTCCAGATACAGCTCGCCGCGGCCATCCACGCGCACAACCTGCTCACCATCGCCTTGTAGGGTGGTCAGCGCCGGACCCTCGATAGCGACTATGCCAAGCTCTTTGTCGTCTATACGCAGGGAAACCGAGTAGGTGCCGGCGCAGACCATCAAGGTGAAACCATCGGGGGCGTCGTTTACCGCCTCCTCCAGGTCGTCGTAGTCGGCCAAGCCGTCCTGGCAGACGCTCTTGTCATCGGCAACGCCGTTGCAGTCCTGGTCAATGCCGTCGGCCTCATCACCCTCCTCTGCGCCAGGATAAACCTCCGGGTCCTCGTCATCACAATCCTCGTCAGCGGGGATCCCATCACCATCGGCATCGGCGTCAATGGTGAGTTCGGAGTCGTCGCTGGTCTCTCCGCCAAGCTGGACCAAGCCGTCGCCACAGCCGGTCGAGAGCAGAAAGAGAAGAGTCGGGGACAGCAGGCTCATAGGGGTACCTCGGGAACGCCTGTAAACCTTACACCAGCATTGGGGAGTTTCCGCGCCTTTGCGCTATGCTTACAATCGTGATCACCACCCTGCTCTTGCTCGCGTGCACCGAAGCCGTCCCTCACACGACAGACTCGGCTGCGCCCACACTTCCAGATCTGCCGGTTCCCGAGACGGAGACCGCGCCAGCGTGGTCAGACGACGGTGACCAGCTCTTCAACCGACTGGTCGTTCATCAGGTCGAAATCACTCTGGACAGCGACGATCTGCTGGCCCTGGAGAGCGACCCTTACACCTACGTCGAGGGGGAAGTGACTTTTGACGGCCTGGAGTTGGAGCCCGTTGGCGTACGCCTAAAGGGCCACATCGGTTCCTTCCGTGAAATGTCCGGGAAAGCGGGCTTCAAGATCGACTTGAATCGCTACTCTCCAGACCAAAAGCTCTTCGACCAGAAGCAGCTCACCCTGAACAATGCAGTGGTGGATTGCTCCTACAGCAAAGAGCACTTGGGCTACACCCTGTACCGGGCCGCCGGCGTGCCTGTACCGCGAAACGGCTTTGCCTGGATTCAGGTCAACGGCCAAGATTACGGTCTCTACGTGCTGACGGAGACCCCAGACGATCAGCTCCTTGAGCGCCACTTCGAGGAGCCCGATGGCAACCTCTACGACGGCAAGTACCTGTACTACCCAAACGGCAGCTACCAGCTCATGGACTTCTGGCCCGCGCTGGCACCCGACTTCGAGCAGGAGGAGGGAGAGGATGTCGCCAACTCAGACATCATCGCCTTCACCTCGGAGGTAGAGGCGAGCGTCTATCAAGCGAACTTCTACGATCGCATGTCCGGCGTGTTGAACTGGGAGCGCCAGCACACCCACGTGGCCGTTGACCAGCTCATCGGGCACCTGGATGGCTACTCGATGAACACCAACAACTACCGGGTGTACTTCGACCCAGCCGACCAGGGCCGGGCGGTCTTGTTGCCCTTCGATCTGGACTACGCTTTCCTCTCGGCCGGCGCTTGGGGCATGAACTGGGACTACCCGCGGGCCCGCCTGACCAGCGCGTGTTGGGCCGACGCCGCGTGCACCGAAGCCCAACGCGAAAGCATGGCTTGGGTGCTGCAGAACGCCTACGACGAAGACGAACTGCAGAAGGTCATCGACGAGGTCGAGGCGCTCACCACGCCTTACATCGAAGACGACCCCCGGCGTGAGTGCAACATGACTCAGGTCGACAATTACCGGGCGGAACTGCGCAGATGGGTGCGTGGCCGGCCGGAGCAAATGGAAGACTTTTGGGAGCTGTGATGTTGGCCATTCTCGCGCACCTTGCGCCTCTTCTCTTGGGCTGCTCAGGTGGCTATGCCGTGGTCGAGCTCTGCCCGGACTGCGAGGACACCGCAGTTGAACCCTTGGAGGGTGAATATCTGCTGGATATCTCCATCAACGAGGTCATGGCGTCGAACAGCCTGAGCTGGGTGGACGACGACGAGACCAGCCCGGACTGGATCGAGATCTACAACGGCTCCGAGGCCGAGGTCGACCTGGACGGCTTTTTACTGCGCGACAACCTGGAGGATGGAGAGCCCGCTGAGATCCAGGGCAGCCTGGTGGTCCCCGCCGGAGGCTTTGTGCTGCTCTTGGCCGATGGCGACGGCAGCAAGGGCACCGAGTACCTGGACATGAAGCTCTCCAGCGATGGCGAGCAGCTCGGGCTCTATACCCCCGACGACCAAGCCTTGGACCTGTTGGAGTTCGGGCTGCAGCTCGAGGATATGGCCTTGGCGCGGGAGAAGGACGGCAAGGCAGACAGCTGGCTCTACCAGGCAATGGGCACGCCGGGCGAGAGCAACGAGGACTGAGGAGCCCCGTCAGCAGGGCAAGTCCAGACAGGCGCACAAGAACTGTACTGTCGGCACCGTCTCGGCCAAGATGGCGGCCAAGCGATGCTCGGCTCCGTCATTGGCCAGTTCATCCTCAGAGACCGCCTTCCAGACAGCAAAGTCCTTTCTGCGTAGATCCTCGATGAGCGGGTGGTTCACGTCGTAGCCCTTGGGCGCCCGCTTGAGGCTCTGTCCCATGAAGGACCAGCCTTTGGCTATCACCTCATCCCGGGCCTGAACCCACTCATTGGGGTGCTCCATTATGCCCTTGCGTACAGCCGCCAACGCATCCTTCTGCGGCTGCCAGATTCCGGAACCACAGCCCACATTGCCAGGCTCCAAGCCCAGGTAAAAGCCGGGTGCGTGCACATCTCGACCCATCAGCTCGTGGCGAAAGTGCATACCGGTATAGGTCTTGTAGGGGGTCTTGTCCTTGGAGAAGCGCGTGTCCCGGTAGATGCGAAACAGGGAGCCACCCTGCCCCTTGGCCACCGCAACGAAGTGCGGGCTGACCTGCTTCTGGAGTGGGACCTGGAAGTCTGAGATGAAGGCCAGGGCAGGGTCCTTGACCAACCCCTCGTAGCGCTTCTTGTTCTCGGCGAACCACTCGCGGTTGTTGTTCTCGGCCAGCTCGACCATAAAGTCGAGCAGGGAGGTCGGAATCGAGGCCATTTCTTTTGCTCCAGGGGTTTTCGCTGGGCCATTAGGGGACTAGCTCCCAGCAAATGACAAGCAAAGCAACTGAATTTATCGACATCGGCGTAAACCTTGCCGGCAGGCAGTTCCGGCACGACTGGCCCGCCGTGGTGCAGCAAGCTCAGGCCCAGGGGGTCGCCCAGATCCTGATCACCGGAACGGACGTGGTGACCTCGCAGGCGGGATCAGCCATGGCACTCAAACACTCCGGAGTGTTGTTCTCAACAGCGGGAATCCATCCCCACAGAGCCACAGACTGCTCCCCAGAAGCCCTGAACACTCTGCGGGAGTTGGCCCGGGAGTCCCACGTGGTGGCCATCGGCGAGTGTGGCCTGGACTTCAACCGCATGTTCTCTCCGCAGGATGCCCAGGAGACGGCCTTTCACCAACAACTTGAGCTGGCTGCCGAGCTTGGCATGCCAGTCTTTCTACACGAGCGGGACGCCTTCTCCCGCTTCGCAGATATCTTGGCCCAATGGCGCCCAAAGCTGCCCGGGGCGGTCGTTCACTGCTTTACTGGCGAGCGGAAAGACATGGAGCGCTACCTGGAGTTGGACTGCCACATCGGCGTAACCGGCTGGGTCTGCGACGAGAGACGCGGCGCTGGACTGGCGGAGCTGGTGCCTGAGATCCCAGATGAGCGCCTGCTAATCGAGACGGACGCCCCCTGGCTGACGCCTCGAACCCTCAAGCCAAGGCCCAAGCGCAACCTCCCAGAATACCTGCCACATATTGCTGAGCGCATCGCGGAGCTGCGGGGGCAGAGCGTGGAACATGTGGCTCAGGTGAGCACTGAGAACGCTCGGCGGCTCTTCGGGATGCCGGACTAGTGTCCGAGAGTGGGAGTCCCTACAGCGATCCCACGGGGTGTACCAAGCAGCGCTTGGGCGCGCTATCCGGTGCTCAACCTCAGACCCCGGAATTCTCATGCGCTGCCTTCCCCTCCTGCTGACTTTCTGGGTCGCCTGCGACAAAGCTGAGCCCCTCGACACCAGCACGGATGACACCAACACGCCGGTCGACCAGGACAACGACGGCGAATCGGCCGAGACCGACTGCGACGACACCGACGCAGAGATCAACTCGTCTGCGGCCGAGGTCTGCGATGACGTGGACAACAACTGCGATGGCGAGATCGACGAGGGCATGACGCTCCCCTTCTACGCGGACGCGGACAGCGACAGCTTCGGAGATCCGGATGTCTCCCTTCAAGCTTGCGAGCCGCCCACCGGCTACGTCGCCGACAGCAGCGACTGTGATGACACCGACCCACAAGCCAACCCGGAAGGCACGGAGACGGCCGACGACGGCATCGACCAGGACTGCGACGGCGATGACGCCCTCAGCCACGACGAGGGGACCCTGGAGGCATGGGATGGGGTGACCTACGGCTCGACGGGCGCCAACCAGTGCATCGTGGTTCAGGTCGACCTTCCCTCTCCTCTGACCATCAGCCACTTGGGCGCCGCCGTGGAGGTCCAATCCAGCACAGACCTCTTCCACCTCGTGCTCTACGCCGACAACGCCAACAACCCCGAGGCCTTGCTCGCCTCGATCGCAAACACCACTCTGGTGACCGGTGAGAACGAGCTGGTCTTGGACACGCCGCTTACGCTGGACGCCGGCCCCATCTGGGTCGGTGTGTGCAACGAGAAGGAGTACCGCAACGGCTACGCGAGCGAAGATCAGTGGCTCGCCCTGGGAGAGCCTGGAGAAGGCTTCACGGTCCGGGACCCCTACGACGGGGCGGGCCAGACCTTCTCTGTCAAGCCCACGATGTGGGTGGTCGGCTACTGAGGGGGCGACTGCCGCGATAGACCCACGGCGTGCTCTTAGACCCCCGCAACGGCCCGGACTGGGACCTGCCGCCCTTCACCGGCCAGCTCCAGCCCTATGTCATCGCCTCCAGCCCACGGACGGGCAGCACGCTCTTGGCCCGCTTGCTCTGGGACACGGGCTTGGTGGGGGCGCCCAAGGAGTACTTGAACCCCATGCAGCTCCGAGATTGGGGGCTGCGGCTGGGTTCCCCGCCCACATCCTGGGCCCTGTCTCTCCTGCGAGGCCACGCTGTCGGTCTCGCAGGGCGCCCGCCCCTCTGCCCGGCCCCCGTCGGGCACCTGCGCGCAGTGATGAAGCGGCGCACAGGACCGGCCGGACACTTCGGTATCAAGCTGCACTTTCATCACTATGAGCAGCACTGCCGGGGGGGCATGGCACCGCTTCTGGGCGCCGAGCCCAAGTGGATACACATCACACGCCAAGACCGGCTGGCCCAAGCCATCTCTTGGGACCGGGCGATGCAGTCCGGACAGTGGGCGGCCCATCAGAGAGGCCCGCGCCTACCACAGCGCTACAACCGCCGGCGCATCCAGATCGCGCTGGACCGCATCGAGGCGCAAGAGGCCGGCTGGCGCTCCACTCTGGCCGACCGGCCCGTTCTGCACCTGGAGTACGAGGGCCTGATCCAAGAAAAACTGGGCACCCTGCGACAGTGTCTGGCCTGGCTCGGTGTTGAGGCACAAGCCGTGGCCCTGCCGGCCGATGGGCTGAGAAAGCAGAGCGACGGCGTGTCTGCAGAGTGGAAGCAGCGCTTTGAAGCTGGAGACTGAGTCAGTCTGTCGCCGCTTGATCCGGGCAGGATGCAGCCGCCGGCGAGACGGTGACCACCTGCCCATCGTCCATCACCAGGACCTGAACGCCGCCTGGGCCAGTGGACAGCCAAGGCCCCAGATCCACGTCCAGGTGCAGCGGCTCTGAGCTGGTATAGGCCCGCCATCCAGATCCGTCGTTCAAGCAGAAGGCCTGCGGTGGATTCTTCTCGGCTAGTAAAACCTTCTGGGTGTGGCCAATGTCGGCGCGCACGCCCTTGGCGTTGGCCAAGGCCAGGAGGTCGGCGAAGGCCGCTTCTCGGGCCCAGTAGTCCGCCTGGTAGCTGTTGGGATCCCACTCCGGCCAGGTGTGGGCGACACTGGCCAGCACCTGACCGGTGCGGGTGTCCAGGAGGGTGGTGTTGCTGGCCAACAGGGTGGGAGCGAAACCAGCGTGGGTGAGCACCACCCCATCGGCTGACCATCCCAGCACGGCCCAGCTCGAATCGACGCTGTCTTGAGTCAGGGGCCGGGGGCTTTGCAGAGGCGAAAAGCTGACCTCAGGGGCGGGGGGCCTCTCGACCGGGTCGGTCCAGGCCAACGGCTGCGCGAGCTGGCTGCTGTGTACCCAGAAGACCGAATCCATCCGATCCAAGACCTGCACCCACACTCCCGCCTTCTCCCCCTCGCCGCTCCCCTCGCAGCCCACCCGACCGGCATAGCGAATGGGGCCGGAGTGCCCCCCCCAGCGCTCCTGACCTGGGGTGATGTAGAGCTCCGCGTCGTTCTTCTCAGGGAGCACCTGCTGACCGCGACGCATGCCGCTCACGCCACAGGTGGCCTGAGGCTTGGGCAGCTCTTGCACGGAGATCAGGTGTTCTCCCATGACCCAGATGAGGTGCGCTCCGTCGGGACTTCGGGTCAGGGTGGTGGGCACGTCGGGCAGGCCGAACTCAAAGTCCTCTGTGATCTCCCACCAGGGGTCCAGACCCTGCTGGCCGCGGTCGAGCCAGAGCAAGGAGCGCCGCTTGGCCATCCCGGTCTCGCTGTCCATCTCCAGCTCATCGAGGAAAGTGGTCCGGGTCCAAATCTGCGCGGCGGTGCCCAGGCCAGGGCGCACACCGGCGTCCTTCGCCTTGCTCAGGACAGGGGCGTAGTGCTCGGCCTCCGCCAAGGCCATCTCTGCCGAAAAAGGCCCCTCGTCAAAGGCACAGCCCACTGCGTCCACCTGCTGCTGCGCGGCGGCGTCCCAGAGAATCAGCTCCGTGGCGCAGAAGCCGTGACCGGTATCCAGCGGCTCTGTGTAGGCGAGCAACACGCCATCTCTCGACCAGCCAAGGACCCCGAGCAGAGCGGTGCTGTGAAGGGGCAGCTTGTCCCCGACGCTCACCCGGGGTCCCGGCACCCCGAAGCCCTCCAGCGCAGTGCTCTGGCTGTGCACCCGAAGGTCTCCCCGGCCCGGGTCC
>JBLHMA010000157.1:0-11301 GCA_047621545.1 Cognaticolwellia sp. | reverse complement strand
AGCCCATCGTAGCCCCCGTCGATGAGTGGGTGCTGATCACCGCCGACCTGTCCTCGTTTGTGCTCCAAGATACGGGAGGCTTGGCCGAGGGACACATGGCCCCAGGGACCGTGGTCAGCCTGTCCCTCTGGGATCGCACGGCTTTTGGTGCCACCTCCCGCGGCGAGAACGTGATCTACTTGGACGACCTGGAGCTGCGTTGAGTCGGCCTTCGCAGAATTCGGTCGTGGTGCAGAAGTACGGCGGGTCCTCTGTGGCCGACTTGGACAAGCTCAAGGCTGTGGCAGCCCGCATTGTGGCCACCCGAAACGCAGGACACCAGGTGGTCGCCGTCGTCTCCGCGATGGGCAACACCACCAACGAGCTCTTGGGTCTTGCCCGCCAGCTCAGCCCGGCACCCGGACGCCGGGAGCTCGACATGCTCATCTCCGTGGGCGAGCGCATCTCCATGGCCTTGCTCTCCATGGCGGTCAATGACTTGGGGGCACCTGCTGTGTCCTTCACCGGTAGTCAGTCGGGCATCATCACCGACGAGTCCCACAGCGCCGCGCAGATCGTGGCGGTGCGCCCCCAACGAATCCTTGCCGCTCTGGAGGCTGGAAACGTCGTGATTGTGGCGGGATTCCAGGGCGTCTCCCGCGAGAAAGAGGTCACCACTTTAGGCCGCGGAGGGACCGATCTGAGTGCGGTGGCACTGGCGGCTGCGCTCAACGCCGAGTGGTGCGAGATCTGCTCGGATGTGGACGGCATCTACACCGCTGATCCCCGCCAGGTGGCCGCCGCAAAGCGCATGGCCACCCTCTCCGTGGATGAAGTTCTGGCGATGGCCCGCCAAGGGGCAAAGGTGCTTCAGGCGGACGCGGTCGCTCTGGCCAAGCGCCTGGGTATCGAGCTTTTGGCCACTCAAAGCGGCGGCGGGGACGGCGGGACTCGAATCCAAGTGCCCCCACTGCCGCCGCGGGTCTCAGGCATCACGATCGACGATCAGCTCGAGGTCTTCGCGGCCCAGGACACCACCGCCCTGTTCCAAGAGCTGGTTCAGGCCGGCGCACCCATTCGCAGCGTGAGCCCCGGCCAGATCACCGTGGACCTGCGGAACTGGCACGACCGGGCCGCGTTTGTGCCAGTCCATGGCCACAGCCAAGGCCCCGCCTGCCAAGTGAGTGCCGCGATGTGCCACGTCCAAGTCGACGGCCAACTGACCCTGCAAGCTCTGCAAGCCCTGCGGATCGCAGGTATTCGGGTGATTTCCTGGCAAGGCAGCGGGGAGTCGATCATCTTCCGGGTCGCAGCCGATCAGGCAAAACAGGCCGCAGAGGCCCTTCACGCCGCTCTAATAGAGGATTCCTTGCAGGGCGGGTAAGCGGGGCGTAATATGCCGCGTTCATTGGGCGTCACTCTCAGCCCCAGTCTGTCGCGGAGTCTTCCTTGCTCAAGCAGTTCCTCAGCCCGCCAAACTGGTTCACAGCAGCCAGCATTTTTTGCGGTTTTTACGCCGTGCTGTTGGCTGGCGGCGCCGACGCTGGAGCAACCCAGTTCTACCAAGCCGGCCTTCTGATCGGCTTTGCCGGTGTCTTTGACGTGCTGGATGGCCGCGTGGCCCGCATGACGAACTCCTCCTCGGAGTTTGGGGTGCAGCTGGATTCCTTGGCCGACGCCCTGAGCTTTGGCTTGGCGCCTGCCATCCTGGTCTACCGGTGGGGACTGGACAGCTTGGGCCTCCTGGGCTTGGCAGCGAGCTTCTTTTTCATGATCTGCGGCATCTTCCGCCTGGCCCGCTTCAACACGGGAGCCGCAGACAACGAGGAGTGGGACCGCTCCCGTGGATTGACGATCACCATGGGAGGCGCCAGCTTAGCGGCCCTGGTGATGTTCCATGCGGCCACCGGCAAGAGCTTCGTGGCGAACCCCTGGGGCCCCTTTGCCATCGTGCTCGTCGTGGCATTTTTGATGGTCAGCGCAGTGCCCTACCGTACGGCCAAGTCCCTAAAGATGAACACCGTGACCAAGGTCTTTTTTGCCCTGCTCTTTGGCGGGATGATCCTTGTGGGTATTTTCTTCGACATCAGCTTTCTCGTGCTGCCTGTGATGGCCTCGTATGTGCTCAGTGGTCCCATCGAGGGGGCCATCATTGCCGGAAAGTCGGCGCGCGCGAGAGCCAGGGCCAAGCGCCAATAAGGGCTCTGTTCCCTCGGTCTCCGCGGTCTACTCTACGCGGCTACTCTCCGTACAGTTCCGCCTCAAGTTCGGCGCTGTACTCGAAGCGCAGGGCCTGGGCCTCGTCGTTGTCCGGGCCGATCTCCAGGGCACGGTTCACGCACACTAGGGCGCGGATCCACTCTTCCCGGCGGCCGTACGCCCGGGCCAGCAAGAGGTTGTCCTGCAGACCCTCGATCTCCACAGCCTTGGACTTGGGCAGGAGCAGCAGGAAGTTGTCCTGGCTGGTCTCGGAGTGCAGATGCCGAGGGGCCGAGTACTCGATGCGCATGTTGTCGTCGGTGTTTAGGACCACGCCCTCGCTCAGCTCCAGGATCTCGTCTCGACCAAACTGGTAGTAGGTCAACAGGTCGTGGGCCTGCACCACCCCAATCTGTCGGAGCTCTGCTGCGACCTTGGGGTGATTGTCCAGGAGCGCTTCGGCCTTTGCGACATCTAGGTCAAGGGGCGCATCGGAGCCCACAATGACTAGGTCTGCGTCCTCGATGGTCGCGAAGAGCGCGACGTGGGGGTAAACGTCCGCGAAAGTGGCCAGCAGCGACTGCAGATCCTCGGGGGCCATGCCGTAGAGCTGAACCCACTGAGACCAGATGCCGCCCGGACGCAGGCGGCTCTTTCCCATCATGAAGAACTCTCGAGTGAACAGGTTGCTCACACCGGAGATCCATGGATTGCTCGGCTCGGAGACCACCACGTCGTAGCGCTCAGGACCCGCCAAGAGCAGGTGGTTGCGGCCGTCGTTGGCGTGGAGGGTCACCCGAGGATCGGACAGCGGACGGTTGTTGTAGTCGTCAAAGAAGTGGCTGGCCTGGACAATGGCAGGCTCCAGCTCGACGACCTGGATCTCTTCCAGCTCTGGATACAAGGTCACGCTGCCCAGAGTGATGCCACTGGCCAAGCCCACAACCACGACCTGGTGAGGGTCCCTGGCGAAGAGAAAGGGCAGATGGGAGACCAGGACCTGGGTGGGCATGTCGATGGTTGTAGAGGCGTCGACCTTGCCGTTGTTGGCAAGCCAGATGTTCCCACTCAGGCGCGACTGAGCCACGGTGACCACGGTGCTCAGGCCCTCGTCATAGAAGAGCAGATCGTAGTCCTCGACCGCGAAAGCGAGCAGGCCCTCTTTGGTGGGGTCGGTGATGTCCGAGGCGTACTTGTAGACCCCAGCGGTCATCAACAAGGGCTCCCAAGGCGGTGGAAAACGCGCAGCCAAGAGCAGCGCGGAGACAGCCAGAAAGACCGAGACGGCCTGTGGACCACGCCGCACCTTGCCCTCGGCGGCCATACCACCGGTGAAGGCCACAAGCACAGCGGCGAGGTTGGCCGATCCAGCGACCAGGAGCGTGCCCACGACGTCGAGCTGAGGCAGCAGGACAAAGCCACCCAAAAAGGCACCAAAGATGGAGCCCAGAGTGTTGGCGCCATAGACCTGTCCCACCGGTTTTCCAAAGCCCTTCTTGCCCACCACCGCGCGCACCAGAAAGGGAAAGCTGGCCCCCATTAAAATCGCCGGGGGGGTCATCACCAGAGCCGCAAGAAGCACCTTGGAGGGCCAGAGTGCCGGGCTGTCCCCACCCGCTGCGTCGTACATCTGCAGGAAGAGAACGGGAAGGTCGTCGTAAAGGTACATCATCGAGTAGGTGAGCACCGCGATCCCGGCCTGCAGGCCCGCGAGCACCTTGAGGGGGCCCCCGAGTCCCAGCGAGGTCAGGCTGCCGTCGGCCAACTTACCGCCCACCCAACCGCCGAGAGCAATGCCACTCAAGAAGGCCAGAAGCATCGTGGAGAAGGCGTAGGTAGAGCCCCCGAGCACCAGACCGATGAGCCTGAACCAGGCCACCTCACAGATCAGCGCCGAGAACCCCGTCAGCGAGGCGCAGATCAACACGGGCAGCAAGCTCTTGTGGCCGTCCACCGTCACGTCTTCTTCGACCGCGGGCACGTGGCCACCCTCGCCCTGCCAACGAGACAGTGCAATGGCCGCCCCCCCCAGGGCCAGGTTGGCCACGGCGGCGATTCCCGTGGTCAGCGCCAAACCGGCAGTCGGCAGCAGCCAGAATCCTGCAATGAGGATTCCAATAACGGCGCCAGCAGTGTTCACCCCGTACAACAAACCGATGCGGTCCCCTGCGCTGCCCAAGCGGGTGGTCACAAACCGCCCAAGCAGGGGGAGCGTGGCGCCCATACAGGTGGTAGGCACCAGCAGCAGCAGGCTGACGACTAAGAACTGGAACACACCGAAGACAAGCGGCGAATCGGTGGTGGTCCCAAAGCTGAGATAAATTGGGGTGGCGAGCTTGAGCAGCACCGGGAAGACCGCCGCATAGGCGCCAATGATGATCTCAAGCACCCCATAGGTCAGCAGGGGCCTCTCAAGCTCGTCGGCGTGGCGCGCCATGATAAAGCCGCCGGCGGCCAGCCCTGCCATAAAGGCGGCGAGCACCGTCGCGATGGCGAACTGACTGGTTCCGAACACCAGCTGGAGCTGGCGGGCCCAGATCGACTGGTAGATCAGCGCGGTCAGACCGGAGACGAAGAAGAGGGGCACCAACAAGCGCACCGCGCGCTCGCGCCGAAGCGCGTCCACCATCTCATCCAAAGCTCACTCCCTCAGGGTGCCCGTGAGGGCTCGACATAGGCCTCTGCGGCCCCTTGGCTCATGGTCTGGAATCCCGAGCGAATGCTGGGGACGAGTCCGTAGCCTGCGGCCACGATACCCACCACGAGGACCGAGATCAGCAGCATCAACTCGACGCTGCTTTGACCACTTCTTCCTACGTTTCTACGGGGCAATGCCATTAGTGACCGTCCACCACGCCGTCCTGGGACATGGCGGAGATGCGGTCCTGCATGGCCTGTAGACCATCTGCAAGACCCGGCCAGAGCGCGTCACCAGCAACCCATACAATGGCGATGACCAGAACGCTGGTCAACAGCAGGGACTCGACGGTGGACTGGCCTTGTCGGCGATGGCGCCTGTAGATGCGCACTTGCAAGCTCCCTTGGGCGTGAGGACAGGATATCATCGTATTCCCTTCCCTCCCCCGCCTTGAGCTGTTCATGTACCCACACAAAAAGCTCGACTGGCTGATCACCCGTCTCGAAGGTCAGGTTCAGCAGTCCTCCGAGGACCCCGAGCTTCGACATGAGCTCGCTCGAGCCTACCTGTCCCGTGGCCTGTACCACGGCGGCGGAGAGTCTTGGTGCAATCAGGCCTTGGCACAATCGCGCAAGGTCCTGCGCGAGGACCCCGGTCACGTGGGTGCCCTGGTTACTGCAGGAACCGCTCTGATTGGCATGGCCCGCCCCGAAGGCGCGCGCCGCTATTTGGACGAGGCCACCCGCATCGACGCCGAGCGGGGCGATCTGCACTTGGCCCTGGGTACCTTGTACCGGAGCGAAGGAGACCGCCACCTGGCTCTTCGCCACCTGGAGAGCGCCTGTCGCTTGGCCCCTACATCTTGGGAGCCGCACCTCTACCTGGGCCGCGTCCTCTCCGAGCGCGCACAAGAGCTACCGGGTAGCCAGCGCCTCATTGAGCGCAGCCAGTATCACTTGGTGCAGGCGCTCAAGATAGGGCCCACCCCAGACCTGGCGGCCCCGTTGCAGCGGGATCTGGGTCTGAGCTGCTTGGCCACCGGCCGCTACAGAGAGGCTGAGAAGTTCTTCCTGCGCCTCCGTGAGCATGAGCGCTTCAGCCGCGTTGCCCGGTACCATCTGGGCATGGTGGCCTACCACCTGGGCAAGTACAACAACGCCATCCAGCACTTTCGCCAGACCCTACGAGAGCGTCCGGAAGACCCCAAGGTGCATGCCCGCATGGCCATGGCGCACCTACAGCTCAACGAGCACCAGCGTGCTCGAGAGGCCTGCAACCAGGCTCTGATGTTGGACCCCTCCAACAAGCTGGCCCGCTACACTTTGGGCTGCTCTCTGCTCGAAGAAGGCAACCCGAGCGAGGCCCTGCGTGTGTTCAAAGAGGCGCTCCAAGAGCACCCCGACCACATGGAGGCTTACTTAGAGCTGGCCCGCACCCGCCGCATCGCCGGAGACGATGCCTGGCTGCTTCAGGCCTTGGACGCAGAGATTCGGCACTACGACCGTTTGCCTCCCGGTACCCGAGTTGGAGACGCCCGCGAGATCACCCGCCGTCGGGTGAAGGTCCTTCTGGACCAGCTCCGTGCCGTGGGCCCAGCCATGACCAGTGGCGTGCTGCAGACCATCGATCTGGTCCAGGACGAGGGCATGCGTTTCCTATTGTGGGAGGCCGCATGCGCCATGTCTGCCGCCGCCTTGGCAGACGATGTGGCCTGGAGCCTGCGTGAGCCCGGCACCACCTATTCCATACGCTTGGCTAGGCAGGCCGTCGCAGTCGCAGGCGCTCTCCCTGAACCCGTGCTGACCCGAGGGCTGAAAGTAGAAGAAGAGGACCTGAAGCGCGCTGCCGTGGACCGCCATGGTCCCGCTGCCGATGTCACCCGTCACCGCAAGCAGATCGAGCACGAGCGCAACTTGGCTCGGGCCTACCAGGCGCTCTTGTTGCTGGCCATCTCCAGCCGCCGCTCCCGCAGCGGGCGCAAGTTGTTGGAGAGCTGGACCAGCATGGCCGACGCAGACTTGAGCGCTGCAGCGAACACCGGCTTGGCCTTGATGGGTGACCCGGCCGCTGTCTCCCGCCTACAGGCCGCCGCAGACCGCAAGGGCTCCGGTCCCCGCATGCGCACCCTGCTCGCAAGAGTCGTCCCTCCCCCCGCTGCGCGGCCCCCCCGGCCCGTCTCTGACGACGAGGATGCCCACTGCTCCTGCTGCGGACGCACCGCCCGCGACGCCTCCCACCTCATGGCCGGCAGCCACGGCACCATCTGCGATGTGTGTGTGATGGAGGTCTCGCGCAAGCGCCGCTCCTCGCAGGCACCGGATGATGCGGCCTGCAGCTTCTGCGGCAAGACGCACTTGGAGAGCCGCGGGGTCTTCCGCTACCAGCAGGTGGACATCTGCTCGGCTTGTTTGGAGCTGTCGCTTGGGCTGATGGAGCGGGAAGAGATCGACCAGTTCCTGGCGACCTACTGAGCTGGCTCTACTGAGTCGGCGACCTAGGGGTCCGAGGGGCAGATCACCGCCATCCTGTACTGCGCGTAGTCAAAACCAGGGCTGTTGGCTTGGTCATGGCAGCCAGTACAGGTGGACTGGGTGATGGGTTCAGGCTGGATCGATGGGTCCCTGGGGTGCCCTCCCAGCGGGCCATGACAGGCCTCGCACTGCACGTTCCCCCACGTCTGCAGCGTCCGCTTGTCTACGGCTGCAAAGCCGCCGGGCTGTCCAAAGCCCGTACTGTGACAGCCCACACACTCCGGGTTGTCCTGCTCCCCCCGCTCAAAGAGCGCCTCCATCGCGCGGGCATGGTTCGGACGCACAGCCCAGGCCGCCACTTGATGGGAGTGGCAGCTTACGCACTTGGCCCCCGTAGCGTAGTGAGGTCCAGCGCTCTCGGGGGTCTTCACCGTGCGGGCAGCCTGCTTCAGAGTGTCGGCCTTGAACTGGGCCAACATGTCCTCGGTGGTGGAGGGCGTCTTGGGATCCAGCTCAGCGCCGAGGGGTCGGTCTTCCACCCAGCCCCGGTTCAAGCCACGCAGATCCACTACACCCTCCAGCCTCTCCTGCTCCGAGAGTAGCGCTGGGCTGAGCTCGCCGCGGCCTCCCAGACGGATCCAGTCTTGGAAGGCGCGGTCCTCCTCCAAGAGCAAGGGGCGTGAAGAATCGGTGCCCAAGGCCAAACGCAGGACGCTCAGGTAGCGTCCCCGGGCGGAGAGCTCGAAGACTGGCGTGCGGGCCGACGTACTCAGACCCTCCCGCTTCTCCCCGGGCGTCATCACCACCAACGAAACCCCAGGAACGGCTGCGACGGCCTGGGCCTGTAGGTCTCTGAGGTTGCCGACAGCAAGAATGAGATCCACCCCCTCTGGAACTTGCTCCAGAGCGCCCTGAAGAGCTTCCACTGGATCCTTGTTTGTGGGCACCGCGTCCGTCGTCGAGGACAGACCGACCACCGCGACCTTGAGGCCCTCTCGCTCCACGATGCGGAAGGCTGGGTAGAGAAGCTCACCTTCGGCATCGGCCCACGTTGCGCTGGTCAGCGGCAGCCCCAGGCCACCAAGCTCCTGCAAACCCACCGCAGCCACATCGCTGGGACCGGGAACGAAGACATCCACACTGACCTGGCTGAACAGGCCAGCGATCAGGACGGCACGTGGGCCCGCGTCTGAGCGCTTGGAGACCAGCCCCTTGAGCAACGCATCTCCGGCATCCACCTGAATCATCGGCCGACCTTCTGCCCGGATCTGCTCCAGGAGAACGGCGCGGCGATCAAAGCCACCGTAAGGGAGCGTGGGGCAACCGCAGGGCTCGATCTCGCCGCGCAGCTCACCGCTGAGCACCACAGTGAGTTCGCGAAGTGCCCGTTCAGGTCCACGGAGCTGCTGGACCGGATCCGCCACTGGAGGCAGCTCGGGGAGTTTGGGGGACTCAGGTGTCGCCTGCTCACCTGTACAGGAAGAAGCAGCCATACAGAGCAGCGACCAGAGAACAGCGCGGCGGAACAGAATCATTGAGGTGCACATCCTGCAAACCCGGTGTCGAAACATCTCCGAGCCCTTGCGGCTCCTAGTCTATCCGGTCGATGCTGCAGCCATCGCCCCTTGGAGGCCCTTGTGCTTTTGTCCTTGATGCTCCACTCCGCTCCCTCCTTGGCACTCGTGCCTCCCACGAACGTGGAACTCGGTGCTGAGCCTGTGCGCATGGCACATACCCATGTCGAGCGGCAGCACACCCTGCGTCAAGGCCAAGCCTGGCAGTCCTTCGTTCAAGGAGAAGGTCAGGGCTGGCAGGCCACCTTCGATGAGTGGACCGGAACACCACGCCGCGCATGGGGTCCTGGTCTAGACATTGGCCCCGTGGACAGCGAAGAGCAGGTAGTCGCTGGCCTGATGGCGCTGGTCTCCCGCAACGACGCCTTCTTCCAGGTCAGCGACGAGCAGCTCAGCGTACGCGACATCGCCTACATCGCTGAGACCGACACTTGGCTCGTGCACCTGGACCGCATGGTCAACGAAGTGCCGGTTTGGCGCGGCGGCGTGGACATCGTGATCAAGCACGGCAAGCTGATCATGATGGGCGTAGACACCCACCCCACCGCAGGATTTGGCAGCGATCAGGCGACCATTCCAAGCGCAGACGCCATCCAAGCCGCACGGAACCTGGGCCCAGCGCCCCTGGCGGTTCACACAGACACGAGCGCCCGGCTGGTCCTTCTGCCCATGCAGCGCGGCTCCAGCGACATGCAGTACCGCTTGGTCTGGGAGACCCGCAGCACCACCGAGTCCCCCGTGGGCATCTGGGTCTCAATGATCGATGCCAACAGCGGCGACTTGGTCGCCTTCTGGAACGAGGTGCGCTTCCTCAAGGGCAACGTGAGCGCCCTGCACCACGAGCGCAACCCAGGCTCCGAGCTGATCGAGAGCCCCGTCCCTTGGGCCCCCGTGTTCGGGGAGAGTGGCTCTACCTACACGGATGTGTTTGGCAACTTCGAGCTGGACGGAGGCAGCTTTGAGACCGAGTTCGACGGCTCCTACCTAGACATGCGCAACGACGACGGCCCCCAGGCCAGCGCCAGCTTCTCCGGCGAGCAGATGCTCTGGGACAGCAGCCAGTCCACTCAGGCTGAGATCGACACCTACGTCTTCCTGCATCACATCCAGGCTTGGGGCGAGCAATACGCGCCCAGCATCAGCATCGTGAGCAGCAGTCTGCGCTCTACCGTCAACATCAATGACGCCTGCAACGCCTACTACAACGGCAACGTCAACTTCTATCAAGCTGGTAGCGGCTGCAACAACACCGGTGAGATCGCTGACGTGGCCTACCACGAGTGGGGGCACGGCTTTCACTACACCAGCCTGGTCGCTGGCTCCTACGACGGCGACATGGGCGAGGGCATCGGCGACGTTGTGGCCTTTATCCAGACCGACGACCCGGTCATGGCCCGATACTTCTTCGAGAACGGAGCGGGCATCCGCGAGGTGGACTCGGACTTGGTCTACCCGGACGACTATCGCGGCGGGGACGTGCACCACAACGGCCTGATGTATGGCGGCTCGGCATGGGATCTGCTCAAGCTGCTGGAGCAGGACTACGGCCTGGAGGAGGCGCGCGACATCTCCTCGCGCCTGCTAGCAGGAGCAGTCAAGCAAGGCCCCACCCTAACTTCGGTCTACGATACCTACGTAGCAGCAGACGATGACAACGGGGACCTAGGCGACGGCACACCGCATCTCTGCTACCTGCTCGACGCCTTCACTCCACACGGCCTGGGGCCTGGCGGCACCAACCTGCTGGTCCAAGCAGGCCACGATCCTTTGGACAACCAGGTTGCCAGCGACGAGGCCTACGCATTGAGCGCCGTGCTCACCAACCTGGCGCCTGACTGCACGGGGGACCCAGAAGGGGCGTCCCTGGCTTGGTCAACGGACGGCGGCCAGAGCTGGGAGGAGACGGCTCTCAGCCTGAGCCAGGATTTGGAGGTTAACGGAGAGCTTCCCGGCCAAGGCGCGGGCACCATCGTTCACTACTACATGAGCTTTGAGGGTGGCGGCGAGGTGGTCAACAACCCCAGCGGCGCATTCATCAACCCGCACAGCTTCTTGGTCGGCGAGACTGAGACCTTGTACTTCGAGGACTTTGAGAATGGCGACGGCGGCTACAGCCATGAGCTTGTCTCGGGCGACGAGAGCCAGGGAGCAGATGACTGGTGGGCTGGCACACCTGCCGGCTTCAACGGCGACCCGGCTTTCTGCTTCAGCGGCGACACCTGCTGGGGCAACGATTTGGGTGGCGAGCACGAGGGCGCGACTTGGAACGGCACCTACCAAGCCGACAAGCACAACCGCTTGAACTCCCCTGCCATCGAGATCCCCGAGGGTGAGGGAGCCCTGTTCCTGCAGTTCCGCCGCTGGCTCAACGTCGAGGACGGAACCTTCGATAGCGCTCAGGTGCTGGTGGACGGCGAGCCGGTCTGGAGCAACTACGAAG
>JBLHMA010000156.1:0-11416 GCA_047621545.1 Cognaticolwellia sp. | reverse complement strand
GCAGGAAAAACCTGCCGTACATAAAGTCGCCACCGACCCGTACCACATAGAATGCGTAGATGGGGATGGCAATGGCGGTGAATATCCAGAACACTGTCTGCCGATCGGAACAACCGGCCCGAGCTGCTCGAACAACCCCTACCCCAGCTGCGATAGACACGATCCACGCACTGGACCCCAGCACAAAAGTCTGTAGATAGATCACTCCTTGTGAGTAGTAGGTCAGATCCCCCGACTTGGCCCAGTAGGTATTCGGCAGGATAGCGCCATAGTACCAAAGCTTCCACACCATATAGACGGCGTAGATACCAAATGTTGCCCCATACAACAAGGGCAGTCGAAGAAGGTCCACCCCACGTCGTCCAGTCTTCCAAGAGAATACGACCGAAACCAGCCCTCCAGCGGCCCAGAAGAGACCGAAATCAGGTCGGGTCATGGTCGACGCTATAAGCACAGCTCCACCGAGCGACCAGAGCCACTTCCGACCATCAGCGGCACGGACGAGGCAGAGCAATCCAAGAAGCACGGTGGCCACCCCAAACTGGGTCTCCATGCCCGAGGTCGCAAACTCTACGGCGGACCCATGCAGCAGATAGAGAATAGCGGCGACCGGAGGCACCCAAGAGCGCTCAGCCAGGGAACGCCCAAGGGCGTACACCAAGGACGCACTCGCTAAGTACGAGAAAACACACATCAACAGCAGGGTGTGCTCAGGGCTCACCGGCGAGATGACTAAGCCAAGAGCCATGAGCAGAGTCCATAGAAAGTTCGTGTAACCCTCAACCCGCTCACCGAGATTCCAGACCAAGCCGTTTCCCCGAACGAAGTTGGACGCATAGCGCAAGGAAATGAATGCATCATCGAATAGCGACCGCTTCTCCCACACCAACCACAGCCCATAGCCACTGGCCAACAGCGCGGAGAGTGGTTTCATCCAGTTCAGAAGCACAACTCGCTCTCGAAGCAGAAAGAACAGAACGCCCAGGACAAGGGCGACAAGTCCTCCGACAAGCGCAAGGGGCAAAGCCTCGGGCAGGAGCTCCAGGTAGTAGCTCCAGATTTCTGCCATCCACTCAGTCTTCATGCTCCCTCCTATATCCCGACGGGTCAGGCAAGCTCAAGCCCTCTCCGTAGAAGCTGGGGTAGCTACCCTACCCCCATCGCCTTAGACCGCCCGAGCGCCGAGGTCCACCCATGCGTTCAGCCGCTTCCATCAAGCTCCCCCTGCTTCTCGGAGCTGTCAGTTTCGCGTTGGTGCTCATGGAGCTCCAAGTGACTCGCCTCTTCGGCGTGGTGCTCTTCGCCTCCTTCGCGCACTTGGCCCTGGCCCTCGCCCTGATGGGTATCGGAGTAGGCGCAATTCTGCAGCACCTCTGGCCGCAGATCGTGCCCGAGGAAGGCCTGGAGCAGCGCGTGGGCGGCCTCACGCTCCTACAGGCTGCGCTCTCTGTCCTTGCAGTCGCAGCGATTCTCAACTTTCCGCTGGTCACTCAGTTTGAGATCCCACCGGAAACCTACCAAGAGCGCAGCTCCGTCGTAAATGACCTCGTTGACCCCTTGTGGTTCGGCCTGCTTCTTCCTGTGCTTGCAACACCCTTCGTCGCAGCGGGCGTCATCCTCGCTGGGGTCTTTCAGCGCCGCCGGGAGCAGATCGGCACCCTGTATGCCTGTGACTTGGCCGGAGGGGCGCTGGCGGCAGTCCTATTCCTCCCCCTGCTCGCGGCCATGGCTGGCCCTGATCTGGTCTTCCTCTCCGTGTTCGTGCTCGGAGCGGCCGCCGCCTTTGCCAGCGGGGGCAAGATCCGGAAGGGAGCAGCACTAGTTGGCGCTCTGGGGCTAGTCCTCAGCCTGATCAGCCTCCAGACCGACATACTCCAACTCAGATACGCCGCTGGCTACAGCGAGGACACCCTGCTTGAGTCCCGCTGGACCCCAGTCGCTCGCGTCTCTGTGGCCAGACTGAACCGCGGCGACTTTATCGTGCTCGACAACAGCAGCGCCTCTCAGATTATGCAGACCGAGGAAGACGTCGACACCCACAACCACTACGTCAACGCATCCCTGGTCTACCGCCTGCACGAGCCCGGAGCACGGGTCGCCATCATGGCCGCCAGCGCGGGCCCACAGGTCGCCGTTGCACTAGAGAACGGCCACGCACACGTCGATGCGATCGACATCGCGGGGGGCATCCATGAGTTGGTGGTCGATCGCTATCCAAACGCAGAGAAGAACCCCTACCTCTCCGACAAGGTCACCTTCATCGCACTGGACGGACGGGCTGCAATTGCCTCGGCCACCGAGCCCTACGACATCATCCAAATGGTGCACGCCAACCTCTGGTCCAGCGCAGGTCTGCTCTCCAATGCGTGGTCCCCAGCACTGCTGGAGACCAAAGAGGCGTTCTCAACCTACTTGGACCACCTCAGCCCGGACGGCACCCTGTCTTTCGGACGAGGCAGCCAGACCGAACGAATCGCAGCCGCCGCAGCCGCCGCTCTGCGCGAGCGCGGCGTGAAGCGCCCACACCAACACATGGCGATCGTGAAGGGCGGCTCAACCGTACTCCTGGTCAAGCCCCGCCCCTGGACCCAGGCCGAGCGCGACAAACTTGTGGTGGTGATGCGCGATGCGGAGCCCAGAGCCAAGCTCGTCCGCGACCCCACAAAAAGGCCCACCGATGTCCTGATCGGCCCAGTGCTCACCGACGACAGGCCCTATCTGGACGACACCACCCTGCTGCGGGAGAGCCTCAGCGAGCTCTTCTCCACAGAGACCTCGGGCGGAGAGGAGGCTCCCCTCACTGCACTGTACCAATCCATCGCCGTGCAGGTGGCCTTCGTGCTCCTGGCGGGACTGGCCTTCGTACTCATCCCCCTGCTGCGCCGCGGGCCCTCCGAGCTCAACGGGGTCAAAGGCATTGGCTGGGGTTTGGCCTACGCCTGCACCCTTGGCTACGGCTATCTGAGCGTGGAGACCGTGCTACTCCATGAGCTGGCGCTCTTTGTTGGACACCCCACCTATGCCGTCACGGCGGTGATCTTAGCGATGCTGGCAAGCTCCGGGGTGGGCTCCTACCTAGCGGGCAAGGTGCCAGAAGACAAGCTGCTAAAAGCACTGCGCATCGCACTGGGCGCGGGGCTGATCTTTGGCGTGATTCAAGGCTGGATCATCCCGCCCTTGCTCGAAGACCTGGCCATGACCTGGTCCCTCACCGCCCGCTTCTGCATCACGGTCGTGGTGTTGCTACCCCTTGGCTTTGTGTTGGGTATGCCCTTCCCACTGGGCCTGCGCCTGCTGCGCCCCGAGGCGGGTGGGATCGTGCCCTGGGCCTGGGCCCTAAACGGCTGGATGAGTGTCGCGGCCAGCTTGATCACCGTCATCCTGGCCCGCATGTACGGCTACCACCTCGCCCTGGGCGTGGCGCTGTGTGTCTACGCCTTGGGACTGCTCCTCGCCGGACGCCTGCCGCACATCCGCAAGCCCGCTGCTGCCTGAGAGCCTGTAGAATCATGGCCTATGCCAATGGCCCTCGACGAATACGCAGTCTTAGAAAACTTCTCTGTGCTCTACAGCGGGGGCCTGGACAGCTGCGCGGTCCCCATCATTATGGGCGAAAACCAGCGCCCCGAGCACAAAGGCGGAATCCACCTGCTGACCTTCAAGCACCGCTACGGCGCCCTGTTCAACGAGTGGAGCCGCAAGCACACCCCAGAGCTTCAGCGCGTCTTGGGCCTGCGTGTGCAGCACCACCTGATCGACCACACCACCGAGTGGAACGCCATTGGTGCCAAGCGCCTGATCCAGGACAGCATTGAGTACGGCGGCCACTGGACCCTGTGCCTGGGCTGCCAAGAAGCCATGGCCACCCACGCCATCGCCTACAACCTGGAGCGGGGCATCACCAACACCCTGATCTGCAGCTCTGTAGGCGGCGAGTACGCGGTCATGTCCATGCCCATCACCCGGGACGTGAACGCCGAGTTCTACGCCCGCTTTGGCATTCGCTACAACGCGCCCCTGCTGGACCTGGGCATCGGAAAACCCGAAGAACGCGCGGTCCTACGCAAGCACGGCATCGAACCGGGCTGGGGTGCCCGCCGCTCTCATCAAGGCTTCCAGCCCATCTGTCTGCTCGGTTTCCAGCACGGCCTGGACATCGTGTTTGACATGCACACCACCTACCCACCGGACCGGGTCACCCGCTTCCTACGGGACAAGTTCGTGGTCATGGAGCGACTCGTCCACAGCCTACTGACTGCCCGTGGCTTGGACCCCGATGCGCTCATCGCGGCAAACTTGGAACGCTATGCCGCCGAAGAGGCCAGACTGGCCCAGGTGCGCGCCGCCCGCAGCGGTGGCCCAGCGCTGGGAGGCGTCACACCCTAAACTTTCAAGTGAACACAGAGTCCGCGATCCACTCCGTTTACTTGTGCTACAAACTGTTCCAAGGACGCAATGGCCGACAGCCCTGACAAGACTTGGAACTGGACGCGCATCACGCTTCCAGATGCCCTACAGGACCAGCCTGTCGCCCAGGTCTTGGATGATCGCTACGCTCTGCAGGATTCCCTGGGCAGCGGCTCTCAGGGCCAAGTGCTTCAGGCCCTGGATCTGCGGAACGGCAACATGGTGGCCATCAAGGTCATGACCTGCAACAGCGACGCGCACCGGGCACGCGCTCGGCTGGAGATCAACGCGCTGCGCCACATGAGCAGCCCCTTTGTTGTAGGCCTGCTCGACCACGGCGAGAAGGACCAGTGGGTCTATGCCGTCATGGAGATGGTGGACGGCGACCCCTTGCCCACCGGGCCCATGCACTGGGTTCAGTACAAGCCACTGTTCTGCAACCTGCTGCGCGCTGTGCAGACCATGCACAACCAGGGCCTGGTGCACCGGGATCTCAAGCCGGACAACGTCCTGCTGCGCGATGGCGTACCCGTGCTCCTGGATCTGGGGCTCTCACGCGCTCAAACAGACGATCCTTCCGGCCGTCAAATGGAAGGCACCCCCTGCTACGCCTCCCCGGAGCAGTTCCGCGGCCAAGCCTGTACCCCCCAGAGCGATCTGTACTCTCTGGGCGTGATGCTCTACCAGGCGCTCTCCGGGGACGCGCCGCACACTGGCAGCTTCGAGGAGATCCGCGAAGCGCGCCTCTCCCAACCCGCCCCCTTCCTGCATCGGCCGCAGATCCCAGAGCGCATCGCTCTGATCTGCCAAGCCATGCTGGAGCCCCGGCCCGCGCTGCGTCCACCCAGCGCAGACCTGATCCTGCGCCTGCTCGGAGAACAGGACAACGCGGCTCTGGCTAGCAACCTCAGCGAAGCCCTGCCAGAGCGCGCGCACCCCCACGACTTGGAGCAGCTCTTCCACGGCCAGAAGGCCTTCCTGCACATACCAGACGATGCAGCCGAAGCCCTGTATGCCGTGTCCGCTGGCTGGCGCGACAGCGTACAGGCCACCCTCCTCCACTGGCTCAACCAAGGCATTGCAACCTACGAAGACGGGCGCCTAAGTATCACACGAGCCACCTTAGGCAGCCTGCGTCATGGACAAGATATCCGAGGCAGCAAGGACTTGGCGACGCTGGAGCGCTTGCTCCAGCACACCCGCTTTCTCATCGAGTTCCAAGGCAAGTTGGACGAGGGAAAGGAGTGGGCCCGGCAGTCGGCGGAGCTGGCCATTGAGTTGGGGGAGCTGGACCGCGCCAGAGAAGCACTAGAGTGGTACTGCGCCGCGCAGCTACAGCACAGCACCCACCTCGGAGAGAAGCAGACGCTCCTGGTCCTTGAGCAGGGTCACCGCGGCGGCGTCCATGTGGACGATCTCTGCTGGATGATTCAGGCGCAGCAGCAGCTAATGCGAGGGGAGTGGGGACGTGGCCGGGCCTCCCTCGAGAATGTCGGCCCCGTGGCCGTGGACCGTCTAGAAATCACCCGACGCGGCCAGATGCTGCAGAGTGTGTCCAGGGACGCCGATGCGTTGCGGAACGCCTTGGAGTCCGAGGAGCTGCTCAGCTGGGCCGCCGAGTCGTCTGAACGCAGCGCGGCCCTCTGGCAATGGCAGGGCAACCTGGCATGGCAAAAAGGCAGCTGGAAGCGCTCCTTTGACCTTCGCTTTCGAGCCTACAAATATCGGCGTTACCTACCGACCCAGAACACCAGCTTAGTCGCTGCCATGCGCTCGGCCATCGAGTGCGAAGACTGGGACTTTGTGAAATACGCTCTGCCAACCGTGTTGCAGCAGTGTCAGCGACACCGCATGGTTGGACACTGGATCCGCACCTTGTCGGTACAACGCAGCATGATGGGCCGCAGTGGGCGGAGTGCTGGGCCCAGACCAGATTTGCTCGAACTGGTCGAAGGCATCAGTCCACAAACCGCGCTCAACATGGCCACGTTTGACGCCGCTCTGTGTTGGCGGAGGGGGGACAGCGCGTTGGCCCTTGAGCTGGCCCGCTACGCCCACCAAAAGTCTCGCTTGGGCTCCACTCCAGAGGCTGGAGTCCTGCCAAAGGGGCTGTGCGGACTGCTCGGAGACCCCGTAGACCCCGAGCTTCTTCTCCAAGAGGTCCGGGACAGCGCGCACCTGATTCCTGAGATGGCGATTCAAACCCTCGGCTTTGTTGCGGCCATCCGGGGGCGACCCAGTCCCGATCTACAGGCGGACCTTCAGCGCTTCCGCTCTGTACGCCCCATCCCCTGGAGCCAACTGCGCGATGTCTGCTCTCCCGCCGATGCGCAGTTCGCCATTGAAACAGGCGCTTTCCCCCTACCCCTACCGGAGTTCTCCAGTGCCCCCATCCCTCCTCTTCCTCTCTACCACTGAAACCGCCGGAGAAGGAGAATGGACCCTCACCGGGCTCAGCGCACCCTGCTTCGTGCTCGTCAAAGTGATCAGCCCAGGCGTCTACCGCGAGACCTACCTCATCAAGTCCACCAGCATCGCCAAGTTCAAGAACGACAGCCAAGACATGAGCTACGAGGCGCCCAACAGCCTGGCTCCCAAAGCATTCCTGATCTCCAAGGGTTTAACCCCAGCGGACTACAAAATGGCGGTGGTCACCTCTCAAGGCAAGTCCATCGCTGGCATGCCCGATCCACAAGCTGGCAGCAACACCCGCTTCGAAGTGCGCAACAACGGCGCCACGGTCGTGGGCCAGCTCTTCCGAAGTGACAACGCCGGCTCCTGGCAAGACACCTGGTCCCTCACGACCAACTTTGTCTGGGGCAACGCGACCACGGACGTGCGAGCCAAAGCCGCTCCGGGTCTGCCCGACAATCCAGCAGTGTGGGCCGCACAAGCCAAGATCCTGGCGGCAGGCGGTGAGTACATCCAGTACAGCTACAGCTTTGGCCCAGTGATCTAGGCATGCGGCAGCCCCGGTTGGCGGTGGTAGACAGCAGTTTCCTACCTCATCCGGAGCTCCCATCGCTGTCTCCATTGTCGGGTCCCAACCCGGCAAACCATGACCACGGCACCCGCACTCTGGGGCTGGTCTTGGGGCACAGCACCGGTCTCGCACCACAGGGTGTACTGGCGGCTCTGGCCTGTCCCGCGCCAGGCAAATCCATCATCGCCTCCCTGCACCAGGCCATGCGGTCGTGCCTGCAAGCCGAGCCCGACGTGCTGCTGGTCAACCTCTGCTTCAACCACCGCTGGCCGGTGGTCTACGCGGAGTCCATCCGAGCGCTGGCACGGCAGGCATGGGACCGGGGCTGTTTGTGCGTGTTTCCTGCGGGCAACGCGGGCCTGGACTTGGACCTGGAGTCGGATGTGGAGACGGAACGCCTGGCCTTGCTTGGGGAGGAGTCTTGGCTTGTGGTGGGCGCGGTGAACCCAGAGAGCGGGGAGCGGGTCGGCAACGTGGGGCGCTGCATCCACACCCTCGGACACACCCAGCAACACAGCACCTCGGTGGAGATGGAAGGGAAGATCTTCGTGCCTGGACATGTGCCGCACTTTGGGGGCACCAGCGCAGCCGCAGCACAGCTCAGTGGCATGGCGATGGCCTTGGCAGCGGGCATGCAGACTTGGACCCCCGCTCAGCTCAAAGCGCAGCTGACTTGCCTGGAGAACCTGGAATCCGACGGGGTTCCGCGCCTTTCCCGTGTCCTTGAGCGTGCAAGGCTGGCCCCAGACACCGAGCGTGAATAGACCCGCATCCCCCCAACACGGAGAGGGCAATGCTCAAGACCGTCCGCCGCACACACATGTGCGGCTCTCTGCGAGAGACTGACATCGGCCAACAGGTGATCCTGCAAGGCTGGGCGCACAAGGCACGAGATCTGGGCGGCGTGGCCTTCATCGATCTGCGCGACCGACAAGGCCTGGTGCAGATCACCGTGGACGAGCGCAGCCCCCAAGCCGCCAAGGACATGGCCACAACCGTTCGACAGGAGTTCGTCCTGGAGATCGAAGGCGAGGTGGTTGCACGCACCAAGCCCAACAGCCGCATTCCCACTGGCGCCGTCGAAGTGGTCGCCACAAGCGTCAAGATCCTGGCCACCACCCAGCCCCTGCCCTTCGCACTGGACGGCGACGCCCAAGAAGAGACCCGCCTGATCTGGCGCTTCTTGGACCTCCGTCGTCCCGCGCTCCAGTCCAAGCTCATCGCCCGCCACCGCGCCGCACAGGCCACCCGCAGCTACCTGGACACCCTGGACTTCATCGAAGTCGAGACCCCCATCCTGAACCGCAGCACCCCCGAGGGTGCCCGCGACTACTTGGTGCCCAGCCGCGTTCACCCCGGCCAGTGGTACGCGCTGCCCCAGAGCCCTCAACTCTTTAAGCAGATCCTGATGGTGGCCGGCATGGACCGCTACTTCCAGATCACCAAGTGCTTCCGGGACGAGGACCTGCGCTCCGACCGCCAGCCCGAGTTCACCCAGATCGACATTGAGATGTCCTTCCCCACCGCCGACACCGTGATCGAAGTCGCCGAGGGCGTGGCCCAAGCCATGTGGCAGAAGGTTCGTGGCGAGGACATCGGCGAGGTGCCCCGTCTGACATACACCGAGGCGATCTCGCGCTTTGGCGTGGACAACCCCGACCTGCGCTTCGGCATGGAGCTCTCCGAGATTACCGACGTCGTCGCGGACTCCGAGAGCACCGTCATCCAGGGCGCTCTTCTCGACGACGGCATCGCACGGGCCTTTGCTGTGCCCGGCGGCGCCACCCAGTCCCGCAAGACCTTGGACAGGTGGACCGAGTTCGTTCGCCGATACGGCATGGGCGGATTGATGTGGGCCAAGGTGGGCAGCGATGGCTGGAGCGGCTCGGCAAAGAAGCTCTTCACCGACGAAGAAAAGGCCACCATTGAGCAGACCATCGGTGCCTCCGAAGGCGACTTGGTGCTCATCGGCATGGGCAAGGCTCAACACGTCAACCCCGGCCTGGGTCGTCTGCGACGCCACATCGGGCTGGAGCTGGACATGGCCGTGCCCGGCCAGTTCGCCTTTTGCTGGATCACCGAGTTTCCGGCCTTTGACTGGGACGAGGAGAGCGAGCGCTGGACCAGCACCCACCATCCCTTCACGGCGCCACGCGCTGCGGACGTTGAGCTCTTCGGCACCGGCCGCGAGGGCGAGATCATGACCGACGCCTACGACCTGGTGTGCAACGGCTACGAGATCGCGGGCGGCTCCATCCGTATCCACGACTCCGAAGTGCAGAGCAAGGTCTTCACGGCCTTGGGCATCGACGAGGAAGAAGCCGAGACCCGCTTTGGTTTCTTGCTCAACGCCCTGCGCCACGGCGCGCCTCCCCACGGTGGCATTGCCTTTGGCTTTGACCGCTCGGTGATGCTGCTCACGGACACGGACAACATCCGCGACGTGATCGCCTTCCCCAAGACCACCAAGGCACAAGACTTGATGGCCCAGTCACCCAACGTGGTCGATCCCGCGCAGCTCGCTGAGCTGCATGTGAAGAACACCAAGTAGACGGAGCGCGACCGCTTTTGTATACAGAGATCAGGGTCAGGTAGACTGGGAGGCAGGAGCCCTCCATGACATTCTTGACCCTGTTCTTGGCTTGCGCCACCGACATCGAAGGTAGCAATCCCGGTGAGTGCACCGACGGCGCCGACAACGATCAAGACGGCTACTTTGACTGCGGGGACAACGACTGCTGGGGCAGTCCGGACTGCGCGGAGGAAGGGGACGCGGACACGGACGCCGACGCGGATGGCGACGGGGATGCGGACAGTGACTCAGACACGGACGCCGATGCAGACGCCGATGTCCCGGTAGGGGAGAACTGGAAGGAGCTCACGTTGAGCTACCGCCTGGAGTGGGAGTTCACCATGCCGGTCACCGGCCTGAGCGACTGCACCCAAAACTACAGCGGCGGCGGCAGCCAGAGCAGCGTGGATGGCGATGGACCCGCCTTTGACGGCACCTGGGAGATGGTCGACTCGGACTGCAACGCCGCCCTGGACAGCTCGGTCTGGACCGACGACTCCGGCGAGGCCTTCCACGGCATCGACCTGAGCGCCGACGGCAAGACGTGGACCGGCTGGAGCGCCTACTCCGAAGACAAGAGCGACCCCGAGTGGTTCATCAACGGCTTCACCGAGACCTTGCCCGCCGCCGGTACCCCCGTGATCCACCGCGAGGACGAGCCCGTGCCCGACGTTCCCGGCTTGATCCTGCACCACCGCATTGAGATCGAGCTGAGCGAATAGTGCTCTTGCTGCTGGGCTGCTTGCGGGCCGTACACCCTGTAGAGGGAGCGCCGACTCCCCGCTTGGAGGGCCGCATCTCCGTGGAGCTGCCCGCTGGTTGGGAGGTCAAAGCAAACAGCCGCGCCTTCGGAAACCATCACCTGCTCTTGGACAGCCCGGACCCCACCACCCAGGTAACCATCGATCTCGTGCGCGAGGCCAAACAGACTCGCAGCCTGGACCTTCTCATTGTCGGCGAAGGCTACGCACTGGACCACGGACGCAGCCTGGGCATCCAGGCCACTGTCACCGGGCACCACCGCTTGGAAGTGGACAACCGCGAGGCCTGGGCCATCACCACGCTGCGCAAGCACGGCCCCCACGAGCGCATGCAGAGCACCGTGGTTCTGCGCGGATCCGAGCACCTGGCCATCCTAAGCCTGCACACCCTGCCCGAGGCCGATCCTGGCGTGGTCGCCGGCTGGGGACAGATCCTGGACTCTTTTCACCTGATGGGAGACCCGGCCCCCGAGCTGGCGCCCTTCGCACGCGACGCCGAGATGGAGCTGAGCATCGACAACCTGCCGGACACCCCTCAATGAGCGGGGAGCTGCTGGCCATTCGCGGTGCTGACCCACGCAGCGCCGATCCACACACATTGGCCCAACACGCTGACGGAGGGCTGGTCGTCCTCTGGACGGGTTCGCCTCCGCCCCAGCGGCCAGACCATCCCGGCCTGAGCCCCGACTAGGA
>JBLHMA010000155.1:0-11448 GCA_047621545.1 Cognaticolwellia sp. | reverse complement strand
TGTCTCACTGGCGATGTCGATGTAGCGGTCGCCTTGAGTGGAACCCTGACCGGTGCAGGCCGTCTCGTCCGTGACGATCAGCGAGCTTGCGTTGAAGATGTCTCGGGAGCGTGCGCCCTTGATGTCTTCGAAGGCTCGGATGTACTCGTAGACGGGCTGGGGAGAGGCGTCTTCTTCGTCAGAGACGAAAATGATCGAGAGGCTGGCCTCGTCCCGCAAGAAGCCCGGGTTCTTGGAGCCAGAGAGGGCCAAGTAGGCGCTCTCCAATCCCATCTCGGTGCCCGCTCCATCTACGCCCACCTGGACCAAGTCCTGGAAGATAGCGGCCCCGTTCGGCGTGTCTGGGGTGACCACTTGTCCGCGTAGAACACCGGCATCCAGGTTCATCACGTCGGTTGTCACCACCCCGATCTGGTAGCCGATGTTGGCGTCGGTGAAGTAGCTGATGAACTGCTCAAAGTTGGTCGACAGCTTGTCCTGGTAGGGCCCCATAGAGCAGCTGTTGTCGACAACCAAGAGGATGTCTACGTCGGAGGCCGGGTCCTGATAGAACACGTCGGTACCGTCGAAGAGAACCAGTTCGTACTCGTTGCAACCCAAGAGGGACAACGCAAGGATCGCAACGTGCATGAAATCTCCTTCACCTGTCGGAAGACGTCGCAAGTTGCCCCAGCCAGCGGTCCGCGTCAAGCACTTGATACGATGAGATGCCAAACAGCCCCTCGAAATGGAGCGGGATAGCTTGAGTGAAGAACGCTCGATCTGGGCCCGGCGATTGGACCGGGTAGTCACGCGCATCTTGCGTGCGGGAGGGTGGTTTGCCGGTCGCCCAAACGAGTGGCTACTGCATGATCTGACAGGTCGCAGCAAGGGGGGGGCTCCGGGGGTTCGCGAGGATGACGGCTTTGTTGCCCACTTAGAGGCTGGGCGGCGCGCTCTGGAGACCGGGCAGTCCGGGGAGGCGTTGTTCCGCTTCTCTCAGGCCGCCCTGGCCCGAGACTCAGATCCCTGGCCCTGGCATGGCCGGGGAGATGTGCTGCAGCTGGCAGGGGACCACGCCGGCGCGGAACAGGCCTACAGAGGAGCCATTGCGCGCGAGCCCGGACTGGCGCTGAGCTTCAACGGCTTGGGGAACGCCTTGCAGGGCCAAGGTGACCTAAGCGGGGCCATACAGGCCTGGGAGCAGGCCGTGGAGTTGGATCCCGACCTGACGCTGGCTCGGCAGGCCCTGGAGAGATCCCAGCCCTCCCCGCCCTGATCTGGCCACAAGGGTGTTATGCGAGCGCTCCAAAGTGGAGTTGATTCATGCTTGAGACCCTCAGCCAAGGCTTTCGCAAGGCGCGCCTCAAGGTACAGGGCAAGACCCAGCTGGACGAGAAGAACATCTCGGATGCCCTACGGGACGTGCGGGTCTCTCTGCTCGAGGCTGACGTGGAGCTTGGGGTCGTCAAGACCTTCTTGGCCCGGGTCAAAGAGCGCTCGATGGGCGATGTGGTCTCGCTCAAAGGCAAGGGCAAGAACAAGGGCAAGCAGCTCTCGGCTGGCGACCACTTTATCAAGGTGTGCCACGACGAGTTGATGGCGCTGATGGGGCCGGTGGACACCTCTCTGGTACTGGACAACGCCAGTCCGGCGCTGATCATGATGTGCGGCCTTCAGGGCTCGGGCAAGACCACGACCTCTGGCAAGCTGGCCCGTAGGCTGCTCGCCGAGGGCAAGAAGCCCATGCTGGTGGCCGCCGACATCTACCGTCCGGCTGCGATCGATCAGCTGATGACTCTGGGCCGCAAGCTCGGCGTTCCTGTGTTCTCCATCAAGGGAATGGACCCGGTTCAGCTCTGCAAGTTGGCCGTGACCCAAGCGCGCAACGTGGGCCGGGACGTGGTGATCTTCGACACCGCAGGGCGGCTGGCGGTGGACAACAAGCTCATGCAAGAGCTGGTGGACATCAAGACGCAGACCAAGCCAGACAACATTCTCTTCGTCTGCGACGCCATGATCGGGCAGGACGCGGTTCGAACGGCCAAGGAGTTCGACACCCGCTTGAACTTCACGGGCTTTGTGCTCACCAAGCTGGACGGCGATGCCCGCGGTGGTGCTGCGCTCTCCATCAAGGAAGTGACCGGCAAGCCCATCAAGTTCCTGGGAATGGGTGAGGGCTTGGACGAGCTGGAGGATTTTCGTCCCCAGGGCTTGGCGGACCGTATCTTGGGCTTTGGCGACGTTGTGGGCTTGGTCCAGGACTTCGAGAAGCACATGGATCAGGGCGAGGCAGAGGTCGACGCCAAGAAGATGCTCAAGGGAGACTTCACCTTCAACGATTTTCTCAAGCAGCTGGAGACTGTGCAGAAGATGGGCTCGCTCAAGAGCCTGTTTGAGCGCCTCCCCTTCTTTGACGACATGAAGGCGATGATTCCGGACGATGCCCTGGACGACAAGGAGCTGACGCGCGTCAAGGCGGTCATCCAGTCCATGACCAAGCAGGAGCGCAACACCCCCGACGTGCTCAAAGACAGCCCCTCTCGATGGAAGCGCATCGCGCGCGGGTGTGGTCGGGATCAGAAGGACATCGGCGAGCTCTACGACCGCTTCGTTCAGGCACGCGCCATGATGAAGCAGATGGGAGACTCGGGCATGTTCGGCAACATGATGGGTGGTGGTGGAATGCCAGCTATGCCGGGTGGAATGGGGATGCCTCCAGGCCTGATGGCGCCAGGAACCCAGCCCAATCCGCCGCGCGAAATCAGCGCCAAAGAGAAGGCTGCAAAGCGCAAGGCGCGCAAGAGCCAGCGCAAGGCCCGCAAAGGCAAGCGCTGAATCCACCCAGGCCCTCATGGTCGGCTCTGCCTGAGCCGATCAACGGGTCGGAGGTGATTCTGTGCGCTACGACCGACCACACTTGGTGCGGCTGCTTCGTCAGCTTGGCGATGCCGAGGCCAGCGATCTTCTTCTGAAGGTTCCTGGGCGGCCCGCATTGCGCATCGACGGCGAGATGGTGCGCTTGGCGGAAGACCCGCTTCGTCCTGTCGATACCAAGAACGCTGCGATGAGCCTGATGGGCTTGGCGGATGTGGAGTTGACCCTGGTCAACTTGCGGGAGCAAGAGCTCGCCTTTGGCATGCCAGGCGTAGGCCGCTTCCGTGCTCTGATCTATAGACAGCGGGGGTCGCTGGGCATCAGTATCCGCCGTTTGGCGGTTCGCTGTCCTAGCCTGAGTGAACTAGGGACTACGCCCGAGCAGGTCAAGCACTTGGACGGGCTGAGCTTCGTAAGTGGACCCCGCCAGCAGGCTATGATGGCGGCCATTGTGGACCACTGGAACCAACACGTTGGCGGACACCTGGTCGTGCTGGAGGACCAGATCGAGTACTTACACCGCGATGCAAGAGCGGCCGTCTCCCACCGTGAGGTGGGCACCGATACCCAAGACTGGCCGTCGGGCTTGCGCAGCGCTCTACGGCATGACGCTGACTTTGTCGTTCTTGGCTCGGTTCCTGACCAAGCCTCGGCAGAGCGCATCCTCCAAGGTGCTGAGCACGGTCGCCGCATCCTGGTGTGCGTTCCCTCTCACAGTGCAAAGGGTGCCTTATCCAGCTTCATCCGTCTTTTTCCGGCTGAGCGGGAGCGGGAGGTGAAGTCCCGTGTTGTTCGGGTGTTGGCTCGTAGCTTTCACGCTCCGGAGACTGGCGCGGTGTCCGTGTTCGACTCCGAGGATCTAAATCAGCAGCGAAAGGCAGGCTGAACAACAGTTACGGGGCGGTGAATAGTCCAGATAGCAGGTCAATGGAGCTCGCGGGAGCCCAGAAGGGTGGTTCCCCCCCCGCTGGCACGACTACCCGGCCGCCATCTTGCTCCTGGGCCAGTGTCACGCGTACCGTCTCGTAGCCGTTATCCAATTCGACCCAGCCGAAGCTCGTGCTAGGGGAGGGTACTTCCGTCACGCGGTCTCCTGCAGCTGAGGTTGCGATCTCGAACACGGCCCGTCCTTGTCCAGGGTCAGGCTGCCCGTCTCGCAGCCAGCTTCCATCGGGAGCAATGGTCCATGTGGCGGCAAGCTCGCCAAGGTGGAGCTCCATGCGCAGCAGGCCGCTCGGGTAGATTGCGACCAGGCGGTCTTCCAGCAGCTGCTCCGACGTAAAGGCCATGGCCTCGAAGTCGCTGATGCTCCCTGTTCGTCCATCGGGCGCCAGGATGTTCATTCCCAGGGGACCTGCTGCCAAGAAGACGATCCGTCGCTCCCCAAGCTCGTCTTGCCAGATCAGGCTTGCTCTTGGGGGGCCTTCTTGAGCTTGTGCCTGGGTGTCAATGCCTTCGAAGCGCATGGACCGGACCATTGCCAGTAGTCCCTCCACAGCCCCGTCCTTCGCGCGTCGCCCGTCTGGGAGGAACCAGTGATCCCCCCGCTTGCTCAGGGTCCAGCTGCCCTCAAATTCGTCAGCAGAGGACCAACTCAGCGCCGAGACCGCCGACGAGGCCATGCTGACCACTCGGCGATCAATGTAAATCTCGAAGGGTCTGGCCAGAGAGGCGCGGGGCTGGGTGCTTGAGACCTGAACGTCGCCGCCGTTGAAGCGCACGTAGCCCTTGACACCCATCGGGCTGTCGATTCCGGCCTCCAAGCGATGCTCCAGACCGTCGCGGGTGACCAGGATCAGCGTGGCTGCTGGGTCATCCAGTCCGTAGCGGCCCGGGTCTGCTCCTACGATTGGGGGCTCCGCCTGGAGACCGTCCACTAGGCGGATGAGATCCTCCAGGGCTGCGTCGTCCCCACGAGCCATGGCCGGCTCTACGATCAGCCAGCCGCCCTCACTGCGCTCTGCGAGCAATGTGCCCTCTGGTGTGATCAGCGTCAGGCGCTCCACCTGGTCTGGCTGCACCTCCACCAGGCCGGTCGTGACTACGGGAGTCGGTCCCTCTGGTGTGTCCTCGGGAGGCTCAATGAAGCGGATGACCAGAACCATGATCACCAGAACCGCAGCCATCACTGTCAACAGCTTGGTTTGCTTATTCTCCACTTGGCCTCCTGGCGCGCCTGAGCACATATGCCTGTGTCACGCCTCGTCAAGGAGGTTGACGCCGGGGGTGTGGTGCACATCTGAACGCCAAGGTCGGGGCGCCGGTTATGGCCCCCTCACAAAGGAGCAGGCATGTCGGGCGAGACCCAAGATTCCGCGCAGGACAAGGTCGTTGACCTTCATCCAGAGCCCCAGGCCCTCGCAGGTGAGGAGAGCGCTCCAGCAGCGCCAGAGCCCACCCCAATGGAGAAGCTGCAAGCCGAGCTGGACACCACCACTGCCCGTCTCAAGACCGTCAGTGCGGGCTACCTCAAGGTGCAGGAAGAGATGGCGGCCTTCAAGGCGCGCCTTGAGCGCCAAGCCTCTCTTAGGGAGCAGATCCTAAAGGGGGACGTGGTCTCCAAGCTCTTTGAGCCCTTGGAGAACTTGCGCCGAAGCATCGATGCTCTGGAGCGCGGTGGAGTGGACAAAGAGCTCTTGGGCGGCGTGAACGCTACCCACAAGGGGTTCTCGGAGGGCTTCAAAAACATGGGCCTGGAGGAGATCGGCGCCCAAGGCGAGCGCTTCGATCCCAACCAGCACGAAGCGCTGACCACCATGCCTGTGCAGGAAGCTGCTCTGGACGACCGAGTGGTTCAGGTCTTCTCGGCTGGGTATCGGGTCGGAACCCGCGTGATCCGCCCTGCCCGGGTTGTGGTGGGGGCCTACACGGCCCCGCCTGAGCCGAGCGACGAGCAGGCCGACTCTGAGCCAGAAGCCTGAGCTTGGGGCGTCTGCACATCGCCTTGATCGCCCCCGAAATTCCCGGGAACACCGGGAACATCGGGAGGCTGGCCATTGGCATAGGCGCACACCTCCATTTGGTGCACCCCTTGGGCTTCTCCACGAGCGAGAAGGCCGTTCGGCGGGCTGGAATAGACCACTGGAAGCACGTTCAGCTTCGGGAGCACAGCGACAGCGAGAGTTTCCTGCAGTGGGTCGGAGAGCGGCCAATGGCGTGCCTGTCCGCCCGCGGTACGCAGTCTTACGGCGCGATTCCCATCGGTGAGGAGCTGGTGCTGGTCTTTGGCTGTGAGTCCACCGGGTTGCCTGCGGACTGGGTCGAGCGCTTCGGTGCTTTCCGGATTCCATCGCCCGGCCCAGTTCGTAGCCTGAACCTCTCCAATGCGGTGGCAGTTGTTGCCTACCACGCCCTCTCCTGCATGGAGCCCGCGCTCTTTGAAGGACCCTATGTCTGACCTTTACGCTCTGATCATTGCTGGCGGTGTGGGGGCGCGTTTTTGGCCTCGTTCACGCCAGGACAGGCCCAAGCAGTGTCTGGAGATTGGTGCTGGCCGCTCCCTGATCCGTCGAACTGTGGATCGTCTCGCTCCCCTCATCTCACCCGAGCGCATCTTTGTTGTCACGGCTGCATCGATGGCTCCGGCTTTGGCCGAGCTGCTCCCTGAGATTCCGTCGGAACGTATCTTGGTGGAGCCGGCAGGACGGAACACCGCGGCAGCTGTGGGGTGGGGGAGCGCCTCAATCGCGGCACAGGTTGGGGGAAACCCCAGCATCGCAGTCTTGCCGGCCGACCACGTCATTGTGAATGACCAGGAACTCCGTAGCCTGCTCGCTGATGCGGTTTTGGCTGCCCAGAGTGGGGCATTGTTGACCTTAGGTGTGGATCCAAGCCGGCCAGAGACGGGCTTTGGCTACCTCGAGCTGGGTCCCGAGACGGGGCGGCACGGGGGGCATGTCTTTAGGCGGGTCGCCCGTTTTGTAGAAAAACCCGATGCAGCCACCGCCAAGGCCTATCTACAGGGCGGAAAGCACCTCTGGAATGCGGGCATGTTCGTCTTCCAGGCGAGTAGCTTGGCCGGCGCCTTTCTGGCCCACCTACCGCAGATGTGGGAGACAATCCAGGTCCTCGTGACTCATCCCGAGCGCTTAGATGAGCTCTATCCAACACTTCAAAAGCTAAGCTTCGATGTAGGGATAATGGAAAAGGCCGAACGGGTCTTGACCACCCGTGCATCCATGGGGTGGTCCGATCTTGGGAGCTGGGAGGCGGTCGCCGAACATCTGCCTGTGCTGCCTGGAGGGAGAGGCCTGGGCAGGGTGCTCGCCATCGATTCACAGAACAACATCGTGCATGCGACTGGGAAAGTCGTTGCGCTGCTTGGAGTTCATGATCTGGTGGTGGTAGACACCGGCGACGCGCTTCTGATTTGTCCGCGCGATCAGTCGCAGCGTGTACGCGAGGTCCATCAGCTCCTTAAAGACGCTGGCTTAGAGCACCTACTTTGACGAGCCCTGGTCCAAGCGCGCCCGTTGGGGTGCTACCGTTTTGGAATCTCGGAGATCGCATGTCTCAGCACAGCCCCTTTCAGCTCACCCTTTTGCTGGCTATGGGCGCCTTGCCTTTGATGGTGGCCTGCGGTCCTGGCGACATCACTGCACAAGCCAGCCAAGACCCCTGCCAGAATATCGACTTGGACGATCCCCCCCAGGCCAGCCTGGAGAGCGAGAGCGATGGCGTAGCGGTTGTCGTGACACGCATGCCCATATTTATGGACTGCGCGGCTAACTTTGACCCAAGCGTTGAGCCCGATGGCGATGTGCTCCGGATCTACGAGCAGTGGACCGGAGAGGAAGGGAATTGCTGCTTTCAGCTGAGCTTGGGCATCAAGGCTGAAAAGCCCGGGGCCGAAATCGACGTCGAGTGGTACGACCCCTCCGACGAGAGCACCCCAGCTCACATCCTGACGGTCACGACCCCCTGAGTCCTGTGTCCAAGACTGCCCTCATCACCGGAATCACTGGCCAGGACGGGTCTTACTTGGCCGAGCAGCTGCTCGAGCAAGGGATGCGTGTGGTCGGCGTGCACCGTCGCCTGAGTGCGCCTAATCACTGGCGGATCGCACACTTAGGGGGGCGGTTGGAACTGCGTAGCGCCGACCTGCATGACCAGGGCTCCCTCTGGGATCTGTTGGACGAGATCCGGCCTGAGGAAATCTACAATTTGGCGGCACAGTCCTTTGTGCCTACAAGCTTCTCCCAGCCCATCCTCACAGCAGAGGCCACCGGTCTGGGGCCTGTTAGGTTGCTGGAGGGGGTGAGACGAATCTGTCCAGATTCCAGGGTCTACCAAGCCAGCTCCTCTGAGATGTTCGGCAACTCGCCTGACTGCCCCCAAGACGAGGACAGTCGTTTTGTGCCCGCCAGCCCCTACGCTTGCGCCAAGGTCTACGCCCACCACATGGTGAACAACTACCGCGAGGCTTACGGACTTTTCGCCGTCAGTGGCATCCTGTTCAACCACGAGTCGCCCAGACGTGGACCCGAGTTCCTGACCCGGAAGGTGGCCATTGCCGCTGCGCGGATCAAGCACGGAGAGCAGGAGATATTGGAGCTTGGGGATTTGAGTCCACGCCGAGACTGGGGCTTTGCAGGGGATTACACGCAGGCCATGCAGGCCATGTTGCGCACCGAGAAGCCCCAGGACTTTGTGATTGCCACGGGGGAAGACCACTCCGTGCAGGACTGGGTGCAGGCCAGCTTCGAGGCGGTAGACTTGGACTGGCGGGACCATGTTCGACAGGATCCGGCGTTGCTGCGTAGGAGCGAGGTCCGACGCCTCAAGGGCCGGGCTGACCGTGCCCAGAAGGTCCTTGGCTGGCAACCCAGTGTGGACTTCCAGGGGCTAGTGCAGATGATGGTGCAGGCTGAGTTGCATCGCCTGGACGGGGCGTGAAGACCCTGGTGACGGGAGGTTCTGGCTTTCTGGGGCAGCACCTCCTGCCACTTTTGGAGCCGGCCGAAGTGTGGGCTCCTTCCTCAGGGGGGTTGAACTTGTCTGATGCTCTGGCCGTGGCTCAGGCGGTGGCCCACTACAAGCCTGACCGGGTGTTCCACATGGGGGCAATGACCTCGCCGCGTGCCGCCAGCATGGACCCGGAGCGCGCAGAGCTGGTCAATGTTGGTGGTACACGCTCCGTGTGCCAAGCTCTACTTGCCCACAGCCCATCCGCTCGGCTCATCTACGTGAGCACCTGCCACGTCTACGGTCGCCCGCTGCGCAACCCTGTGACTGAAGCGCATCCTCTGAACGCCGAAAGCGCCTATGCGCGGAGCAAGGCGGCGGCAGAATCGGAGGTTCAGGCTGCTGTGGAGGCAGGTCTCGACGCGGTCATCGTGCGGCCCTTCAATCTCTTCGGGCCAGGACAATCCACAGAGTACGCCCTGGCCGATTGGTGCGCACAGAGCGTCGCGGGGCGGCAGCACATTCTCTGCGGGGACGTAGACCTGGAACGGGACTACTTGGATGTGCGGGATGCAGCCCGGGGTTTGGTGCTCATCGGTCAGCGGGGACTCAAGGGCGGTGCCTACAACCTCTGTCGGGGAAAGGTCAAGCCCCTGCGCTACTTGATGGCCTTGGTCGCTCCGGGGTGCACGCCCCATGTGGAACCTGGCCGTCTGCGCGCGGATCCCGTTCCAGTCTTGCAGGGATCACGCAGAAAAGCCGGCGCCCTGGGTTGGGAGCCGGCCTTTACTCTGGAGCAGACCGCGGTGGATCTGCGGCTCTACCTATCTTCGCGAACGTCCATCTGACCGTCGCCGTCTATGTCCCGGCCAACCTTGGCCACTTGGCCCTTGTCGTTGAAGTACTCCCAGTAGTCGACCTTGCCGTCTCCAGTGGTGTCTCTCTCCTTGCGGCGGACTTGACCGTTCTCGTAGTACTTGAACAGGTCCCAGGTGCCGTCGAACTTGGTGTCCACCTCTGAGAAGACCCTGCGACCGCCCTGATAGTGGTCAATCACGTCGACGTTTCCGTCAAAGTCGCCGTCGATCTCCTCGCGTGACAGTGCACCTGCCTCGTCGAAGAAGCTGGTCATGTCTATACGACCGTCCCAGTTCAGGTCGATCTCCCGCTTGACGAGCAGGCGACCGGCGGAGGCGCGCTCACGGTAGTAGTTGAAGATGTCGGCTTGGCCGTCAGAGTTCAGGTCAACCTCGACCAGCACCAAGCCATCTTCAGTGGGGCGCTCGACAACGGGCCGCAGAGGGTCGGCGGACGAGGCGTCCTCCTTGCCAGCGCAGCCGGAGACAAAAGCTACGAGGGCCAACAGCCCGATCCATGAATTCCGCATCAAAACTCCGCCAATGGCCACGGTGAACCCTTGGAGCATAGTCCGCGGGGAGAAGCCACACAATCTTGGACGCCCCATATCGCACTGTGGAGCCCCAAGCTTGAGGCTGAGAGTTGTCAGGTCAGCACCGTGTTAGGCTTTGGGGGTCCGCGCAGGACTGGGAGCGGCTGTGAGCCAAGTCAACAAGCACCTGATCTTGGTGGACGACGAGCCGGTCATCCTTCAGATCCTCAGCACCGTTTTTGCGGGCAGCGACTATCGCGTCACCCTTTGCAAGAATGGGGCAGAGGCCGCCGAGACGATCCGCAGCCAAGGCGTGGACCTCCTGCTCACCGACAAGAACCTCCCGGACATAAGCGGCTTGGAGCTGCTGGCTCTGGCACGCACAGTGAACCCGCTCTCCGAGACGTTGATCATCACAGGCTACGGCAGCCTTGAGACCGCGATGCAGGCTCTGGAACTGGATGCTTTCGATTACATCCTCAAGCCCCTCAACAACGTCTTTGAGATCAAACGCAAGGTGCAGCGGGCGTCGGAGAAGCAGGACATCCGAGCAGAAAACCTGCGCCTGCTCGCCGATCTGCAGAGCAAGAACCACGCTCTGGAGGACGCTCTGGAGGACGCCCGTACCCTGCAGACGGAGCTGATTCAGTCCGAGAAGCTGGCTGGTATTGGGACATTGGCAGCCGGCATCGCCCACGAGGTCAGCTCGCCCCTGTTCGGCATCATGGGCCTTGCCGAGGCTATTGTGGAGGAGGATGCACTTGACCTTTGCCACGACTACGCCAGGGAAATCGTAGAATATAGTCAGAGCATTCGCGATATCGTTGTTGAACTGAGCTCTTACAGCCGGGCCAGCGCCAGCGAATACCTGACCACAGTCGAGCTGAGCAAGGTGGTGGACGACACGCTGCGCTTGGTTGAGCGTAGCGCGAACACGGAGGGTGTGACCCTTCGCTCCGATGTACCCAGCGGGCTGTACGTCCAAGCCCGCACCAATGAGGTGCAGCAGGTCTTCGTGAACTTGGTCAAGAACGCGGTCGAGGCCATGGAGGACCGACGGGGCGCCACGGTTGTGGTCAGCGCTGGTCGGGAGGAGGGCTCCGTTTGGGCGGCTGTCCGGGACAACGGACCCGGGATTCCGGCCGAGAAAACCTCTCTCGTTTTCGACCCCTTCTATACGACCAAAGCCCCGGGAAAGGGCACCGGCTTGGGCTTGAATATTGTCTACCGTATTCTCACCAAGTACAGGGGAACGGTCAGCGTGGAGTCGACCGAGGGGGAGGGGACCCGTTTCTTGG
>JBLHMA010000154.1:0-11503 GCA_047621545.1 Cognaticolwellia sp. | reverse complement strand
GGTCTGCACGGCTGGGACTATCGCTTGGACACCGGCGTGAGCGCCTACAACAACGCCGAGGTCCTGAACAAGTTCACTTCCTGGGTGGAAGACGGACAGCTCTTCGTGGACGAAGAGGAGATCGCGGCCTGGGAGAAGGCCAACCCCCAGTCCTTCGACCGGGAGACCTACCTGGGCCAATACCAAGACCCCCACGGCACCCCCGATGAGCCACACAACGCGCACATCCAGCAGCTCGCCCGCGAAGGCCTGAGCAAGCTGGGGCACCACGGCCCCACGGCCGCAATGGGGGTCTCCCGACAAGAGCTGCCAAGCTGGGACAAGCTGCAGCTCCTCACCGGACAGCTTCACCGCCTGCCGCTGCTGGACGACGCCAAGGTGGGCACCCAGCTGGTGATCGGACCCAAAGCGAAGAAGCCCTTGGTCCTGGACATCCCCATCTTTGTCAGCGACATGAGCTTTGGGGCCCTGAGCGCCGAGGCCAAGACGGCCCTGGCCAAGGGCGCCGAGCTGGCCGGGACCGGGATCTGCTCAGGAGAAGGCGGCATGCTGCCCGCCGAGCAGGAGAACAACAGCCGCTACTTCTACGAGCTGGCCAGCGGCAAGTTCGGCTGGGACATCAACAAGGTACGGAACGTCCAGGCCTTTCACTTCAAGGCCGGCCAGGGCGCCAAGACGGGAACCGGCGGCCACCTACCGGGCAACAAGGTCAGCGCTGAGATCGCAGCGGTACGGGGGCTCAAGGAAGGCGAGGCGGCCATCTCGCCAAGCCGCTTCCCAGATCTGGGCAGCGTGGCCGACTACAAGCGTGTGGCCGATGAAGTACGCCAGGCCAGTGGCGGCATTCCCATCGGATTCAAGCTCTCCGCCCAGCACATCGAGGCGGACATCGACTTCGCCCTGGCCGTGGGCTGCGACTACATCATCCTGGATGGTCGCGGCGGTGGAACCGGTGCAGCCCCCACCCTGTTCCGGAACAACATCTCAGTGCCCACCCTGGCGGCCTTGCCCAGAGCACGCCACCACCTGGACAAGCTCGGGGTGCACGATGTCACCCTGATCATCACCGGCGGACTGCGCACCGAAGCCGACTTTATCAAGGCTCTGGCTCTAGGTGCAGACGGCGTGGCAATCTCAAACAGCGCTCTGCAGGCGATCGGCTGCCTGGGCATGCGCGCCTGCCACACCAACAACTGCCCGGTGGGCATCGCCACCCAGAAACCCGGCCTGCGCAAGCGCCTGCAGATCGACGGCAGCGCCCAGCGGCTGGCCAACTACTTTGGAGCCACCGTGTCTCTGATGCAGGTGATGGCACGGGCCTGCGGTCACGACGAACTCAGTGGCTTTTGCGTTCACGACCTGACCACTTTTGACCGAGACATCGCCTATCTGACCGGAGTCGCCTACGGCGGCGTGGTGCCGCTGTGAGTTCAAAGGGGGGGAGATCTAAAGTTGGGAGCGGCTTTGCGCGCATACCCAATGGCCTAGACTTTCAGGCTGCGCGCAAGCAGGCACACACGGCTGCACAGCTGCTGGCCACCGCTGCCCAAACCCACCTGGAGCGGCGGCCAGACCGCTCGGAATCGGCCTTGACTTGGAAGGGTGGGAACCTGGTGAGCCAGGCCATCAACGGCGTGACCCTGCACCTGGATCCAGCGCTCTTGGTGATCGGGATCCGCGGCCCAAAGGGAGACTTCCAGCTGGAGCTTCAGGGAATTTCGGTGCTGCGCGCTCTGGAGGGGCTGACCATCGCACTGCACAAGCACGGCGTGGCACCCAAGCCCTGGGACATCCCGGACTGGGACCTGCCCATGGGTCCTCTGCGGAAGCAGGGAAACTTTGCCGTACAGCCCGAAGGCGTGGCGCTGGGCCAGGCCTACCAGGCGGCTGCAAAGCTCTTGGCTCGCGTGGTCAAGTCCCCCAAAGCGGGGACAGTGCTGTGCTGGCCGCACCACTTTGACCTGGCTTGCTTGCTGACTGTGGGTACGGATGATGAGGGGAATCTGAGCCAGAGCGTCGGGGTCGGGATGAGCCCTGGCGACGATGGAATCCCTCAGCCCTACCTCTATGTGACCCCTTGGCCAGCACCAGAAGGCTGGACCCCGGAGCCCCTGACCCTGGGCGACTGGAATGAGAGCTGGGTTGGTGCGGTGCTGCACGCCCGGGACTGGCCGGGGGACACCGGAGCGCGTGACTTTGTGGAGGAAGCGGTGGCGGTGTGTAGAGGCGTGTTGGACAGCAAATAGGCTGGTACGCCTGATGCAAGGGAACAGACAACCGGAGTCCCCATGTCCACGATCCCTGTGATCCCCGCCACCTCCTACACCCTGACCCTCGAGCTCCCCCTGCCCTTTGCTGAGGCGGTTCCCAAGGTCGTCGCTGCCCTGGCCGCCAACGGCTTTGGCATCCTGACTGAGATCGACATCCAGGCCACCCTGAAGAAGAAGCTCGACGCGGACACGCGGCCGTACATCATCTTGGGCGCTTGCAACCCACCCCTGGCCCACCGCGCCCTGATAGCCGAGCCGGCCATTGGCGCGCTGCTGCCTTGCAACGTCGTGGTCGCGGCCAATGACAGCGGTGGCGTGACCGTTTCCGCGATTGACCCCGTCGCGATGTTTGGCGTGGTGGGACGGCCAGACATCGAGCCACTGGCGATCGAGGTACGTGAGCGACTGCAAGCGGCGTTGGACGCGGCCGCTGCCTGACTTGCTTCGGGTGTGGGACCGCCCCCCCTTCAGGTGGGTGAATTCACACACCCGATCGGTCTAAGAAACAGGGCACGTTGCGGGGCTACGGTGCCTACCCTTGCACCCAAACTCCTCCTCATCTTGGTTTGCCCCGATGCTGCTCCTCCTCCTCGCCTGCGCCCCCACCTCCCAGGCCGATCTCCTGCTGGAGCCCGACATCCGCCGCCTGGGAACGGACGGCGGCTTTGGCCCCAACGGGGTCGGCTTCTCCACCTTCCGAGCCGCACGGGCCACCGGCCGAAGCTTCGATGTGGACCTGCATTTTCCAGCGACCGAGGATGCCTACATGGTGGACGGCCAGCACCCGCTGGTGGTGGTGATCCAGGGCGGCGCGGTGGAGCACGAGCGCTATCACTGGATGGGAGAGCACTTGGCGTCCCGCGGCTACATTGCCCTCACGCCCAAGTACCCCATGGACCTGGCCATCTTCGGCAGCAACCGCACCCACGAGGCCGTCGATCGTGCCCGCAACCTGGACCAGGACGGAGACCCCATCCTGGACGGCGCCATCGATAATCAGTCCGTGGGTGTGATGGGCCACTCTCTGGGCGGCACCGTGGCCATCAAGCAGTGGCTGCGACACGAAGACACCTTTGGTCCCCTGGTCGTCATCTCCAGCTACGCAGCCGGCGGTGACAAGGTCGAGGACACCAACATGCCGGTCCTGAGCATCTCCGGAGACCTGGATGGGAGCGCGGCCATCGAGGACGTGCGCGAAGGAGCCGAGCGCTTCGGCAACGCCACTCTGGCCGTGGTGGAAGGCATGAACCACTACGACTGGGTCGATGACGTGACTGAAGAGGAGCTCGAGAAGGAGGACAGCCCCAGTGAGCTTCCCTTTGAGGAGACCCGCGCCAACGGCTGGCGGGTGATCGATGCCTACCTGGATGCCGAGATGATGGACTCGGGCAAGGACTGGGCCGCCCGGGAGTACTCCGGGGTCACCCTGGAGTAGGAGCCCAGCCACCATCGTGGCGAGCCGAGACCGGGCAGAGGACCGATAAGACTCCACACACGGGTCCTGTCAGCGTGCCCTTGCAGTGCCGTGGGTTAGGCTGAACAAAGCCATCGGAGCCTCGCCGTGCTGTTTGCCCTTCTGATCGCCTGCCAATCGGCCGAACCCTCTTGGTCCGGCCTGTTCTCGGCACAGGCCACCAACCCCGACTGCCCTCCCGTAGCAGCCGCAGAGGGTGTCACCGGAGGGGAGCCGGATACCAGCTCTCCTTTCGGCAAGAAGCCACAGGTCTGCATCGACGATCCCTTCGCCTGTGATTCCGAAGGAAACGTCCTGCCGGATGAGCCTGCAGTGGTCGAGGTTGAGGAGCCCGAAGTGCTCATCGAAGTGGTGCCCGAGCCCGAGCCCGAGCCGCTCCAAGTCATCGAGCCTGAGCTGCCCCCAGCAGAAGGCTTGGCCACCCAAGCAGCATGGGGTGTGCGCCTGCTCCAGACCATGCCCAGCGCCCAGCCCCCACGGGCTGCTCTCGGTCTGCCCGACGGAACCGAGATCATTGTCAGCCCCGGCTCTATGCTGCCCCAAGCCGGCATCATCGTGATCTCCGTGAGCGCAGACAAAGCCCAGCTGGCCAAGATCGAGCCCCAGGGCGACCACGCCAAGATCGAGACAATGACCCTCTTCGCTCAGTACTGAGTCCACCGAATCCTGTCAGGGACCGGTAGACAGAGCAGAGACACGTGCGGCCCCAGCCAAGCCGGGGCTAGGCTGGATTTATGGTCTTGTTTCTCATCGCTTGCCTGATCCCTCAAGGGGACCTCGACACCGGGGAACCGGCCTCGTGGTCGGGACTCAGCGTCAAGGGTGAGAGCGCCTGTGCTTTTGCCCCCGACGGGGAGCTCACCTGCTGGGGACCCGCTGCCGAATACAGCACCTCCCTGGCCGTGCGTGACATCGCCGTGGGCAACAACCACAGCTGCGGTCTGGACGTAGATGGGCGAGTGCACTGCGCCGGCAACGACAACTATGGCGAGACCGAATCGCCAACGCTTCCCATGCGCCAAGTGGTCGTGGGCGACTACCAGAGCTGCGGTCTGGATCTGCAAGGCGAAGTGTACTGTTGGGGTTGGGAGCGCATCGCCACTGAGCTGCCCCCCGGGCCCTACAAACGCCTCAGCATGTCGGGCTACCAGCTCTGCGGCCTGGACTTGGGGGGCCAGATTCGGTGTGCTGGCACCTTGAGCACCTGCGGCGAAGGCGCTCCCCCAGAGGGCCAGTATGTCGCCATGGACCAGAGCAGCTGCCACGGCTGCGCCTTGGATGAACAGGGCAGCGTCACCTGCTGGAACGCCGAGCCAGACTTGGTTCCCCCCGGGACTGGTTGGCTGGAGATCGCGACGGGCGACGGATTTACCTGTGCCTTGGACGATGCCGCCGATGTGCATTGCTTTGGTCCCGCCGCCCCCGAGTCCATGATCGAGCACCCCATGTTCGAGCTGGACGCTGGTGGCCAAGGCCTGATCTGCGGCCTGGACGATGCTGGAATGCTCTGCTGGGGAGCCGGCGCAGAGAAAGCGGGAATGCCCTAAGCGCCCGACAGCGCAACCCAATCAGGGGGGTGTCAGAGGGGGTGTCGAGATCTGGACACCCCCAGCGGTATCCCGACCGCCTCGAAACAGTCCTAAGTCCGCTTTATTAGGGTCTTATGGGCCAGAATGAGGCCAACGGCACCGCTCCTGCAAGAGCAGCAGGCATGCGACACCCTCTGCTCCTGCCTGGCCTATTGATCCCCCTGGGGATCATTTTGCACCCATCGCTGGATCCCCAGCCTCTCCCCTTGATCTTGGCCATCGGCGCCTGTGGACTGCTGGCCTGGATCGGGCGCTCTTGGCCCGCCGCGGGGGCGGCTTGCCTGTTCTTGGGCCTGCTGCGCGCCACCCTGTGGGTGCCTGGCCCATCCCTACACTCCCCAGGGGTCTCAGCCCACGGATTGGTGACCCGGGCAAGCAGCCACCGGGCCACACTGGAGCTGCGCGCGATCAACGGCGAGACGGCCCTGGGCCCCCTGAGCCTGCACACCGCCCAGGCCTTGCCCGTCGGCGCCCAAGTGGCCGTCTTCGGCCCCATCGGCCCCTCTCAGAGCGTCACCCTACCGGGCAGCCCCAGTTCCCAGTTCGCCGCCGAAGTGAGCGGCCGAAACAGCGTGCTGAAGGTTCAGAGCTGGGTTCCGTTTACCCTGGGTCGGCCCAGGGTAAACGGAGACTTTGACCACACGGAGAACCCAGGTCTGCTGAGGGCCCTGAGCAGCGGACAGCGGGAAGACATCCCCCAGGCCGACCAGGAGACCCTCACCCACACGGGCACCCGGCACCTGCTGGCGATCTCCGGACTGCACATTGGCCTGCTCGCTGCAGGCTGCGCTTGGCTGCTGCGCATTTTAAGCGCACCACTGCTCCTGATTCGGCGTCCCCAGTTGGGCCGTCTGCTGCGTTGGATTCCCGCTGTGGGGGGCATGGCTGCAGCTCTGCTCTTTGCCTACAGCGTGGGCAGCCCGATCTCCGCCCAGCGGGCCGCGGCCATGGTGTGTGGCGGCCTTCTGGGCAACGCCAGCGGCCGCGGCATGCAGCCCTGGAACCTGCTGGGAGGCGCAGCTGCAGGCCTGTGCCTGATGGACCCCGGCACGACCGTTGACCTGAGCTTTCAGCTCTCCTTTGGCGCGGTGGCCGGACTGCTCACGGTGACCCCGCGCCTGGAACGCTACCTGCCACCGGACCTGAACTCGGCCCTGGCGTGGGCGGCCCGCAGTCTGTTCGCCAGCGTGGGCGCGACCTTGGGCACCCTGCCGGCCGTGGCCCTGCATTTTCAAGAGATCTCCCTGCTCTCCCCCCTGGCCAACCTGGTGGCGGTTCCCCTGATGGGCGCCGTGGCCGTGCCCTGTGCCCTGCTGGGCTCCAAAGGCTGGATGCTGCCACTGGCTCTGGCCGACGGCAGCATCTCCCTGAGCCTGCAGTGGCTCAGGTGGCTGGAGTCGGCCCCAAGCTGGACTCTGGTCCACCCGGCCCTGGGCACCGGGGGGGCCGCTCTGCTGATGTGCAGCGTGCTGTTGGCCCGCTGGCCTGGGACGGCCCTGAGCACCGCCGCGTTGATCTTCGGTCTCCATGGACGCCCCCTGCAGACCCAGGTGGACTTCTTGGCCATCGGCCAGGGGGACGGCGCACTCATCCAGCTGCCCGACGGCCGCACGGTCCTGGTCGACGCCGGGCCCCCCAGTGAGCAGCCTCTGTTCTGGTTGCGCCGCCAAGGCATCACCCACATCGACGAGGTGCTGATCTCCCATCCTCACCCCGACCACTACGGCGGTGTGTTGCCCATCTTGGAGGGCCTCAGCGTGGGCGCTGTGCGGGTGCCAAGGGGGCCTCGGTCGGGAGAGGAGGACTATGCCCAGCTCTGGGCGCTGGCCCAGTCAAAGGGAGTGCCGATCTTGACGGGCCAGGACCCCGTGCTCGATCCCCAGCGCATGCTGATCCACCACCCAGACCCCAGCTTCTTGGACCAGTTCTCCGATGACCCCAACGAGATCAGCCTGGTGCTCGAGCTGCGGGACGCCGGCCACCGGGTGCTGTTCACAGGGGATGTGGAGGATGCTGGAGAGCACGCCCTCCTGGCGTTGAACCTGGGCCCAATCGACGTGCTCAAAGTGGCCCACCACGGCTCGCACACAAGCTCCAATCCCCGTCTGATGGCCCAGTGGCACCCGCGCTTGGCAGTGATCTCTTGCGGAGTAGACAACCGCTTTAGGCACCCCCGCCCCCAGACCCTCTGGACCCACCGCGCCTGGCCCGTCCTGCGCACAGACCTAGACGGAACGGTGCAGCTCTCCTTGGGGCCCCAGCTGCGGGTTCGCACCTGGAAGGGGACCTGGAGCGCATGGCAGGAGCTGTCCGGAGCCAGCCCCGCTCAGCGCATGGACTAAGCGCTCTCAGCAGCCTTCTTCGCCCGCTTGGCTTTCATGTCCTTGTTGACCTTGCCCATCCAGAACCAGCCAATCAGGGCGACCACAGCAACGATGGCCGACATGGCCTGGGCGGTTGTGACCACGCCCTCGATCAAGTAGCCGCGCACGCTGTCTCCGCGGAAGACCTCGTTGATGCTGCGCAGAATGGGGTAGGCGGTCAGGTAGATCAGGATCAGCTCACCGTCAAAACGCTTGCGGTTGCGGTACCAGATCAGGAATCCAGCGAGCGCGGCCAAGTACGCAACGGCGTAGAGCTGCGTAGGGTGAATCGGCACGCCGATCAGGTCGGCCTGCACGCTGGAGGCCTCCACCCCAGGAAAGATCACGGCCCAGGGGACATCGGTCTCGTGTCCATGGCAGCAGCCAGCCATAAAGCAGCCCAGGCGTCCAAAGACGTGGCCCAAGGGCAAGACGGGCGCCAAGATGTCCAGCACCTTGAGCACAGGCAGCTTTTTGCGCACGATGACAATGCCAAAGGCCAGCAGGACCCCCAGCAGTCCACCGTAGGACACCAAGCCGCCAGAGCGCACATTGATGGCATCCATGAAGGTGTTGATGCCCTCGGGGTGCTGGATCACGTACCAAGCGCGGGCGCCTGCGATGCCCAGAAGAATGCCCCAAAAGCCCAAGTCACCAAAGATGTTCTTGGGCAGGCCCGCTTGGTCGCCCCAGCGGTTGGTCACGAACACCGCGAGGATCGCCCCCAAGGCGATGAGTACGCCGTACCAGTGCAGGGCAAAGTCGCCGATGTTCAGCAGAATGGGATGCACTCAGGCCTCCTGAGCAGGTTCGGTCTGGGCCCGGGCCCCAGTCGGGGACCCAAAGAGCTCGTGTCCGATGAAGAGAGTCACGCCGATGACAATGCCAATGTCAGCCACGTTGAAACTGGGCCACTCAATGCCGCCGAGAGCCGGCGCGTCCAAGTAGACCCGCAGAAAGTCGGTCACCCCTTGAGAGCGCACCCGGTCCAGAAAGTTTCCGCAGGCCCCACCAAAGATGCTGGCCAGCACCAGGGGTTCAAAGATCGCCGCGTCCGCCACATCCCGCAACATCGAGAGCAGGACCAGGGCCGCCAGGATGGTGAAGGGGATGAAGAGCCACATCGCCCACCACTGATCCGAGAGCATGCCAAAGGCCGCTCCGGTGTTCTCTACGTGCACCAGCTCAAAGAATCCGTCGATGACCGGCACGCGGTCCCGGCCTAGGACCAGGTTGTTCTGGATCCACCGCTTGGTGAGCTGATCCACAACCACCCAGAGCGCAGCCACCCCCAAGAAGAGGACGGTCTTGCGAGAAGTCCAGGAGCCGGTCTTCTCATCTGTGCTGGCGGCGGGCTCGCTCACGCCTACTCGATGGCCTGGTCCAGCTCTGGCAGAGGACCGTCATCGGCCAGCTGGTCGGGCTTGCCCTTGTTCTTGCGGTCCTGGATCAAGGTGTAGACAAAGAACACCAAGACGCCGACCACGATGCACGAATCGGCCACATTGAAGCTGGGCCACTCGGCCATGCCGAACTTGTCATTAAGCCACGCGACCTTGTCGGGGTCATCGGTAAAGAACTTCAGAAAGTCAGTGACTTCCTGGTACACGGCGCGGTCAATGGCGTTGCCGATAGCACCACCGGTGATCAACCCCATGATCCCCGCCTCAAAGCGGTCCTCTTTCGGGAGCTTGACCAGCATCCAGCCCATCACGCCCAGGGCGATGACGGTGAAAATGGCAAAGACGAGCATGGCGCTGCCCCAACCGGTGCCCATGCCAAAGGCAGCGCCCTTGTTCTTGTAGTTCACAAGCTCAAACAGGCCCGGGATGACCGGAATCGCGCCCTTCCAGACCTCGATATTCTGGTTGACCCAGTACTTTGTGGCCTGGTCAATGATGACGCTCAGAGCGGTCACCACACCAAAGACTGTGTATTTGCCAGACAAAGGGTCCTCCACGGGGTCAGCATGCCCTACGGGCGCGGCTCCCTAACGATTTCCAAGAGAGGTGGCGCGCAACTGGCCGGGATGAGGGTGGTGGCGGGTTAAAGGCGGAGCATGAACTGGAGCCTGTGATGACCTCGACGGCGAGAAGCGTATGGGCAGTTGGCATGCTTGGGCTGCCGATGGCTTGCGGCGGTGGCTCCGGGGAGAAAGCTCCTGCTCCACCCCCCTGGGAGACCGCTTGGAGTGCCGAAAATGGCGCGGATTTGGGTCCCCACTTGGAGCGCTTTGCCGCCCTACGCACCGCCTATGCCAAGGTCAAAGATGCACGAGGAGACGCCGCAATCGCCCCTCTGGACCAGTCCGTGGAGATCTCCAAGACCGCCATGCTGATCACCGAGCCGGCACTCTTGGATCCCAGCGTGAACTCAGGACAGCAGCCCACCATCAGCTTGGACGGACAGGGCAATCCCCGCCTAGACCAGCTAACCTCGCTCAATCAGGGCGGGCCGGTCAGCAGCTTCTTCAGCGTAAAGCGGGCCGACCACCTGCTCTGGGAGCTCCAGGGCACCCAAACGGTCGTGATTCTCAACCTGGAGACCGACCGGGACCCTGAGATTCTCGACGAGCGCAGCTTTGTCCCAGGAGCCATCCGTGGCACCGCCCACGTCTTTGACTACGCCAGCACCGCCTACCTGGGCCGGGCCGACTTCGGGGCAACCAACAGCCCCGAGGTCAGCATTCGCACGGGCTACGACCCCCTCTACCTGAGCACCGACCTGGGCCGAAACACCCAAGCGGCGATCGGATCGGCCCTTCAAGGGGTCTTTCCAGAGCTCTCCACCCCAAAGGCACCCAAACTTTGAACTTTCTACTGATCAGCGCCGCCTGGGCTGGCCCAAACACCGTGATGCTGGGCGTAAATCCCGGGGCCAACGCCGCTGATTTTGCCAGCTTGAACGCCCAGGTCACCTGCCTGAGCAAGGTGCCGGTGTGCCTGCTGGAGTTTGCCAGCGTCCCAGATCTGGAGCCTCTGCGGGCCATTCCCGGGGTGCGCTATGCCGAAGTTGATGCGGTGATCCCGTGGGTTGCCCCCGTAGACTTTCCGGCGCCTCCTTGGGATGGCAGCGGGACCGCGGACTGTCCGGATCTGTGGGAGTTGGAGCTGCTGGGAGCAGAGTCACTGCCTTTCACCGGGCTCAACGCGCCCGTGGTGGCCATTCAGGACTCGGGCTTCTTGATCAGCCACGAGGATCTCGGCAGCGCCAAAGTCAGCGGTCAGTACGACTATGGCAACGGGGACACCAACCCCGAGGTCAGCTGGTCCTCGGGCGTACCGGGCCATGGCACCTTCATCGCTGGGATCATTGCAGCGACCGCCGACAACGACGTGGGCCGAGCCGGGCTGGCTCCAAACGTTCGCTTAAACCTACAAAAGATCGCTGACTCCGGCGGCGCGCTCTACTTCTCCTACGCAGTCAGCGCGATGGACGACCTGGCCGACGGAGACCTGGGGGTGCGGGTGCTCAACTACAGCATCGCGGGCAGCTCCTACTCCTCGGCCTTTCAAGACGCGGTGGCCACCCTGGGCGATGCGGACATTCTGCTGGTCACGGCAGCGGGCAACTGCGGCAGCGCGGACTGCTGGGACGCCAACAACGACGACTACCCGCTCTACCCATCCAACTTCGTCGGGGACCACATCCTCTCCGTCTCGGGCAGCACCCAGGACGACGAGCACAACTCGTGGAGCCACTATGGGGCCAGCAGCGTAGATCTGGCCGCCCCAGGGGTGAGCATCTGCAGCTTGGGAGTCAACAGCACCAGCGAGTACTACAGCGCAGCCGGCACCAGCTATGCGG
>JBLHMA010000153.1:0-11506 GCA_047621545.1 Cognaticolwellia sp. | reverse complement strand
GCAGCCAAGGTGCGCTGCTCAATTTGGGAGACCTGGCTCACTCTCAGAGCTGCGCCGTTGTCGACCACGCAGGGATCTGGCCCTGTGTGATTAGGGAAGGACGACCCGTTCCAACAGGGCCGCATCTTCCAGCGCGCGACCGGCGCCCTTGACCACCGAGCGCAGTGGATCGTCGGTGAGCACGACAGGCAGACCAGTTTCGTCCGCTAAGAACTGGTCCAGCCCCCTAAGAAGCGCGCCACCTCCACACAGGACCATGCCTTTCTGAAGGATGTCCCCGGCCAGCTCAGGTGGGGTGGCCTCGAGCACCTGGCGGATGCCCTCGACCAGCTGGCGAAGCATCGGCAGCATGGCTTGGCGCATGTCTTCGCTTGTCACGTGTACCTGTCTGGGGATGCCGGAGCTGGCGTCTCTGCCCTTGACCACGGCTGTGGGGGTGGGGTTGGCCCGCAGCGCGGAGCCAAGGTCCAGTTTCAGGGCTTCGGCCGTCCTCTCCCCGATGATGATGCCGTGGGTCTTCTCGACCATGGCAGCAATGGCCGTGTTGAGGTGGTCTCCTGCCAGCCGCAGAGAGAGACTCTCGACTGAGCCCCCCAGGCTGATGACAGCGATCTCGGAAGTTCCGCCGCCAATATCCACGATCAGGCTGCCAGATGGCTCCAAAACAGGCAAGCCGGCGCCGAGGGCTGCGGCCATGGGCTCAGAGATGAGCTGCACTTCTCTGGCGCCAGCTGAGCGTGCTGACTCGTAGACCGCACGCTTCTCCACTTCGGTCAGACCGAAAGGGATGCAGACCAAGACGTGCGGCTTGACCATCGGGGAGCGACCGATGGCCCGGCGAATGAACACCCGCAGCATCTCTTCGGTGACGTGAAAGTCAGCGATGACGCCATCTTTGAGTGGCCGGACCGCTACGATCGAGCCTGGAGTTCGGCCAAGCATTTCTTTGGCCTCGGCGCCTACTGCCAAGACCCCACCATAGGCCCCACTCTCGGAGCGGTGCACAGCGACGACGCTGGGCTCTTCCAAAACGATGCCTTTGCCCTCGGCCCAAACCAAGGTGTTGGCTGTTCCGAGATCAATGGCAAGGTCGCGGCTGAACCGCTTGAAGGGGATCACGGCTTACTTGCCGCCAGACCCGAGGTCGCCGAAGCCACGAACCTCGTTCTTCTCAACGAGCGGCTTGTCGATGACAGCTGCGTAGTGCTCGGCTTGGCCGTTGAGAGGCTTGGACTCGCTGCTCTCCAGGATCCAGCGCTCACCCGAGAGGGTGACTACTGCGATCTCGTACTGAGAGCCGCCGCCGATGGCGTACTCGACGTTGGCCACCTCGGAGAAGCTGAGCCGGTCGGTCTCAGTCCGGTCCTTGAACTTGGTCACAAAGGTGATCGAGCTGGTCTCGGCGTCCACCATTACAGACTCGGCACCAGGGCGCTGACCCTTCAGCCAGAACACGCCGGCAGCGATAAGAGCCATTACAGCCAGCATACCGAGCAGGGCGACAGGGCCACCGGTCTTCTTGGGTGGAGCTTCCGTGAAGTCATGGAAGCAATGCTTGCAGCGAGGCGCTGCAGTCGGAACCTCTTCCTGACAGCTGGGGCAGGTCTTGGTAGCCATTAGACGTCTCCAAAGGGCACTTGAGCCCCCGACAAGGGGCTCCACAGGGTGGCCATGGGTACGACGCGGGAGGGGGTGTGTCAACAAGCTCGCCCACTGTTGGCGTTGACTTTGCGTATTTTCAAAGTTCTCGGGTCAGGCCACGCGGAGCTCATGGGCGCACCGGGCGACGATCGGTAGGAGCGTGGGGAGCAGCTGCGCGACCTGACTGTTGCGGCGAGAGTTGCGGTAGCTGCGGTAGACCCGCTCTCCTTTGCGCAGCATGGCTGCAGGAGTCGCATTCCACCCCATGCGCATGGCCAGGGCGCTTCGGTGGGTGTCTGGAAGGTCCTCCAGATCATCCAGATCATACTTGGAGAAGGGGAGTCCTTCTTTCTCAGCGAGTGCCACCAGGCGCGGAATGAGGTTCCCCAAGAGTTGGGATCGATCAATCTGCGCTTCGGGTACGTAGTCAAGCTCCACGGCGAGATCGACCAAGTCGAGTTCCGAGATGTAGCTGACGATTTGAAGCTCGGTATGACTCAAGGCAAAGACCACGGGGCAGCTCCTCGCTGGCTCTACAGCGTTGGGTGTTTAGAGTTCCAGAATAGAACTCGGTTCCAAGGCAGGTATCTAATGAACCCATTGCTGCTCAGCTTGGCAAGGCCCTTCTCTCATTTGACTGCTTGGGTAGGCCGGCGCGCTCTCCTCGCTGCGCTTGGTGACACGAGCGTCCTGGAGCTGCGCCTGGACGGCACGGGCGATCCCTTGCTGCTCCTTAGCCACTTGGAGTTCGCGGCCTCACGTCCTGGGGTGCGTGGCGTGTTGCTTCAGCTGGGCGCCATGGGCTGGGGATGGGCCACGCTCCAGGAGTGGCGCGCAGGACTCCAGCGGATTCGAGAGAAGGGAGTCTCTGTCGTGGTCTACGCCGAGACCCCCGGCAACGCCGGTTTGTATCTGAGCAGCGCTGCTGACCGGGTCGTGGTGCCACCGATGGGGGAGGTGACGCTGCTGGGTGTGGGTGGGCAGCTTCGCTTCTTCGGACCGGCCCTGGAACGACTAGGCTTGGAATTCGACGTGGTCTCAGCTGGAGCCTACAAGTCTTTGGGCGAGAGCTTCACGCGCCGGGTCGCCAGCGCTGAGAACCGCGAGGCCACCGAGCTGTTGGTGAAGGACCTCCAGACCGAGCTGATGTCGGCGTTGAGCTTGGGGCGCGGCTTGACCGAGACCCAGCTTGAAGAAGCCATGGACACCGGGGCTCTCTCTCCAGAGGAGGCGCTCCAGGCTGGACTGATCGACCGGGTCGCCTACGAGAGTGAGCTCGACGACTTTCTTGAGGAGCTCTTGGGCAGAAAGTGTGAGCGTGTGGACATGGGGCAACTCATCAAGCCGCTGGCTGTGCTGCGGCAGGCGGAGCGGCATAGTCGTGGGCTTCCCGAAGTGGCGGTCCTGCACCTGCGTGGCAACATCACGATGGGAACTGAGCCTGGCGGTAGACAGCGCATTGCCCCTCCAGAAGTGATCCCGGCCATCCGAGCCTTAAAGGAGGATCCGAGGGTTCAGGCCGTTGTTCTTGCGGTGAACTCGCCCGGCGGCAGCGTCTTGGCCTCTGATCTGATCTGGAAGGAGATCCAGCTGCTGGACCAGGTCAAGCCGGTCGTGGCCTACTTTGGCGATGTCTCCGCTAGTGGCGGGTACTACATCTCCGCGCCAGCGCGGGCGATCTATGCGTGTCCGGGCACCATCACGGGCTCCATTGGTGTGGTGGGCGGCAAGTTGGTCACCGGAGCAGCGACGGCCAAGCTGGGCATCTTCTCTGAGGCGGTTGGTGGAGGGCCGATGATGGGCATGTACCGCAGCGAGCAGCCCTTCGATCCCAAGCAGCGCGAACGCTTTCGCGCGCGACTGCAGATGGCCTACAAGGGCTTTGTAGAACGGGTCGCCCAAGGCCGGAAGCGGAGCGTGGAGGAGATCGAGCCCATGGCGCAGGGCCGCGTCTGGGCCGGCGCATCGGCCTTAGAAGGGGGGCTGGTGGACGGCTTGGGCGGACTGACCCAAGCCTTGGAGAAAGCGCGAGAGCTGGCTAAGCTCCATGGCCCTTGGAGCCGCCGCGACACCGTGGTCAAGCCGCCTGCGCGCTTTTGGGCGCAGTTTTTGCCAGGTGGGCTGATCACACTGCTCGCCCCTCAGCTCAGCGTGCTCCAGCCCTGGCTGTCCCTTCCCCCGGCAGCAGAGCTGTTGATGCAGGCCCCTGGACAGGCCTTGGCGATTATGCCTGTGGAGATCGATATCTCTTAGGCTTGGTCTCCGTAGACCCAGCGGTACTGCATCAAGAAACCCAGGACTCGTCGACAATATCGGCGTGTCTCTGTGTATCCAATGTTCTCGGCCCACACGTCGCCTTCCATGCTCTCGGCGCCATCGACCCAGCGCTGTACGGCCTCAGAACCGCCATTGTAGCCGGCGATGGTCATGGGCAGAGAGGGTTGAATCCCAGCGGCATTGAAGCGTTGGTGCAAGCGCCCCAGCTCTGTGCTGCCCAGCCAAGCGTTGTATCCCGCGATGTACAGGCGGTCTGGGTCGTAAGGGATGCCTTCCTGCAGTTCGCCGTGGAGTTCTTCTCCCAAACTGGGCATGAGCTGCATCAGGCCACGGGCTCCCGCCCACGAGGTCACCTCGGGCTTGAGTGCAGACTCGGCGGTCATGATCGCGTAGGGCAACAGCGGGTTCAGGCCTGCGGCGTCTGCGGCTTGCTGCACGACTCCCTGCTCGGGGCGCGGGGTGCAGGCCATGGCTGCCACAGGGTCGTTCTTGGCGCGGGTCACGCCAGGGCACCAGGGCCGGGCCAGAGCTTGGGCATCCCGGTAGGCGCCGGCCTTGATCAGCAGGTGGGCATAGGCCAGGGCCTGTTCCTTGCCGCCGGCCTTGGCGGCGCTGGAGTAGGGCAGTAGCCGGGCTCGTGCCCAGTCTACTTGGCCAGCATCCAAGAGCGCCAGGCCCTCGGCAACCTGGGGGTTGGCGGCCACGAAGCTGGCGGAGACCTGAGGAATGGTGACTTGGCCGACGCCCTCAAAGCTTCGCCCCAGCCGCTCGGCAGCGAACCATGCATGCCCAGAAGTGGGGTAGGCGTTGACCAGGCGGGAATAGGCCGCTGCCTCGCCCTCCGTATTGCCCTTCTTGCCCAGGATGCGGGCCTTCCAGTACAGAGCGGCGGGGGCCAGGGAGGACTTGGGTGTGGTGCTCAGCAGGCGGTCAAAGGCCGCGTATGCCTCGTCGAGTTGACCGAGCTGGTAGTGGGACCAGCCGATAAACCAGAGGGCTTCGTCCAGGTGCTTGGAGCTGGGGTAGCGCTCTAAGTGCAGCTCGAAGAGGGGTATGCCCTCGGCCAGCTTACCGGAATCGAACTTGAGATAGCCCAGCTTGAAGCTTCCAGTATCGGCGCGCTTGGTCGTTGGATACTGGGTAAAGAGCGCGGTGTAGCTGACCGCAGCGCTCTCGTAGTCGCCGTTGCGGGAGGTGCCCAAGGCGAAGTGGTAGAGGGTCTCGGCCCCGCCTTTGACCCCGGGTCTCACTGGGTCAAGCTTGCCCATTTCCTCCATCGCGCGCGGGTACATGCGGGCCTTGAACAGGGCCATGGAGACCTCGTGTTGCCAGGATGTGCCCGACTTTCCCGTCGCGCTAAGGGCGTCGTAGAGGGGAACAGCGGCGTCGGCGCGGGCCGCCTTGACCAGACCTCGGGCGCGCTCCAGAGCCAGAGCCTGTCCCTCGGGGGTGCTCATGTCGGGCATTGGGTAGCCCATGGCCAGCAGACGCTCTCCGGCCAAATCCGAGAAGGGTGACTTGACCTCGTTGGCCCAGAGGGAGCGATAGGCGTCCACGGCGGGACCCAGATCTCCCCGCTGCTCAGCGCCATAGGCCAGCAGGTAGAGCGCCTCTGGGCGGGCCGAGGTGTTCAGCAAGACGCGAAGGTCCTCCCGCGCATCCAGGCTGCGCTCCAGTGCAATCAGGGCGCGAGCACGAATCAGGCGGATCTCCAGTCCAATCTCGCCGCTCATGTCCAGGCCGTGGAGCATCGTCAGTGCCTTGCCCGGGTCACTCTCCAGACTCGCTCGGCCCAGGAGCAGGCGCGCAAAGGGATCCAAGGGGGAGCTGGGATCCAGGTGGCTCTCCAGGCCGGCTGACTCACCGCATCGGGCCCGTGCCACTGCTGCGTCCAGGCCATCCAATGCCCGGATCAGTGGCATGGCGGTCCGACAGTCCCCCCGTCGCAGAGCCACCTGAGCTTGAGTGGGCAGGTCAGCGTTAGCGATAGAGGCGAGGAGCAAAATCATGGGGACATCCTAACTCTTGACACGGCAAGAGCTAAGCCTATTCCCGAAGGGATCGCACCTTATGGGACGCGCACGACCATCTTGCCCTTGGAGCGGTTCGCGTCCATCGCCTGATGGGCTTGAGTGAGCTGGTCAAAGCCCCAGACTTCACCGGTCTGGATCTGTAGCTCGCCCGACTCCACCAGCGACACATAGGTCTGGAGTTGCTCAGGGCTGATATCGCTTGCGCCGCCGGAATATGAGCTGAGGCGCACGCCGCTTGGGATGTGCATCATCGGCTCAAAGTCGGGCACGACCCACTCGCCGCCCAAGATGCCCGTCATGCAGACCACTCCCCCGGGGCGCACGCACTGCAGGGAGTCTTTGAGGGTCGATGCACCGATCAGCTCCAGCAAATGGTCTACGCCGCCTGGTGCAAGCTCGCGCACGGAGTCTAGGAGCCGGCCCCCGTCAATAAGGACACGTTCAGCGCCCGCATCCAAGAGCATCTGGACCTTGGCTTGGCTGCGGGAGGTGCTCCACACACGCACGCCAAGGGAGCGGGCGATGGCCAAGGTCGCCAGACCGATGGATGAGGTTCCGCCGCGGATCAGCAGGGTCTCGCCAGACTGAACGCCCAAGCCAATGTGCAGGGAGCCATTGCAAGTCTGCAGCATCTCAGGAAGGGCGCCGAGTTGACTCCAGGGTAGCGTGGTCTGGAGGGGGAAGACGCTGGCGCGAGGAACCAAGGTGTACTCGGCGTAGGAACCGTCGAACTCCCGACCCATCCCGCCCATCATGGCCGCGACCGTCTGACCGGGGTTTAGATCGCTGCCCGGGGCGGCATCGACCACACCCACGCACTCAATCCCCAGGACTCGGGGCAGCTCCACGCTCGGAGAGTCACCCATGCGGGTGAAGTGCTCGCTGCGGTTCAAGCCGAAGGCCTTGATGCGGATTCGGACCCAGTCGGGCTTGGCTTGGGGGAGTGGAAGCTCCTCCAATGTGAAGGCTTGTGGTCCGCCGGGGGCGTGTAAGGTCCAGGCTTTCATGGGGCGGAAACTTCCTTGCAAGCAGCCGCGAGACCTTGCTGGCACGCGCGCTCAAAGAATGGCTGGGCTCCTGGGGGATCGGCCTCACCACCGATTCCATCCTCCATGGCTACCCCGAGGCTGTAGCAGCTCATCGCTGAGTTGCCCTTGCAGCCCATGGCGTAGTGGGTCCGAGCCTGTACTCCGCTGGCGCTCAGGTCGGCCAAGCCCTTTCTGTGGAGTTCACCGAGAAGAAAGCAGCCATCGGGGTCCCCACCGTAACAGGCCCGCTCCAGGACGGGACGGGCTCGGCTGGCGTCTTTGGGCACTAGGTTTCCGGTGTAGAAGGCTCCGCCCAAGGTCGTGCAGCTCTGAGCAAAGCCATCGTCACAGGCCTGCTCGACCAGAGCGATCCCACTGTTGGTGTCCTGTGCCACGCCCAGGCCCATCACGTACAGGCTGCCCAAGCTTGCGCAGCTGACAGTCCATCCTCCATCGCACGCCTCTCGGTAGAGGTTGGCGGCCCGTGCGGGGTCTTCGGATAGGCCATTGAGGCCCTCCTGGTAGTACAGGCCCAAGCGTCCACAGCTTCCTGGGTCGCCCAGCTCGCACTGTGCCTGACAGTCGGAGACGTCGTCGGGGCGACAGAGATGAGGGGCTTGTGATGGAAGCGTGCACTTGCCGCCTTGCTCCACCAAGCCGGCAGGGCAAGCATCAAACTCCGCCGGGTTCGCTCGGGCGACCTGCGTGGGCGTTCCTTCCGGATCCACGGCCGTCAGCTCCAGGCGCAACAAGGCGCTGCAGTCCATTGGTGGTGCGGTGTTGGCCTTGGATGCGCCTTCGCAGGCAGAGATGCGGCCATCCTTACCCTGCAAGGATTGGTCGCTGGAGCTGCTCCCACCAACGCCAATCTGGCCAATCTGGGGAATGCCGAAGACCTCTGCAGCGCCCCCGATCGAGGCGCTGGAGGATGTGGCCAGGGCGAAGGCTCCCAGGGTGGCCCCGCGCACGAAGTGGGTAGCATCGGTGCAGGCTCCAGGCCGGGCCTCGACCAAGTCACTCTTGGAGAGCATGGCTTGGGTCGTGCGCTGCTTTCCAACCATTGCCAGAGCTACATCAAGCTTGTTTCCACGCTCGAACTCGGCTCCCAGCTTGGCCCCAAAGGATCCTGCCGACACTGGGAAGTTTGCGTTGACCTCTCCTGCATTGTCGAAACGGATGACCTCGCTCTTTGGGTTGAACGCGGAGAACCGGTAGGCCGCATCGGCCGAGCAGTCGGGCAGCACAGCGAGGGAGTTGCAGTCGTAGCGCACCACAACCAGCCCATCGTCCATGGCCAGCTCCAGGTCCCCCCGCTCAGAGGCGGCCATGTCCACGATCAGGGGCTTGGCATAGTCCGGCGCGCCCGTCTCAGGGCAGAGCTGCTCCGGGCCGTAGCTGTCGGCAGCGGCTGGTGGTGGGCCAGCGACTTTCTTGCCGACGGCCCCTGGACCGCAGGAGAGAAGAAGGACTGGGAGAGAGAAGCCGAGAAGACGCATGTATGGCCCTGTGTAGGCCACATTTATAGTCGACGCGGAGCGATTATGAGGCGCTCGCCTCAAGGATCCTCCGGCCAGCCTTTGCACGGCTTCCGATAATGACCACACCCAAGGGACTCAAAAACTGCTTCCCAAACGCAGATACAACGAGCCTGGGTCTGCCGGTCCGTAGCCGCCGGGGCCACTCACACCGACCGCGTAGCCAAGGCGTCCTGTGAATCCGAGCCCCCAGCCGGCGAGCACGCTCATGCGCAACTCGGCTCCGACGCCCACGCGTGGAACTTCCAAGCCATCGGCGGTGTAAAAGGCGTCACCAATGTCCACAAAAGCCGCCCCATGGAGGGTGCGAAGGAAGATGGGCGCGGTGCGCCATCCCCGGTCGATGCGCCAAAGAGGGGCTCGGTACTCAATAGAGCCCAGGTAGTAGCCATCGCCGCGGTCGGCGCCGACAGGGTGACCTCGAAGGGGTTGCCACTCCGCTGGGGTTTGAACCCAAGGGCTCTCTCCAAAGCTACCGCCGAGAATGAAGGAACCGTAGTTCAGCTGGTCCCCCACAGACACGCCACCAGCGGCCCGTAGGCCCAGGACGTGGTTGTCAGCCCAGGGCAGTGCCAGGTACTCACGCACTTCTCCGGTGAGCTGAAGGCGGTTGAACGGGGTCAGCTTGCCGTCTTGGTAGACGAAGGCCCCGATGGCGCCGTGGTTTACATTCGCGCTTACCCGCAGCAGGCGGCTGTCTTCCGGAGAGATGGAGTAGCTGTAGGCGCGGCCGCGGTAGTAGCTCCAGCCGGCCGACAGCGTGGAGATAAAGCCCCGTGTCGGGAGCAGGGGTTCGTAGACACCCGAAGGGAGCTCGGCATTCAACGGGCGACGCAGGTTGCCGTTCCAGCGCAGGGCCATCGCGGTGCGTTGACGCCGGGAATACGAGACGCCGGCTCCAAAGCGCAGGCGCTGATCCCAGTAGCGCTCTCCTGTGGACTCCACGATGGGGATGCCCGCACCGGGCTCCGCATCGGGCAGCCGGTAGATGTCCTGGTAGGGCACCACTGAGCGGCTGGCGTTCAAGCTCACGATGGGCCGGTAGCGGTTCCAGGTGTAAGCTACCCCCCAGCCCACGAACTTGGCGTCGCTGCGGTAGTTGACCGCCGCCCCATACAGGTGGCGCTTGAGCTGGTCGCTGCTGCTGGTGCTCAGGCTAAAGCCCAGGCCGATGCCGGTGGAGTAGACCGAGGGCATCAAGTAGCGGGGAGGGAGCAGAGTCGGCAGGGCCCGGTATTCGCTCACCGGGTAGTCGAATGGGTAGTCCAGGTCTGCGGTGAGATCCGCGCCCGAGGTCTCCGTGACGTCGTCTTGGTCGGCGCCGCGGGTGGGCTGGTCAAAGCCGCCAACAGAGCTACCCGTGGAGCTCCCGGAGCCCAACTTGATCTGCTCGCCGCTAAAGCCACTGTTGCCAGTCCCGGGCGAAGACAGCTCTTTGGGAAGTGGCGTACCCGGAATGGCCACTGCCAGGGCGCCGCGCTGCTCGAAGGACAGGGGCAGAGCTCCAGCTGCTTGCCACAAGGTCCGGTCGACCTCAGCCCGCATGACCTGGTAGCCGCGGAAGGTGAACTGCTGCCAGACGAGCAGGTTGCCGTCTGGGCTGGGTGCCGGTTGAAACGCGCCTGTGGTGACGTTGGTCACTTGGAAGAGAGACTCAGTCTCCAAGTCCACCGCGTAGAGGTTGCTCACTCCGCTCCGGTCGCTGGCAAAGTAGAGGGTGCGGCCGTCGGCGGAGAAGGCCGGGTCCCGATCCATGGCGGTGTCCATGGTGATGCGCCGGTAGGGGCGGCCATCGGCGCTGAAGAGCCACAGGTCCCGCTGACCGTCCTGCCAAGCACTCAGGGCGATGAAGCGACCATCGGGGCTCCACACGGGGGTGCTGAGCTGGGTGTGGTCGCTGTAGTCGGTGAGGGGGGCCACGGTCTGGTCGATGCGCATGCGGCCCAGGTTGTTGTTCTGGACCTTGTTCTGGACCACCAGCAGCTCGCTGCCGTCGGGCGAAAAGGCTGGGTCTCGTGCCCGCTTACCGTTGGTCAGGCGGGTGGCACCCTCCGTGCCCAGCGTGTGGAAGTAGATGTCGTCGTAGAGGTTGAAGTCGTCTACAACATGACTGGCCGAGTAGGCAAATGCCTGGCCGTCTGGTCGCCAGGTGAAGGTGCTGGCGAAGCCCTCAGGGACCTCGATGACGGGGTCGTTCCCTTGGCCGTCGGCCAGGAAGATGTTGGAGCCTGTGGCCCGCTCGCTGCAGGCCCAAACGATCTTGTCCCCAGAAGGCGAAAAGCTGGCGCCATAGCAAGAGCCGTCGGCATCGGTCAGAGCCTCACCGACCATCATGGTCCCGTGAGACTCAATCTCTGCGACCTGGTCCTCGTAGTGTTCGCCCAGCCAAGCGGTCCAGCCCTTGTAGAGCTCCACCCAAGTTTGGCCGAAGACCTTTTTTGCGGGCAGGTAGTAGGGGAACCACCAGCCCCCATAGGAGCTGTTCCAGCGGGTGATGGCGTCGTCGCTGGTGTTGTCGGCCACCCAAGCCAGGAAGCTCTGGCCAAAGACGTAGCGGGTGTTGCCGCCCGGGGGGCCGGACATAAACCCGTCCATCTGATCGATGGTGGGGAAGTCTCCCTCCAGCCAGGCGGTTCGGATCTGCATCTCGGAGTGCGGATTGACCAAGTGACCGCGTCCCGCGCCCGTGTGGCGGGTCTCTTGGTAGGTGGCCGATCCTTCGACGATCCACCATGGGGAGAGCTGGTTGACCGAGATGATTCGTCCCAAGGCGTAGCGCAGCAGTGCCGGGGCCCCCTGCACGTTGTCCAGGTGCAGAATGTGGGCGAACTCATGGGTCAAGATCATCGTTGACCAGTCATCGTAGTAGGCCAGCCCGCTGCTCTCTTGTGGGGCGGTGACGAAGATGACGATGGCGTTGTAGGGGACGGTGCTGGCGTAGCCGTTGGCCATGTCGGTGTGGTCGACCAAGACGATCTGGGTCTTGGCTTTG
>JBLHMA010000152.1:0-11599 GCA_047621545.1 Cognaticolwellia sp. | reverse complement strand
AGGTCAGCCAACTGGAGAACAGGCTGCGGCAGTGCGAGAGCACCCGATAGTGCGTCTTGGCTGGGCGCCCCTCGATCGGCAGCTCAACGTGGCCTTCGCCCTCCAGCCGGCCAAGCACCAGGGCTTGGTAGCGCTTCTGAATGTGGCGGTGCTCAAAGGCCCGGCCGATGTGCATGTGGGCGCTGGCGGTCTTTGCGCAGATCACCAGCCCCTGGGTTTGGGCGTCCAGGCGGTGGGTGACACGGGGCCTGCGCAGGGCGTCGGGCTCAGGGGAGAATTCCAGGTTCACTGGCAGTGCATTCTCAAGGGTGCGCTGCTTAGCGCCGCTGGTCCAGAGTCCTGGAGGCTTGTCCACAACGGCCAAGTGGGTGTCTTGGTAGATCACCTGAATCGGTGTGTCATAGATCGCCGGCGGCTTCCGCGTAGACGCCAGCACCTGGACTATATCGCCGGGCCGCACAAAGCGGCTGGACTCCACCGCCTTGCCGTTCAGGCGGATCTCGTCACGCTTTATGGCTTTGCGTGCGAAGGCCTTGCTCGGAATGCGCGGCAGGTGCTCGGCGCAGTAGCGGTCCAAGCGCACCCGGCCGCTCAGGTTTTCGGAGACCTTGTGCTCCAACAGTGGAGCATCAGGCGCGCTCACTGAGAGCCTCCCAACTGGCGTAGGCGCCCTCGACCTGCGACTCCAAGTCGGCCAGATCTGCTGTGAGCTGCGGAAGCTCTGCCCGTCGCTCGGTGTAGGTGTTGGGCTCAGCTAGGACGACGTTCATCGCCTCCACTGCCTTCTCCAAATCCTCGATCTTCTGAGGGAGCGCCTTCAGGTCCTGCTGTTCTTTGTAGGAGAGCTTCTTGCCCTGCCGTACCGGCTTGGGAGCAGGTGCTTCTACCTCGGGTGGGGGTGGGGCTTGCTTGCGCTTGGCCAGTGCGGCGACATGCTGCAGCCTGCTTGCGTAGGTCTGGATGTGGCCATCGCCCTCAAAAACGAGGACAGAGTTGCAGACTCGGTCGAGAAGTGCGCGGTCATGGGTGACCACAATGCAGGCTCCATCCATCCCAAGCAGGGCCTCTTCCAGCACCCGCAGAGTCTGCAGGTCCAGGTCGTTGGTGGGCTCATCGAGCATGAGCAGGTTTGCGCCTTCTAGGAGCAGCCGGGCCAGTAGCAGCCGGGCGCGCTCGCCACCGGAGAGGGAAGCGACCCGCTGTTCCAAGTACTCCCGCCCAAAGAGGAAGCGGTTCAGGAAGCTGGCCACATGCAGGTCTTGGTCACCGACTTTGACCCAGTCGTTGCCGCCGCCGGCCGCCTCGAACACGGTGCCGTCCAGGGGCAGACCCGTGCGATGCTGGTCCAATACAGCCACTTTGACGCGTCCGCTGCGCATCATTTCGCCCTGGCGTGGGCTCAAGGAGCCGGCCAAGATCTTGAGCAGAGTAGACTTGCCGGCGCCGTTTGGCCCCAAGATGCCCACACGGTCTCCCGGGTGAACGACCAGGTCAAGGCCCCGAATTAGGTCCTCTTCGCCGTAGCCATGCGAGACATCTCGCAGCTCAAGGAGCGTGCCGGGCAGGCGGGCGCCAGTCGAAAAGTCGAGTTCAAAAGTCTCCTTCTTAGAGAGAGAACGCTGGGCTTTTAGGTCGTCCAGGCGCTTTAGGCGGCCCTTCTGCTTGGTGCTGCGCGCGGCTGGGGAGCGGGAAGCCCAAGCGGCTTCCTTCATGATGAGTGCCATACGCCTGTCCTCGGCCTTCTCCTGAGTGCCCCGGCGTTCCACGCTGGCCAACAGGTAGTCCGCGTAGCTGCCCTGGTAGCTCACGCATTGGCCGTCCTCTACCTCGACAATACGAGTAGCCACTGCCTCGAGTAGATAGCGGTCATGGGTGACGAGCAGGATGGCGCCGCGGAAGCCTTGCAGGTAGCCCTGGAGCCACTCGACCGTGTCGGCGTCCAAGTGGTTGGTCGGCTCGTCTAGTAGAAGCAGATCTGGCTGACCCAACAAGCAGCGGGCCAGGGCGACCCGTCGCGTCTCGCCACCGCTCAGGTCGGCAGTCAGCGCGCTCCTGGGGGGGCCTTGCACCTGCGTGAGCACCGAATCTGCACGGTGGCCTAGGTCCCAGCCCACCTGGTCCAGGCGGTCTTGGTACGGGGTGGCCTCCTCGATTTTTCCGTCTTGGAGTAGCTGGTCGTAGGTCTCCAAGAGCTCGCTGTGCCACTCCAGCGCCTCGTCGATGGCCTCGCCGACGGTACGTCCTGGCAGGGTTGGGGCCTGAGCCAGGTAGCCATGACGGCCTTCTCTTCGGACCTCGCCGAGATCCGCGTCCTGTTCCCCGGACAGAATGGAGAGCAAAGTTGTCTTTCCGCTGCCGTTTACGCCGACCAGTCCGACTCGGTCTCCTGGCGCGATGTTTAGGCTGGCTCCTCGAAGGATGAAGCGGTCCCCGAAGGCTTTCTCGATGCCTTTTGCGATGAGAGGCTTCATGCGCGCAACTCCAAAATGTGGTTCACACCCTCGGCGAACCCGTGGCCACCGTTCCCTTGGGTGATAAATCGTGGGGCGTGGGGCATGCGGTCTAAGAAGTCCGCCACATTGGCCACACCGATGCTTACTGGGAACGCACCGAACATGGGGCTGTCGTTGGCCGAGTCCCCAAAAAATGCGTAGTCGCCGATGACCTGTTCCAGCTCCTCATCGAAGCGTTCCTTGAGCAGAGCCCGGCAGCCAGAGAGCTTGTCGAAGTCCCCGTACCAGCCATTGACGTGAATCGAGCTGACCTTGCATGTGGCGCCGGCCTCCTCAAAACAGCGAACGATTTGGTCGACCTCGGCCCGTCCCAGCGGTGGCACGTCCTCGCAAAAGTCGATGGCCAAGTCCAGCTCACGGTAGGGCTGGTCGCTGGCCAATGCGGTACCGGGAACAGCCTCAAGGATCCGCTCTCCCAAGGCAGACATGCGCCCTTTGTTTTGCATTCGGGTCTTCTCGTCTTGCAAAAAGCGTCGCTGGAGCTTGCCATCGGCCATGTAGAACCACAGGCCCCCGTTCTCGCCTACGACCCCCTGGACTGGCCACATACGCGCGATGTGGTCTACCCATCCTCCAGGGCGGCCTGTGATGGGAATGACCCTCAGGCCTGCCTCCTGTAGCCGCTCTAAGGCCGCGAATGCCTGGGGCACAATTCGGCCTTCCCAGGTCAAGGTGTCGTCGATGTCGCAGAATACGCCCCGAAGGGCTCTGGCCTGCGCTGGGCTCAGCTCGGTGAGTGCAGATGGAGTCATGGCGCCCTCTTAGCCCGCTCGGCCGCTGCGCATCCCCGCCGATGTGACTACGATCCATCCCATGCAGCACCGACTCCTCCAGTGGCTCGCATGCCCAGCATGCGAAAACGACGACCTTGTCTTGGAGACCACCAAGACCTCAACCGAGCCCAGCTTTCCAAGCTCTTGGGAGGAGGGGGAGCAGGAACTACCCGGTATATCGGAGGATGGAACAGAGCGTACGGAGGTCCTCGAGGGGGCGCTGCACTGCTCGGAATGCAGCCGGGTCTACCCAATCAAAGGGGGAATCCCGAGGCTGATCTTAGACGACACAGATCCCTCACCGGCTTCTGGACATCGGTGGACCCGCTTTGACGGCACCATTCCCGAATACGAGGACAACTTCCAGGATATGAGCCACCCATTGGGGCCAGAGAGCTATCTGGGAAAGCTGGTTCTGGATGCCGGCTGTGGCTTTGGTCGCCATGCCTTTTTCGCAGCCCGCTATGGCGCCGAGGTCATCGCGATGGATGTGGCTCCGGACGCGGTCGCGTCGGCGAGGGAGAACACCCAGCACTTGCAGCGGGTGCACGTCGTTCAGGGGGATGTGCTTCGGCCACCGCTGCGTCGTTCCGCGATGGAGCTGGTCTACTCCTTTGGTGTGCTACATCACTTGGCGGACCCGCGGACTGCGTTCCGCAGCCTCAGCACGCTCGTCCGTGCAGGGGGCCAGCTTCAGGTCTGGGCCTACGGCCCGCGTGCCGGAAGCGCAGCCGTTGTCTCCGGTGCTCTGCGTGGTGCCGCGGCCAGCATGGACGACGACAGCCTTCACAGCCTCTCCCGTGGGCTTGCCAGCACTCTGCGACTGTTCTCCCACACCCCCTACCGTTTTATGCGGCACATCCCGGGTGGACGCTCGGTCGTCTCGCACCTTCCTGCCCACGATCATCACAAGTGGCCCTTCGAAGTTGTGGTCGCCGATATCTACGACCGGCTACGCATCCCGGTCCTCCACACCATCCCTGGCGAGGACCTGGAGACCTGGTTCGTGGACCAAGGGTTTCTAGATATCAGGGTCAGTCGCCGTGTGCGTAACTCTGAGTCTTTCCGAGGGATTGGGACCAGGCGCTAACGAACTGCACGGAGTTGGGTGCGAGAGTTCGTGAGCAGCTACTGGTGTAAGGTCGGCGCCTCATGCCATTGGGGGAGAGTCGCGACCTAAGTGTCTCTCCGTTAACAGCCCGGGCCCTTCAATCCTTCTTGAAGGCACCATGTTCGAGGTCCGCACGATGAAGAAGCTGTGGCCGGCGCTTGCGCTCACCCTGTCCTGTACGGCTCTTCTGCCTGCAGAAGCTCAGGCTACTGCGTGGGAAGCGAAGACCATGCGCGCATCCCTCTCTGCACGAGAGGTCGAGCGTCCCCTTATCCTCGGAAAGGGTTGGCTTGAGCTCAGCCTCGAGGCCCAGGTCAAGTCCACCAACCAGTACTGGGGGCCAGAAGGGGAGAAGCTGGAGTGGGACTACGCTGAGTGGCTCTACACCAAGGAGACCTTGAGGGTCCGCTACGGCATCCTTCGCCGTGGTGACCTGACCTGGGAGCTTCCCGTTCACTACTTGCGCTTGCAAAACGAGAACCTGGGCACCAACACCAAAGGCCTGTACTGGGGAGACCCGCGCTTCTCCTTTGCCTTTGAGCCCTTCCGAACGGACGTCCCGTTGACCTCGGTTGTGGTCAAAGCTGAGATGAAGGCCCCGATGGGGAACGAGGCCCCGGGCTCCTACATCGCCGGTCCCAGCACCTTCCAGCGCTTCATCACCACCAGCGGCACCCCAGACTTGACCCTGTCGGCCCGCGGCAAGCGCCATTTCGGCGTCTTCGCAGCCGAGGCGGGCGTTGGCTACATGTACCGCTTCTCTGGTCTTGCGCAGTACTTGATAGAGACCACAAACAACCAGCTAAATGGGCGGCTTAAGCCCGGAAATCAGCTTCTCCTGGACGCTCTGGGCACGATTCAGCTGGGTCCCGTCGCAGTCCAAGGAGGGGTCTGGTACCGACGTTGGGGCACGGCAGAGGCGGGGACCACTTCCGCAGGGCTCCTTCCGAACGGCAACCTGGAGCCCATCGTCGGATCTGAGGGGTCAAGTTTTGGCTTGGATGCCGTCGCCATTGGACACGTCACCCGTGGCATTGATGTTGTCGCTGCCGCCAACATTCCGCTCTCCGGCGAAGACCTGATGTTCTTCCCAATCGAGGACCTGCACCCCACCCGAGGCATCACCTACACAGGCCGCCTTGAGTTCCGTTTCTGATGGGAGTCGCATTGGGCCGCATCTCACGCATTGCCGCAGCCGCGCTGACCTTTGGTGTAGGCAGTGTGGCGCTCTCTCCCCAAGCCGGGGCCAAGTTTGTCTCGCCCTACAACCACCCTGATTTGGACTGGTACACCATCGATACGGAGCACTTTGCTGTGCACTACCCCGTCTCGAAGAAGACCGTCGAAGAGGGAAATCCTCACTACATCAACGCTGAATACAGTGCCCGTCGCTCCGCCGTAGAGGCCGAGCGCATGTGGCCCTTGATGTGTGGCGAACTCAACTACTACCTCAAAGAGACGATCCACATCGTGATCCTGGATCAGTCCGACTACCTGGAGGGATTCACCATTCCTTCTTGGGACTGGATTGAGATCAGCGCGAACCCAGGCGGCTACTTTTATCGTATGCGCGGTCGGGGAGAGTGGTTCTCGGACGTGCTCATTCATGAGTTCGCCCACGTGGTCTCGCTCAAGGCCAGCACCTCGATCGCAGAAGGCGCTGGCGGCATCCTGGTCGGCGGCCTCTACTCCGACGGTATCCGCGACATGGACACCGGCGTTCAGTTCTACGTCTCCAGCAACGACGCTTGGTGGTGGACCGAGGGTGGCGCCGAGTTTTGGTCGAACAACACGGGCTATTACTGGTGGACTTCGGCACGTGACCAGAACATCCGTATGACGGTTCTTCAGGACCGACTGCTGGATTACAGCGAGTGGGAGAGCCGCGTCGACGCCTCGGATTGGGGCGACGGTGAGCGGGGGTATCAGCAGGGCTACAGCATGGCGCTGTACATCCGCGAGCGCTTCGGCGACGAGACCATGGCCCGCTTCGCCATTGAGTATTCCAAGGGCTGGCGTCCAAACTGGGACTCCGTCATCGAGGATGTCATCGGCATCGACGGCCGCACTCTGTACAACGACTGGGTCGCCTACGTGACCGAGAAGTACCAGGCTGTTGAGCGCGACATCCAGGCGGATGGCCAGGTTGAAGGCTTGGAGCTCAAAGGCAGCCCGGGCTCTTGGGAGTTCAGGAAGCCTTCCGACCGCGATGACTACGAGAAGAACGATCGCAACCAGCGGGAGAGCGAGCGCCACTCCACGGGTACATGGGAGCTGGAGCCCAAGTTCTCGGATGACGGGAAGTACTTTGGCTACAACGGTGGACGCATCTATGTGAGCAAAACCCCAGAGGGCTACTTCCCGGCCTTCTCCGGTGCCTCAACGAGCGATGCCGACGTCTCCCAGGAGATGAAGGAGTTCAACTGGAGCTTGGGAACGGGAGCGACCTTCTCCCATCAGTGGGACTTCATTCCCGGTCAGGATGCGGTGGTTCTGACCATGAGCGAGGACGCTCTGACCAACCGTTTCCAGTACTGGACGCGCATCAAGCTGGAAGAGGACGGGTACGACTGGAAGCAGCTGTACATCGCCCAGCTCAGCGAAATGGACCGCAAGGTCAAGGGGGAGGTGACGGAGACCTCGGACCCGGGCAGCGTTCTCGGCCGGCCCAGGCCCCTTGACCTCTACACGCCCATACCGAACACCATGCGCGGGATGGATCCCAACGTCTCCCCGGATGGAGAGAAGGTTGTCTACATCGAGTACTTCGATGGCGGCACCAACTTGGTCGTGATCAACTTGGATGGCACTGAGAAGACCTACCTGACCGAGTTTCACGACGGGACCATGTTCCAGCGTCCGGACTGGTCGCCTGACGGGACCAAGGTCGTCTTCTCGATGTTCCGGAACTACCAGAACGATCTCTACATGATTGACGTGGCGTCCAAGGAAATCGAAGCACTGACCTGGGACAAACACGAGTCCTACGATCCGCACTGGGGTCACGACGGCTTCATCTACTTCACCTCTGATCCCGACGGCATCTACAACATCTACCGCATGGACTCGGCCGCTCGAGAAGTGGAGCAGGTCACTAATGTAGTCGGCGGCGCAAGCAGCCCGACTCTGACTCCCGACGGCAACCTCGTGTACACCATGTACACCGCATTTGGTTTCAAGATTTGGGGCCTAGCGGGCGAGGAGTTCATGCTCCGGGATGCCACCCATCGCTTCAACATCGCCCCGGAGCGTAGCGAGGTTCAGGCCGGCCTGGACTACACCGAGGACATGTCCTTCCTGGAGTCGGCAACGCGGAAGTATAAGTTCACCCGCTCGATGATGCCGCCCACGGCGACCCCCATCATTCGCTACGGCAACGACAGCATGACCAACTGGGGCATCACCGCCGGATTCCAGCTCTTCATGCAGGACTTTGTAGAGAACCACGGTGGGGTCATCATGGCCATCCTGGGAGAAGACACCACGCTGATGGCCCAGTACATCAACCAAGTCTGGCACCCCAGCTTCTTCCTGACGGTGTACAGGATCCAGTCCAAGTCTGACTTTGCCCGGGCATTTGATGCAGACGGCAACTTCTCGACAACGGCCGACCAGACCTACTTTGAAGGGGAGCAGTCCCAAGTCCAGAACATGGTCTTTGGTGGCATGAGCTACCCATTCAATAGATTCATCGACATCAGCGCAGGCATGTCCGCCTTGTCCTTTGGTTTCCAGACCCTCTCGGACACGGCCTTTGAGCCCTTCTCCTGGCGCGCGACCGGCTTTGTCAACGCGACCTACAGCACCATCAGCCAGTCCAGCCCGCTGCCGCGCAGCGGTACGATGATCGATCTGAACTACGTCCACGGCTACACTGACATCGTGTACGCGCCCTACTACGGAGTGGACACGGACGACGGTCAACGCCTGGATGACTACCAGTACAACTCCTACCGGGGCCGCATCACCAAGTACATCCCGGTCCAGCCCATTGCAGGCTGGGACCCCCTGGGCTTGTTGAGCTTGGCGCGCAAGGGGGAGCACACCTTCTCGGTCGACCTTCAGGGCGGCTACATCGACCGCAACGTCCAGTTCAACGATGAGTTCCGCGCTGGCGGCCGTCATCCGTACTGGTTTGGCAGTGGTGCCGTGCAGCCCAACACATTCTTTGCTGGCTACCCAGGCTTCTCCCTCTCGGGCGAGACCATGGCGATCTTGAACGCGGCCTATCGCTTCAAGGTCCAAGACAACATCAACAAGAAGATTGGTCCGCTCTACGTCTACCGGATCGACGCACAAGTGATGGGAACCGCTGGGAATTTGTGGTCGTACCGGGCCCCTCTCCAGGCGGACAAGTACTACACGGACCGCTTCGGCACTCGTGTAGCCTACGACGAGGCGGACCTGTACCGTGAGCGCCCCTTCCGAGACTACGCATACAAGAACTCCCCGGTCGATGGCGCTGGTCAGTTCTCCGAGAACTACTTCCTATATGACGCAGGCGCCGAGGTTCGCATCTCTTCGGTCATGTTCAATAGTGCACCTTGGAACAGCTTTGTTCGCGTCGCTTACGGCTTCAACGAGATTCGCGGCGTTGGCGACGTCAACGGCGATGATGTCATCACCACTGCGGACAATGGCGTAGGCGATGCGCTCAGCGCTGAGAGCGAACTTCCTGGAGTTCGCGTCTACGTTGGTATCGGTACGGGCTGGTAGGAGACCATCATGAGCATCACCCTACTCTCTGTGCTTTCCCTCCTTGGCTGTGGCCGAGATATCACCGAATCGGATGTCAAGTTCGCCGGTGTAGGCCTCAACCCCGATGAAATCGGTCCGGTTCCCGAGTACTTTGGTGGGTTGGTCGAGCTTGACCTTCTCAACTTCAGCAGCGGTGGCCTGTCTCTTGGTGCTGTCGGCTTCGGCTCCTACGAGGAGATCGGCGTCGACCCGTTGGGCTTTCAGCCGCCGTACGAGTTGGTCTATGGGCTCGCCTTTGTCTTCGATGACCTGGTCCCTGCTCCGCATGTTCTGCATGGCACCATTGGCGTTGGACCTTCGACGGCCAATGGGGATGCTTGCTGGACCAACTTCGAACCCTTCTCCCCCCTAATGGCCTCTACGGTAGAGCTTGGTTCTGAGTTGCGCTTCGAGACCCAGGACGGTGAGACCGAGTTCATCTTCGGACGCATTCCGGAGATCTACCCTCCGAATCCTCAGGACATCTTCGTCTACTACAGCCAGGTGGAACCCTATCGGCCGATCCCTCTGCTGCACTACGCTCTCCAAGACGATGGCTCGTACCAGGACGAGATCGTTCAGCAGAGCAACTGGAAGCCGGGAGCAAGCTTCACAATGAAGTTCGGCGGCGGCATGCCTCCGATCGAAGCCCCAGTCTCCTCGATTCCGGTGCCGTCGGGAAGCCAGGCCCCGCAGTCAATCGTGCTTCCCAACAAGCCCGCCGGCCTGAGCCTCTCCTGGGATGGCGTCGCCCGCAGTGCCGCAGGGGATGCACTCGAGGGAGAGGTGTGGACCACATGTGCCCAGTTCTGGGGACGCCCGACCACCGATGGACAGGACCCACAGGACTGCACCCAGTTCTTAGAGCCAGAAGAGGTTGGTGGCCTTCGTTCAACTCAAGAGGTGGACCGGAGGGGTCAGATGTACACCGGCCCATGGGACACGGAGTCGGGAGAGCTGGCCTTCAACTGGCAGGTTCCCGACGCTGTAGAGAGTGAGCGCGTAACGCTGAATGTGCGTTTCCTGGGTCCACTGGACAGAGACGAGGAGCGCTTCTTGGTCTCGGTGGTCGACGACACCCAGGGGGGGACCCGTTCTCCGTTGGAGTGTGACTCCCGCCGTGACGTCGAGTACATCTTCGACGAGAGCCTCCTTGATCCAGATGGGAACCTTCCGGTGACGCTCCAGGGCAACCCGAACTCCAACTTGGCCGAGGTCAGCTGCGCCCTGGTTGATGATGGCGAATTCATCTTGACCCAGGCCCATCTCGAATCGGCGCTGCGCTATGCGAACGCAAAAGGCGCAGAGGGTGCAGTCTTCTATTTCTCCAGAGGAACGGAGCTGGACGCCACCTTCCCTGATGTTCGTGACCAAGCAGGATTTCGTCGGGAGATCAGCCCAGTGAAAATCGTTGCCAACTCCGTCACCATCGGGCGCCTGTGGGTCGACGGAACGGAAACCCTCCGCCCAGAGGGCAACTGAGATGCGCAGTTCCATTGCACTCTTGTTCCTCACGCTCGCCGCCTGCTCTTCCTCCGAGCGGACGGCCTACTACGCAGACATCGACAGCGTTGGCGTAGATGGCATCTCTGGGGACCCCTTCGAGATCGGAAACCTCGGGGGCCAGCAGCTCACCATCACGGGCACGGGCTTTGGAGACGACACCGACAAGGTGTCTGTCCAGTTCGGTTCTCTGAACGCAGAGATTCTCTCCGTGTCCTCCAGCAAGATCACGGTTGTCTCTCCCAAGGGCCCACTCTCCGGCGGCTTGGTAGACATCCGGGTCGCCACAGCGCAGGGCCAGGGCGTACTTCTGGATGCCTACGAGTACCTTGTCAACGGAGCGACCGAGAACCAAGCCGGGTACATTCTGATCAATGACTTCTGGCGCGACAGCTTCGAGGACACAGAAGAGGCTGCCTGGGTGAGCGGCTTTGGCTTCTCCTCCAGTTTGGAGTGGTACAGCTTTGCCTTCCCGCGCGCCCACATGGGCTCAATAGGTTGGTTGGGTGGAAACGACTCCACGGGGCCAGAGTGGGTGGTCCAGACCCCTGCATACAGGCCCTTCGTCCAGGCGGTGGATAGCCTTCGGAAAGCAATGCCGAGCGATATCGCGCTCACGAATCCAGCCGCTACCGGCAGCACCTGCATCTCATGGCAGCCAGACACCCTCGACCAGAATGGAAATGTCATCCCTGCGGGCTGGGTTGAAGGGGAATGCGAGGCAGCCACGAGCCGTAGCTACAACCACGGACGCTTGGAATACTGCGAGGTTCAAGAGTTCGAGACCAACACCAACAGGTATGCCGCCGAATGGCCAATTCAGACACCCTTTATGGTGCCCGTCGGTGAGTCTGGAACAGACGCCGAAGACCGAAAGGCGAGTTGTGCAAACGGGTTGGATGACAACGACGATGGAGTGGCCGATGGGCAAGACCCCCTCTGCCACACCACCATCCAGTTGG
>JBLHMA010000151.1:0-11609 GCA_047621545.1 Cognaticolwellia sp. | reverse complement strand
CGGCGCTTGGTCATGCGCCTTGAGCGTCGCCGGCGATTTCAGGATCTGCTTCTGCTCCTTCTTCGCGCCCTCGCGGCCCTGGCCTTGATTCTGGCGGCGGCCAGGCCGGAGCTCTCGGTGCCCGGGGACGCACCGGAATTTGGTGGCGAGGGGGCAGTGGTCTTCGTGCTGGACGACAGCCTGTCCATGGCCCAGACCTCCAAGGGGCGCACCCTGATGGCCCGGGCCCGGGCCGACGCCCTTGAGGTGCTGGAGGGTTTGGCTCCTGGTACGCGTGTAGGCGTGGTGCGTATTGGCGGCCAGGCACAGAGCATGAGCCCAGAGCTGATCGTGGAGCATGGGCGTGCTGCCCGCTACATCGATGCCACGGATGCCGGATATGGTGGAACCGATCTGGCAGGTGGGTTGCTCCGTGCCCGGGAACTCCTGGCCGGAGAGTCTGGGGAGGTCTTGGTGTTCACCGACCAAGCTGGCCCGGGCGTTGTGTCGGGTGCAGAGGAAGAGATCGCCGCTCTCGTCGAGCGCGGCAGCAGCGTGATTCCAAGAATCGTGCAGGCCACGCCTCCGAAGAACGTCGCGGTGCTCTCAGCCAGCTACGGTGATGGCTTGGAGGGCGGCTCGGTGCGGGTTGAGATCGCCAACTATGGACCGGATGCCATAGAGGTTCCGGTCACCTTGGCCTTGCCGGATGGCTCTGAGATCACGGCCTTTACGGAGCTGCCCGCCGAGGGGAAAGCCAGCGAGCGCTTTACGGTTCCGAGCGCGGTGCCCGGCGGCGTGGCCACGGTGACCGTCGATGACCCGGATCTGGCCCTGGACGACCGCTTCGCCTTTCACCTTCCCCGGGTGGGTGCGTCCCGTGTGTTGGTGGTCGACGGAGACCCTGGCCGAACGCCCTTCGAGTCCGAGGTCTACTTCCTGGAAAGAGCGCTGGCGCCTTGGGGCGGCCTAAGTGGGGGGCTGCTGCCGGAGACGGTCTCCCCCTCTGGGATGCGGCGCCTCTCAGAGTCGGAGCACCGCGTGGTGTTCTTGGCCAACGTCGAGGATCCGGGAGCCTTTGCCCCTGTGCTTACTGGGTTCGTTCAGCAGGGTGGCGGTCTGGTCATTAGCGTGGGCAAGAACGTCACTGGCGAGCGCTACAACGACTCCCTTAAGTCACTGCTTCCGGCACCTCTGCGCCGAGCGACCAGCCCCTTGGACTTGGAGGGTGTTCGCTTGGGCGGACCAGATCTGAGCGAGGAGCTCTTCGAGCCCTTCGCCGGTGGCGGCTACGCCGGATTCACAGAAATGAATGCATTCCGGTACTTTACTCTGGAGCCCTTTCAGGAGAATGACCAGGTCAAGGTCCTGCTCTCGTGGCAGGACGGGAGTCCCGCACTCGTGGAGCGCAAGGTGGGTTTGGGGCGTGTTCTTCTCTGGACCAGCAGCTTTGACTACGACGACAACTGGTCTCACTCGGCCGTACAAGCGGTGTTTATGCCCTTCATTCAACGCTTGGTGCGCAGTCTGGGAGGAGACTCTGCTGGAGTGGAACTCCGTGCAGAGGGCTACATCGGCCAGAGGGTTGAACTCAAGCTGCCCAATGTGGGCTCCGAGCCCCGGATCCTTGGCCCCGATGGCCAAGAGGTGCCCGCTCAGCTGGTCCGAGGACAGATGCTCGCGCTCTCCTTTGTTCCCAGCGAACCAGGCGCCTATCAAGTGGGCAGCCCTGGGCAGCCGCCGGCCGCTTGGGTCGCAGTCAACGTTGCGCCGCAAGAGTCAGATGTGCGGGTGAGCGACACCATCACAGAGGTGCAGCGGGCTATCGACCCCGCCTTACTGGAGCGCAAGATTCCCTTGGGTCCCGTCTCTTTGTGGGTTGGGTTGGTGGCGCTGCTTGCCCAAGCAATATTGTCTTTTGGACTCGGAGGGCGTGATGCGGAGGCGTGAATTTCTCTTGAGTGCAGGAGCCACGCTGCTCTTGCCCAGCCATGCCTGGGCGCTGGGTGATGTAAGCACTGTAGACGTGGTGGAGATTCAACTCCCTACGGGCACTCTCTCCCGTCCCAATGCCTGGCGGACCATGCTCTACGAGGTGGCTCGCACAACCTCCGTTGAGACCGATCCCGAGGGTGTGGTTCAGCTGCCGCCCGACGACTTGGCCCTCTTCGAGCACCCCTTCGCTGTGCTGGTCGGGGACGCGGCCTTCGGCCCCCTGTCAGCGGAGCACCTCGAGCAGCTCAAGCGCTACCTGACCTATGGCGGCTTCCTGTACATCGATGACACCTCGGGCCTCCCAGGCTCCACCTTCTCGTTGAGTGTTCGGCGCCTGCTTCAGCGCATGTTTCCAACGCGGCCCTTGCAGAGGCTTGAACGGAACCACAGCCTGTACCGGGCCTTTTTTCTTATCGAGCGGCCCTTGGGTCGGGTGGCTGGTCCGGGCTACCTGGAGGGGATCAAGCTGGGCTCGATCTACCCCATCATTTTCGGGCAGATCGACTTGAGCGGAGCTCTGGAGCGCTCGGAGAGCGGCCGTTCGCTTCGGCCCATCTCGGAGCGGCAGCGCCGAGAGGCCACCAAGCTGGCTGTGAACTTGGTGCTGTATGCCTTGACCTCCAATTACAAGCAGGACCAGGCCCACGTCAAAGCGCTGCTCGAAGAGGGGCGCCTCTGATGTGGTGGCTGATCTCCGGTCCTCTGAGCCCCCAAGGCCATCTGGAATTCCAGACTGGACTGACGGAGATGGTTCTCATCGCAGCTGGGGTGCTCTGTGCCTTTGGCTTGGCTGCTTGGCATTCTCGTGGACGCGCCCCTGCGTGGCCGGAGCTTGTGGCTCTCGCCCTGGGTCTTTTGGCTGCGGCTACGGCTTTAGTGCGCCCGGTCTGGGTCGAAGCATCTGGAAGAGAAGAGCCTGGAGTGCTCGCCATTTTGGTCGACGACTCGCGCTCAATGTCAGTGCTCGAAGACGGCAAGCCGCGCTCTGCGCAAGTAGCGCAGGCGCTTCGCCAGGCTCAGAGGGGTCGGAGTGAAGTGTTCACCTTTGGAAGCGAGCTGGGTGCGGGAGACCTGCGCAGCTTCGACCAGTCTGGAAGCGACCTAAACGGCGCGCTTCAAGCGCTTCGGGAGCGCTATGCCGGGGAGCGCCTTGCCGGAGTTGTGGTCATCACCGATGGCATTGTTCGCGGTGGTCTGCGGGAGCGAGTGGCCAGCCCTGGGGTCACCCCCTTGGAGCTCCCTGGCCCCTTGACGGTCTACCAAGTGGGTCAGGCTGAGGAACTCTCAGATTTGGCTGTGAGTAACATTGCCAGCGGCGGCTATGCCTTCCAGAAGGCCCCCTTCGAGATCGCTGCCTCCATTCAGGGGGCCGGCTATGCCGGAAGGCCTGTTCCCGTGAGCCTGTTGGAGGACGGGGTGGTGGTCGCGACCCAGACGGTGACTCTGGACGGGCAGGGCAAAGCCCAGGTCTCTTTCTCGTTGGAGAGGGAACGCCCTGGGCGGTTCGTGTACCAGGTTCAGGTTCCTACTTGGGATGGGGACGCTGTCCCGGAGAACAACAGCCTGCCGGTCTCTGTGCGTGTCGTTCGGGACAAGATCCGGGTGCTTCAAGTCTCCGGTGGCCCAAGCGTGGACCAGAAGTTTTTGCGCCTCTTTCTGAAGCAAGATCCAGCGGTCGACCTGGTGTCCTTCTTCATCTTGCGGACGCCAGATGATGTGGCGCAGTCACCCTATGGCCCGGATGAACTCTCCCTGATTGAGTTTCCCTACCGCAGCTTGTTCACGGGAGCGGATCGGGATGGGGAGCTGGATTCCTTCGATTTGGTGATCTTCCAGAACTTTGACTACGGCCCGTACTTTCAACGGGAGAGCGATGACCTATTGGGCGAGGTCGCTGACTACGTGGCCGAGGGCGGAGCCTTTGTGATGATCGGTGGAGACCGAAGCTTTGACCTGGGGGACTATGAAGGCACGCCTCTCGGAGATGTTCTCCCAGTCGAGCTTGGACTTGTCCCCAAACAGGCCACTGATCTTGAGCCCTTCTCCCCCCAACTCAGCGGCGAAGGGCGGGTCCACCCTATCAGTAGGCTGTTGGGGAACGCCGAGGAAAACGAGCAGCTCTGGGAGCGTCTGCCGCCTCTGGACGGACTTAACCTGAGTTTAGGCTTGGCCCCCGGCTCCGCCGCACTGCTTCAGCACCCCACCCTTAAAACACCGGATGGCGAACCCCTGCCGGTGGTGGCGGTGCGTGAGGTTGGTAAGGGCCGTAGCATGGCTCTGATGGGGGACAGCTCCTGGCGTTGGGTGATGAGCGAGGCGGCTGCGGGCAACGGAAATCAAGCGTATCTGCGGTTCTGGAAGAACAGCATGCGCTGGTTGATGCAGGACAGGGACGGGCAGCGCGTTCGAGTCGAGGCTAGCCGAGACAACCTCGGGATTGGAGACTCAGTTCGGCTGATCACGCGCGTCCGAGACGTCGGCTTTGAACCCATGGAGGGGGTGCCAGTGGTTGGGACCCTTCAAGGCCCTAAGGGCCTACAGAGCTTCGAGGCGATCACCAACGCAGCAGGTGAAGCGGTAATTGAGATGGAGCCCGGTGGGGCGGGTTCCTACCAGGTTCAGGTGGAGGCTGGGGAGCGAGGCAACTTGGGTCAGGACAGCACCACCTTTTCGGTCTCGGCACGGGATCCAGAGCTGGACGAGCTCCTCCCGGACTCGGTCTTCCTCAAGAACTTCGTCGAGCTGCAGGGTGGTGTCTACTACGCGCCTGAAGAGACGGGGTCTCCGACCTTGGATCCCCAAGCAGCACGCTTGGTAGAAGAAGAGAAGCAGACTCCCCTCTGGAGCGCGCCAATTCTGGCGCTCGTGGCCGGTCTGGGCCTTGGGCTGAGCTGGCTCTTGCGTCGTCTGAGAGGCCTTCGCTGAGTCCTGGCCGCTTCGAGAGCGCGCCTTGTGTAAGATAGCGCTCCGAAAAGGAGCCAAAATGGCCGACTATCCCTGTCCGCAGTGCCAAAAGCCCGTCACCCGGCAGGCTGGGGGGACGGTTGCCCGCGCCTTTGGTCTGGTAGGAGTGCTGATCAGCTACGCCTTCGCCAAGTACGAGTGCGCCCAGCACGGCCCCTTGGAGCGCAAGGACTTTGCGCCGGAGATCCAAAGCAAGATGCGCATGGGGTCGATGGGCTTCATCGTCGGTGCTGTGGTGCTTTTTGTCGCGTTGATCGTCGCACTGGTCGCCCTCAACGCGTTCTGAGCCCCCGCGGGACCAAAGCCAGATGGCTCGCTATCAGTCGGCTCATAAACAGAACGGGCCGCGCATCTGAATGCGCGGCCCGTTTCTCTGATGGGGGCACCGGGTGTCGAACTCAGTGCTCGGGCAGCACCACGGTCCCCTTGTTGGCCACCAGCGCGCAGATTCCAAAGGTGATCAGCGGAACGACCACCACAGCGCCCCAGTAGGCCATGGGGAAGACGCTGACTATGCCCCCGTGTTCACCACTCTCGGCAGCGTGGGCTGCGCCTTCCTCCGCCAATGCAATGGCAGGCGCCAGGACGACAAGGGCAGTGGCGCTCAGGCCAGAGAGGGTGCTCAGTACGCGGCGCATCATGTTTTGCATCCGGAAGCTAGGGAGAATCGTAGACGGCATCGTGTTGACGGCATCATAGCGCGGAGCCCAGCTAAGGACCAGCCTCCGCAGGCTGGGCTTAGGCCACGTCGAAGCGATCAAAGACCATCGAGAAGTTGCCTCGACCACGGGTCATGCTCCGCAGAGTGGTGGTGTAGCCCAAGAGCTGGTCCAAAGGACAGTCACAGCGAATCGTGCTCGGCTCGCCGGGCTCCGTCTCGTGGATCGTGGCTTGGCGTGACTGAAGGTCCCCCAGGATTGCGCCCAGGTTCTCGGCAGGTACCACGACTTCCGTTTTCATGATCGGCCGCAGCACCTGACCGCCGGCCTTTTGCATGGCTTTGCGAACCGCTTCTGCGACAGCGACGCGCATGGCTTGTGGGGTGGAGAGCTCCGCGAAGAGCTCCACCGCAAGGACCCTCACCTCCACATCCTGGAGCTCGGCCCCGAGGATGGGGCCAGCGATGCTCGCATCGGTGGCGCCGGCCTTGATAGCGTCGGCGAGGGAAGGGGAGAGCACGGTGCCGCTTCCGCGAACCTCGACGCCCTCTGTGCTGACCACAACGCCACTTCCGCGTTTGCGCGCGGCGACTCTGGCCTTGGCCCAACCCTTCATCTCTATGGTCTTCTCCGCCTCGATCACGCGATGAAAGAGAGCGTCGGCCGTAGCCGAGCCACCGATGGTCTCCCGCATCACCACGTCGGGCTTGCCGGCACGCACCTTGATGTTGGCCTCGCGCTGGATCCGCTCGAAGTACATCTGGAGGTGCAGCTCTCCCATGCCGCGTAGCACGCGCTGACCGGTCTCCTTGTCCTCTTCCAGACGCAGGGTGGGGTCCTCGGCCGTGAGCTTGGCCAGGATCTCGACCAGCTTGGCCTCGTCTTTGGCAGAGTCTGGCTCGATGGCCAGGCCCAAGACAGGCTCGCGCGCTTCGATTCGCTCCAAGAGGACGGGCTCCTCTCCTGAACACAGGGTGTCGCCGGTGCCGGCCTTCTTGAGTCCTGCTAGGGCTACGATCTGACCTGCAATGGCGGCGTCGATGCGCTTGGCCTTGTCGGCGTCGATGTCGAAGACCCTGGCCACCCGCTCGGTCTCGATGCTGCCGTCGGGCTGAGGGATGGAGACGATGTCGCCGGGCTTGAGCGTGCCGCGGTAGATGCGGCAGAACATGCGCTTGCGGCCGTCGAAGTGCTGCACCTTGAAGACCAAAGCGGCAAGGGGCCCGTCCTTGTCCATGAGCAGCTCGACATCGTTTCCGTCCAGGTCCACAGCCTTAGAGAGGGGACCCTCCCCTGGAGCCGGCATGATCTTGACCAGGCTGTCCAACAGGGGCTGAACCCCAAGGTTCTTCAAGGCGCTTCCGCCAAAGCACGGGTACACCGTTCCGCTTAGGCAGGCCGCTCGAAGGGCGAGCCAGAGCATTTCCTCTGGCACTTCTTCGTCCATCAGAACCAGCTCTTCGAGCTCTTCGTTGAACTCGGCTGCTGCCAACAGCATGGTCTCGCGCAGATCGGAGAGGCTCTCCCAGGTCTCGTCGTCGACGCGCTCCTCGCGCACCTCTTCGCCTTGCTCTCCATGAAAGCTGGAGGCGATGCGGGTGACGAGGTTCACCACCTGACCCTTTTCAGGCAGCGGTACAATGACAGGGATGGGCTCGCCGCCCAACTTCTTGCCGATCGTCTTCAGGCAACGCCGATAGTCGGCCCCTGGACGGTCCATCTTGTTGATGAAGAAGCAGGCTGGCACTTTGTACTTGTTGCGTTGGCGCCACACGGTCTCGGTCTGTGGTTCCACGCCACGCACGCCGTCTAGGACCACGACGCAGCCGTCCAAGACGCGCATGGAGCGCTCCACCTCGATGGTGAAGTCCACGTGACCCGGTGTGTCGATGATCTGGACTTGGTGATCCAGCCACTCGGCGCGGGTCACGGCGGCCATGATGGTAATGCCGTGCTCCTGCTCCTCCGGGATGTAGTCGGTGTGCGCCTGACCATCGTGCACTTCGCCGATCTTCCGCAGAGCGCCCGTGTAGAAGAGTATGCGCTCAGTCAGGGTCGTCTTGCCGGCGTCGACGTGGGCAGCGATGCCGATGTTTCGAACCTTGGACAGGTCATTTGTGGCCATGGAGTCCTCTCAGATAGCCCACTCTATCGGGTCTGGACGGCGCTAGCACGCCTATGCACTGGTGAGTCTGTGGGTGTGCGTGACACTTCGGAAACCCCTTGCGCTGGACCTCGACAGCGTTGCACCAGTCCCGTAAATGCGCCCAAACCCGAGGCACTCATGGGCGGCATCCTGCTCCTCGAAGACGGACGCTCTTTTTCTGGTCAGGGATTTGGGGCAAGCGCCTCCCTGGTTGGCGAGATCGTCTTCAATACGGCAATGACTGGCTACCAGGAGGTCCTGACGGATCCAAGCTATAGGGAGCAGATCGTCGCCATGACGGTCCCCCATGTTGGCAACACTGGAGTCAACACGCAGGACGAGGAGTCCGCGGTCATCCACCCGCGCGGAATGGTGGCCCGAAGCTTCTCAAAGCGCTGGTCCAACCACCGTGCCCAGGGCGGCCTGGATCACTACCTGCGGGCTGCCGGTGTCCCTGGATTGGACAGCGTCGACACCCGCGCTCTGGTGCGGCACATCCGCCAGAAGGGGGCCATGAAAGCAGTGATTTCCACCGACGGAAAGCCTGCGACCGAGCTCTTCGAGCTGCTGGAGGCATGGCCGGGCATGGCTGGACGGGCCCTCGCCGTCGAGGTCAGTACGCCCAAGGTCTACACCTACGCCGACCCGGACGCTCCTACTTGGAAGGTCAACGTCCTGGATGGTGGCTGCAAACGGAACATCCTGCGGCTCTTTGCCCAGACCGGCGCCCGAGTCCGTGTGTTCCCAGCCCTCACTCCTGCGAAGGAACTCGCACAGGACGCCGACGCTGTCTTCGTGTCCAATGGCCCGGGTGACCCCGCGGCCCTGCCTGAGATGAAGGCCACTCTGCAGAGCTTGGTCGGGGAGCTGCCGCTCTTGGGTATCTGCCTGGGGCACCAGCTCCTGGCCCTCTCCCTTGGGGCCGAGACCTACAAGCTGGCCTTTGGACACCGTGGCGCCAACCACCCTGTGAAGGACCTGGACACCGGCAAGGTGGAAGTGACGTCTCAAAACCACGGCTTCTGCGTGACCCAGGAGAGCCTGGAGAGTGTGGGCGCTCGGGTCACTCACGTGAACCTGAACGACAAGACGGTCGCCGGTTTTGTGCACGAAGACAAGCGGGTGATGGGCATCCAGTACCACCCCGAAGCGGCGCCCGGTCCCCATGACGCCCAACACCTGCTGCTGGAGCGTTTCGCACGCTTCGCCGGCCACAGTAAGGGAGCCTGAATGCCCCAGCGCACAGACATCCAGAGCATCCTGATCATCGGCAGCGGGCCTATTGTCATCGGTCAAGCCTGCGAGTTTGACTACTCCGGAACCCAGGCCTGCAAGGCCTTGCGGGAGCTCGGCTACCGGGTCCTACTCATCAACTCCAACCCTGCCACGATCATGACCGATCCCAGCGTGGCGGACGCGACCTACATTGAGCCGCTCACAGTAGAGTTCGTCGAGCAGGTCATCGTGCGAGAAAAGCCCGACGCCATCCTGCCCACGGTCGGTGGCCAGACGGCCCTGAACTTGGCCATGGCCTTGGACAAAGCCGGCATCTTGGAGAAGCACGGGGTGGAGCTCATCGGCGCCAAGCCCGAAGCCATCTTTGTTGGCGAGGACCGAGCCGCTTTCAAGGCCGCGATGGAAGAGATAGGCTTGGTGTGTCCTCAGGCCCGCACCGTCCGCAACATGGCGGAGGCAGAAGCGGCCCTGGCAGAGACAGGGTTGCCGTCGATTATTCGTCCGTCCTTCACTATGGGCGGAGCTGGCGGCGGGGTCGCCTACAACATCGACGAGTTCCGCGACATCGTCTCCAACGGCTTGGACCTCTCCCCTGTGACGGAGGTCTTGGTCGAGGAGAGCATCATTGGCTGGAAGGAGTTCGAGCTCGAGGTGATGCGAGACATGGCGGACAATGTCATCATCATCTGCTCCATCGAGAACCTGGACCCGATGGGGGTGCACACCGGCGACTCGATCACCGTGGCCCCCGCCCAGACCCTCACCGACGTGGAATACCAGACCCTTCGGGACTACTCCCAGCGCATCATTCGACGCATCGGGGTGGAGACGGGCGGCTCGAACATTCAGTACGCCATTAACCCCGTTGACGGGGCCATCCGCGTCATTGAGATGAACCCACGGGTCAGCCGCTCCTCGGCCCTGGCGTCCAAGGCCACTGGCTTTCCCATCGCCAAGATCGCCGCCCAGCTCGCGGTGGGCCTGCACCTGGACGAAATCGACAACGACATCACCCGCAAGACCCCAGCCAGCTTCGAGCCGGTCTTGGACTACGTCATCGTCAAGATCCCCCGCTGGAACTTCGAGAAGTTCGCCCAGGCCACCCGGGTCTTGGGCACTTCCATGAAGTCCGTGGGCGAGGTCATGGGCATTGGCCGCACCTTCGATGAGGCCCTGCTCAAGGCTATCTCCAGCTTGGAGGGGGGGTATGGATCCTCCCAGGACTGCACCGATCAGCAGATTCGAGAGCGCTTGGCCATCGCCACACCAGATCGACTTCCTGCCGTATTCGAGGCCATGCGTCGCGGAATGGACGCCACCGAGATCGGTCGCCTCACGGGCATGGACCGCTGGTTCCTTGGCCGAATGATGGATATCGTGGCGCTGGAGAACACTCTGCGCGGTCGCTTCCTCTCTGGTGTCAGCACCGAGGAGCTGCATGCTGCCAAGCGCATGGGCATGCCCGATGAGCACCTGGCCATGCTGTTGGCGTGTGACGAAGCGTCGGTCAATGCCCGCCTTCGAGCGGAAGGAATCCGCCCGGTGTTCAAGCGTGTAGACACCTGCGCGGCGGAATTTGAGAGCCACACTCCGTATCTGTATTCCACCTTTGAGGAGGAGTGTGAGAGCGGGGATTCCCCATCGGACCGGGTCATCATCCTGGGCAACGGTCCCAACCGAATCGGCCAGGGCCTGGAGTTTGACTACGCCTGCTGCCACGCCGCTTTTGCAGTGCGCGAAGCGGGGCTGACCAGCGTGATGATCAACTGCAACCCCGAGACGGTCTCCACCGACTACGACACCAGTGACAAGCTTTACTTTGAGCCGATCACAGCCGAGCATGTGGGCGCCATCATCGAGAAGGAGAAGCCCCTGGGGGTCATCCTTCAGTTCGGCGGCCAGACCCCGCTCAAGCTGGCCCACCGAATCGGCCCGGTGCTCGGCACCAGCCCCGACGCCATCGACCTGTGCGAGGACCGGGAGCGCTTCAACAAGCTGATGTTGGAGCTGGACATTCCTCAGCCCGAAGGGGCCATCGCGCGTACCCCGGCCGAGGCTCAGGTCGCTGTTGGACGCATCGGCTTTCCGGTGCTGACCCGGCCAAGCTACGTCCTGGGCGGTCGGGCCATGTTCATCTGCTACGACCAGAAGGACTTTGACTCTGCCCTAGTCGAGGCATTGGCCGCCAGCGAGAACAACACCCTGCTGATCGACCGATACCTGCAAGGGGCCGTTGAGTACGACGTGGATGCCCTCTGCGACGGGACCGATGTGCACATCGCCGGTATCATGGAGCACGTTGAGGCGGCCGGGGTTCACTCCGGTGACTCCACTGCCATCATGCCTCCGGTGCAGCTCAGCGAGATCAACCGCCGCCGCATGATCGAGTACGTCACCCGGATCGCGCTGCGCCTGCCGGTGGTCGGCCTGGTCAATGTTCAGATGGCCATCCAGGGCGAGAAGATCTTCGTGATTGAGGTCAACCCACGGGCCTCGCGCACGGTGCCCTTCGTCGCCAAGGCCACCGGGATTCCAGTTGCTGCCATCGCCACCCGGTTGCTGCTTGGGGAGAAGCTTGCCTCCATGGACCTAAAGCCCCGCGGGGCCGGTCTTTACTTCATCAAAGCTCC
>JBLHMA010000150.1:0-11684 GCA_047621545.1 Cognaticolwellia sp. | reverse complement strand
CTTGAGATGCCGCCCGTCTACATCCAGCCAGCCACCCATGCTCGCTTCGGGCGCCAGGTGTTCTCCGGCCGGCGCGTCGATGACCAGCACGCCAGACTCCTTGCGCCAGTGCACTGCAATGGTGGGCAGGGATGTGGGCGCGGTGGCAACGTTAGGCTTGGCTGTCACGCCGGGAGTGGTGGACTGGTCGGCGGAAGCAAGGGCGGTGAGTAGCAGGAACATCAGAAACTCTCAGGCGATGGGGCCAGACTCTATCGCGGAGCAGGCCCTCCCCTACAACCCCTGCCCTTAGGTCTCCCGTCCCGAATAGATCTCCGCCGGTACGCCGAGGGCCCGCACACCAGCGGCAATGCGCTCCAACTCGGCGTCAGGCAGCATACGCAAAATGGGCCGGGCCGGGTGCCTGGCGATGCTGTAGACCTGGACCAGTTCGATCTGGCCGCCCGCGTCCAGAATCTCTGCAATGCGGTCCCAGTAGGCCCGGATTTCGCCGTCCGATGGGCCCAGGTCCCAGAGGCGCAGGAACATGGACTGAATCACGATGGGCCGGGCCTGCGCCTCGGCGATCAAATTCTTCATGACCCGAGAAAATGGGAAGGTCGTACCGTCTACAAAGTGAAAATAGGGTTCCGTTCCAGCGTCGAGCTTGGCCCAGACCTGGCCCCCCAAGGCCTCCAGCGTATCCAAGGCTTGGGCCACATTGGGGCGGTGAAAGACCGTCGCGTTGGTGAGCACAATGGGCTTGACCTGGGCGAGTCCATGGCGTTTCAAGAGGGTGCCTACCAGCTCCACGACGCCTTGAAACTGCTTGCAGGTCGTGGGCTCTCCGTCTCCGGCAAAGGCCACATCGTTCACACGCCGCAGTTCGGGGGCGACCGTGTCAAAAGGCTTGTGCTTCCAGATCTCTCCACTGGCAGCCAAAGCGAGCAATGCGTTCAGCTCGGCCTCCAGCACCGCCAGATCCACGTCCCGGTTTCCACCGGGTGTTGTGCGATCAACCTGACAGTAGGGACAGGCGAAGTTGCAGACCTTGTCGGGGTTCAGGTTCACCCCAATGCTCAGCCCCTTGGAGCGGCGGGACACCACCGGGTAGATGTACCGGTTGTCCCAAAGGATGCGACGGTGGTCGCCAAAGTCCAAGTTGCGTGTGGATTGCATGGGTGGCCTCTTATCCGACACTCCGATAGGACGCGGGGCCAGAAATGATACGGAGATTCCCATGTTGTCCCTGCTCGCGCTCCTCGCCTGTGCCCCTCAGACCACCCCCGGGGAGCTCCCCCGAACCGGCGAGGTCTTGGAGACCGTCAACGGCAAGGCCGTGACCCAGGACATGATGACCGCCTTGCTGGACACCATGCCTGCGGAGTACCGCGAGCAGCTGGAAGCTGACGGCAAGATGGCCGAAGTTCAGGAGCAGCTGGTCACCCAGGACATGCTCTACCAAGAGAGCGTCAAGCGCGGCCTGCACAACGACTCCAAGGTCAAGAACATGATCGCCGTCGCCGAGCGCGAGGCCCTGATCGAGGCGCTGTTGCGCAAGGTTGCCGAGGAGCGGACCACCGACGAGCTCCTCAAGAAGTACTACGACGAGCACGCCGTTCAGTACCGCAAGTCCGAGGTCAACCTCTCCCAGATCGTGGTCGACACCGAAGCCGAAGCCATGGCCCTAAAGGCCGGCGTGGAAGCAGGTGCAGACTTCGCGACCTTGGCGACCGAGAAGAGCCAGGACCCCATGACCGCCCCCAAGGGTGGGGAGCTGGGCTGGATCGACGCCCGTCAGCTGCCTCCCAACATCTCCATGGCGGAGAAGGGCAGCATGCTCGAGCCCATGAACCAGGGTGGCAAGTGGTACGTGATCCGCATCGCCGACAAGCGCGATGAAGTGACCCCCTTCGAGGAGGTCAAGGACACCATCAAGGCCCAGGTCCAGCGCGAGGCGGTCTCCGCATACGTCGAGGAGCTCAAGGCCCCCAAGGCCGAGGGTGGCGCCAGCGTCGAGGCTCCTCTGCCTGGTGCACCCGCTGTGCCCGCCGCACCCGCTGTGCCCGCCGCACCCGCTGTGCCCGCCGCACCCGCTGTGCCCACCGCACCCGCACCTCAGTAGAGTCCAGACCATGCGCGCGCTGATCCTCGGAGCATCCTCGGGCTTTGGCGCCGCAAGCGCCTTGGCTTTCGCCAAGGCCGGCTGGGATGTGGCGGGGGTCCACCTGGATCGCCGCGTGACCCTACCTTTGGCCGAGGCGGTCGCACAGGGCGTGCGAGACGCCGGCCAGCGTGCGGACTTCTTCAACGTCAACGCAGCGGACGCGGAGAAGCGCGCCGAGGTCCTGGACGCACTGGATGCGGCCGGTGGCGGCGTTCAAGTGCTGATGCATAGCCTCGCATTCGGCTCTCTCAGGCAAATCGTAGACCTAGACGGCGGCAAGGAGCTCACCGACCGGCAGCTCACCATGACGGTCGAGGTGATGGCCCACAGCCTGCTGTGGTGGTCACGAGAGCTGGTGCACCGGGGTTTGATGGGCCACGGCGGCCGCATCTTCGCCATGAGCAGCTCCGGCAGCATCGTGGCGCTCCCCAGCTATGGTGCAGTCAGCGCCGCAAAGGCCTCGCTCGAGTCCCACATTCGCCAGCTTGCCGTGGAGCTGGCCCCTGCCGGAATCACCGCCAACACGGTGATGGCCGGAGTGACCGACACCCCCGCCCTCCGAAAGATCCCGGGACACGAGCGCCTGATGGCTCAAGCCCTGGAGCGCAACCCTCAGGGACGGCTCACCCAAGTAGATGACGTGGCCCAGGCCATCGTGACCTTGAGCTCGCCGAGCATGCAGTGGATGACGGGGAATGTGATCAAGATCGATGGTGGGGAGACCATCTCCGGCTGAGCCGCAGCGTCGTCCTACTCCACCGCTCGGAACAAGAAGTTCGGCCCAAACCAGGTGCCCTGATTCGAGGTGACATTGGTGGGAAAGAGCAGCCCTGTCCCGTTGCTGTGCCGGCCCTCTAACCAGGTGACCCCGGATGCAGCCTGGATCTCCGCATCGTGTACGTAGCGGTCGACCGAGCCGCTGTAGACTTGTGAGCCGATCATGTAGGTGCCCGGTGGCAGCTCCAGCGGCTCAATGGCCACAAAGCGCCAGCCGCCCCAGATGCTGCTGGGGCTGCTGACATGCGCGGGGACCGTGGCACGAACCAGGATGGCTTGGCTCTCAGCCTCCCAGATTGCGACGGAGGAGCCGGTGCTCAGTCCATCCCAGCCCAAGTCTAGCGTACCCAAGTCGGTAATCAGCAGGGTCTCTGTGGTCTCGAAGCTGTACCCGACCACGAAGTTGCCTGTGTAGTTGCTCGCCCAGGTGCCGGTGAACGCGAAGGCGGGCTGTGCGGTGGCCACCTGGGTGGCGCTACCCAACAGAGCTTCTCCCAAGCGGCGGCCCAAGGTGCGCTGTCCAGATGCATCGAAGTGCAGGTTGTCCAAGTTCTGGGGCAAGTCATCGGTGGCCACGACAAAGATCGTGTCGCTCCCAGCAGCCACATCGGTCTGGGCCTGACGCACGGTGTCCCGCCAGGGGCAGGTTGGGCAGTCGATCTGGCCCATCGCAAATGGCATCTCGGGGGTCTCTACGTCCTGGCGCACCCGCTCAATGAAGCGCTCCATGTTGCTTTGGTAGACATTGGAGAAGCTCTGGTTGTAGGCATCGCTCTCCCCCTGCATCCAGACCATTCCGCCGATCTCGTAGTCCACGCCTTGAGCATCCAGCTCGGCCAAGCCAGCGTCCAGGGTCTCGACGAAACCTCGGTAGCAGGGCCCCCGGCCGGGGTCGTCACGGGCCTCTCCCGGGTACCAACACTCCGCCAGATCAGTGCCTCCAACCGCATGTTTGATCAGGGAGACTTGCCGGTCGGGCAGGCCGTCTGCCATGGCGCGCCCAAAGCTCACCTCTGGGCCGAAGTACTCCACCCCGCTGGAGCTTCCGGAGGCGCTTGCAACCAAGCCGGTCCAGACCGACCGCCCAGACCAGTAGATGTCCACGTCCTTCTGGGCCAGCTGCAGCGTGGGCGGAAGGCCCGAGACGTAGCCCCAGCCGTCCATGTTGGACTGCCCGCCCAAGAGGTAGATCAGACGCGGCTGGTCTGGGTCTCCGGTCTCAGGGTCTCCGGTCTCAGGGTCCCCGGTCTCAGGGTCTTCCGTGTCGATAGGAGTGTCCACAGGGGAGTCTGCAGGGGAGTCCGAAGGCGTGTCCACCGTAGGCGAATCGACAACGACGGTTCCCGAACAGGCGAAGAGGAGCTGCGAAATATTCATACACAAGGCTACCGCAGTAGATACCAGCTCCGCCTCGTAGACCCTACAATGCGCATCCTGATGAACATCCCCGACGGCTTTAAGGAGGTCCACCTCTCCTCCGCCCAAGCGCTGCGAAAGTGCGTCGCCTGGCTGCTCCCCGTTGCGGTCGTTCAGTTCGTCTTGGGCCTGTTTGTACTCACAGGTGAAACCGGCATGTTTGGCGCAGGCATCGCCCTCCAGCCCATTGCCGCCGTTCTGATCTTCTTCGCTGGCTTGCAGCTCAACCGCGGCCTGCGCCCCCAGAGAGCAGCCAGCCCACATCGCCTGGGCCATCGGCTTGGCCTTTCCCCTCGCCGGGCTGCTCTGTGTACCCGTCGGATTTCTGGCCAAGGACAACGGCTTGCTGATGGCGTGGGTGTTTGCGCCCCAAGCCGCAATGGGGCTGGCCTGTTTGCTGGCCCACTTGCACATGCGCATGCCAGAGGGGGAGCTTGACCTCGTCCAGGCGCTAGAGCGAACCGAGTTCAAGGATTTCTACTTGATCGAGCACACCCATCCGGTCGGTGTGGCCACAAGAATTTCACTCCCTTTCACACCCTTTGAGCGCGCGCTGGATCGGGGAATGCCTCTGGGGAATCCGGTGCTCGACGAACTGGTCTCGGTGACCGCACAGGACCCGCACGCCCTGGCCAAGCTCCTGAGCGGGAACGAGGCCACGGTGCTCGCCGTTCTGCACGCCTGGCCCCAAGCCGAGCTCCGCGACAACATCCTGTGCTGGGAGGCCAGCTTGAGCGAGCTGCAAGCGAGGGGGCCAGACTTGGCTCAGACCCTTCGCCAGGTGGACTGCGACTTAGCGGCGTTTAAGGCCCTGCTCAGCCAGAATGCCTACTTGGCGCTCCAGCCCCAAGGGTAGAAGCGGATGTGGCCGGCGAAGTTGTATAGGTCCACTTCGACATCTGGATAGACGCGGAAGCTAGGCTTATACTCCAGCACAATGTCGATGGGCACCGGCTGAATGTTGAACTCCAGGCCAATCACACCGTGCGCGCCCAGCGCCAAGAAGTTGTCCCCCAACCCGATGGATGGCCCGCCACCAACGGCCCAGCCCAGCTCTAAGCCGGTGTTGTCGCCGATGATTGTGGGCATCTCGTAGAGGTAGGAGCCGCTCAATCCCAGGCTTCCATCGTATCCATAGGTCCCGACGACTCCCTGTAGGGAGTGCGTGTCCCCGGCGAAGTACTTCATCGAGATGCCGCTGTGGCGGTAGCCAGATCCCAGGCCGATGCCAAAGTTGCCCTGGGAACGAACCGGAGAGGCCGCCTCAGCCACAGAAGGCAGGGCCAAAAAGCCCATCAGGGCCAAGGGTGCGACGGGGGCAAGCTTGCCAGCGAGCGTTTGGGTCATGGAGTCCTCAGTTGTTGTAGGGGGCGACCCATGGGTGAAACCTAAGACCCGCAGAGGTTGTAAGGCTGACCTTTCTCTCGCAGCCTGACTAGCCCAGATCCTGGGTCGGGGGGTTCAGATCCAGGGTCTCCAGATCGGTGGTCTGGTCGGAGTCGCCGATCATGTGGTCCCGCTCGCCCTCTTCCTCCAGCAGCCTAGGGAACTCCAGCATGCGCTTGACCTCCCGGCTGATCAGGGCGCCGTGGTAGCCATCGATGACCCGGTGGTCAAAAGTCGCGTTCAAGGTCAGGACTTTACGAACGACTACCGCACCGTCTTCGGCCACTGGCGTGTCCTCGCAGGCGCCAACCAAGATGATCATTGGTGTGCGTGCGGGCGGAAAGAAGGGAGCATACGCCACCTTGATCCCGAACATACCAAGGCTCGTGACCATCGCAGATCCGAAGGGATCTGTAGGCGCGCCCAGGAACTCGGTGGAGATGCCCAGCTCGTACTGCAGCCACTGGATCAGGCCCAAGACGCGCTTGAAGATGGGGATGGGCAGCATGTCCGCCTGGGCCTTGGTCTTCTGGAACTCCTTGTCTTCGTGGGCACGCAGCTTCTCGGCCGAGGCACGCACCTCCTTGCAGATCGTAGCGATGTCTTTGGTGTCTGCCAGTCGGACGCAGGTGCCCGACAGGTCCGTCTGACCAGAGCTCCCATTCTCCTTGGGGATGGCCACCTGAAGGAACACGTCCACGTCCCGGCGCAGGTGCAGCCCGTTCCACTTCACCACTGCATTCAGATCCGGGTGCTTGGCCAGAGCCAAGGCCACGGCACGGGCCACCGCGTGGGTGATGGTGATGCGCTCGCCAGTCTCCCGACGCTTCAGGTCGATCCACTCCAGTAGACGGTCGGCCCGGACCTCCATGCTGCCGTAGATCGTGGGGTCCCGGGGCGGATCCCAGGCCACCGAGGCGATTCGGCGAAAGGAGCTTTGGTGGCGGTAGGGCTTGAGGTGGAGCTTGGGCATGGGGAAGTGTACTTCAGCGACGCTTTCGCGCGGGTCGGTCTTGGGCATCCGCCACCGTCGGTTTCTCCGGCCACGACCACCGGGGATAGCGCCCACGCAGCTCCTTTCGCACCTCGGAATAGGAGCCTGTCCAGAAGCCGCTCAGATCGTCGGTGACTTGCTGCGGCCGTCCGTTGGGCGCCAGCAGATGCACCCGCAGGCCCACCCTGCCCTGGGCGATGCGCGGCGTCTGCATGCCAAAGAGCTGCTGGATCTTGGCTGGGAGAACCGGCGGCGTGTCCTTGGCATAGAGCACACCCGCCGTGCTGCCGCTGGCCAGTTTGAGCCGAGCCGGAGCGTGCTGGTCCAGCAGCTGCTTCTCTTTCCAGGAGAGTCGATCCTTCACCGCGCTGGCCCAGTCCATGCGCTTGACCCCCTCCCAGCTACGCACCCCCAAAACCAGCTCCGCCAACGAGGCCAGTGGATCCACCTCGGGCAGCTCCAGCCCAGGACAGTGCTCCCGCAGCAGAGCGACCCGAGCCAACAAGCTCGCCAGCTCAGGGCTATCGCGCAAGACCGCGGTCGGATCGGCGCGGATGTGTTCTGCGAACAGCTCCGCCAGCTCCGCATCCGTGGCCCGAGCCGGGCTGTGTCGCAGCACGATCTCCCCCACCACCACCTGGACCTCGCACTGCACGCGACCCGCGTCCAGGGCCAAAATCCGACGCTCGCGGGTCGGTAGGTCCGCTGGATCCAAGGGCGCTGCGATGCGGATCCAGTGCTCGCTGAAAGCCCCCTTGCGGCCGCCCTCCAAGCTGACCGCCAAGACCAGGTCTTCCTCTTCAACCAGGGACTCTCTCTCCAGCACGGCCCCTTGGCCGCTGGCAAGCTTGAAGCGTGGGGAACCTGGCGCGCGGCGCAGGGCCACGCGGTCTGCAAATCCTGCCAACAGGCACTGGGCCAGGGTGCGCGCGGGGGGAACGTGCTTGGCCGTAGAGGTCTTGCCCAAGACGTCTTGAGCCAAGCGCATCAGCTGCTGCACCACCGCTTGCAGCTCCTTCATCTGGCGCCGCTGGCCCGGCTGGCCCTTTGCCAGGGCCTGGACCCGGGCGTGCAGGTCGCACTCTCTTGCACCTGGGAACCGCGCCTGGGCATAGGGGTCCCGCTCGCTGGCAAAGGACGCGGCTGCGGCGGCCGCCCACAAACAGCCGCGGGCGTGGCCTTCCAGAACCACACGGCCCAGGCGTGGATGCACGGGCAGCATGGCCAGGGCGCGGCCGCTGGGGGTGAGTGCCTGGCCTTGGATGGCGCCGAGATCATCGAGGGTGGCCAAGGACCGAGCCTGCAAGGGACCGGGAGGTGCTTGAAACCAGCCAAAGTCATCCGGCTTCTTCCCCCACTCCATCACCGAGAGCAGGGCCCCACACAGGTCGCTGCGCACCACCTCGGGAGGCTGCTGGGCGTCCAGACCCTGGTTTCGCTCCCACAGGCGAATGGCCACGCCGGGACCGGTTCGGCCTGCACGGCCGGCGCGCTGATCGGCGGAGGCCTGAGAGATGGGTCCGAGTTCCAGTCGGCTCAGGCCCAATGAGGGATCGAAGCGAGGGACCCGGGACAGTCCGGAGTCGATGACCACACGCACCCCAGGCAAGGTCACGCTGGTCTCGGCGATGTTGGTGGAGAGCACCACCTTTGGCTGATCGCTGGCCGACAGCGCGTGCTCCTGTTCCTGGGCCTTTAGGCCGCCGTGCAGCGGCAGAACCGGAATGGACAGATCCTCTAAGGCTTGGGCACAGCGGCGGATCTCTCCCTTGCCCGGCAGAAAGACCAGAACGTGCCCCTCCAGGCCGGGCAACACGCTCCGTACCGCGCCGGAGACCTGGTTCTCCAAGTAGCCCTGACCGGGGCGGAAACGAATGTCCACGGGGTAGGTGCGCCCTGGGGCGTTGAGCACCGGCGCGCCCCCCAGGAAGTGCGCGATGGGCTGAGGATCCAGCGTCGCGGACATGACCACAATGCGCAGCTCGGGCCGGGCATCAGCCTGGAGTTCGCGCAGCATGGCCAGACACAAATCGGCGTCCAGGCTGCGCTCATGGAACTCGTCGAGCACCACCGCGTCCACGCCCTCCAGGAAGGGATCCCGCAGCAGCATCCGGGTCAACAGGCCCTCCGTGACCACCTCCAGGCGGGTCTTCGGGCCGACTTTGGTGTCAAAACGCACCCGGTAGCCCACCTCTCCTCCGACCTGGCCGCCGCGCTCAAACGCGATGCGCCGAGCACTCAGGCGCGCCGCCACCCGCCGGGGCTGCAAGAGTAGGATCTTCCCGGAAACCTGCTCCAGAAGGGCAGGTGCCAGGCGTGTGGTCTTGCCAGATCCAGGGGGCGCGATGACCACCAGAGAGCCGTGCTCGGCCAGCAGCTGAGCGGCTTGGGGCAGCAAAGCATCTATGGGAAGAGGGGTGAGCATCGCTTGACCTGGGGTTTACTGCGGTGCACGCTGAAGGCGGGCAGCTTGGTATACGGCCCATCACTTAGGAGGCTGGGATGTCAGTGGGTAGCACCCTGAGCGCATTGGGGAACGCAGGGCGGTCCTTTGCGCACTGGAATGAGCGCATCGGGCGCAGCGCTTGGTCTCCCGCAGCATGCACCGCTGCGGCCATGGGGCTCCACCACCACGCCAGCCAGTTGGCCCTGCTCACCAGCACCGCGGCCGAGTCTCTGCGCTTGGAGTCCGAGCGAATCAGCGCTCTGGAAGGCGGCGTGCAGGAGGCGCTCGAGGGACACCGCAGCGGCAAGCTGGACTTCCACTCCCCCTACACTGCGGGTCCAATGCGCGACCTTGCCAGACGTGGCGTGCCCTTCAAGGTGCGGCGCCTGGCCATGGACTGGCTCTCCCGCCCCTACGATGTGACCTGCCCCGACCTAGGTCCATTCCACCTTGAGCTGCAGGCTCTGGCGGTGGACGCCGAGCGCGCCCAGGCCCAGGCAGCTGAGCTCTTCGCACGCGCCGTCAGCGGCGAGCGTGTCGAGTCCGAGCCCCTCAACGCGTCCAGAGCCGAGCTCTCCGAGCTCTCCAGCACCGCCGTGGAGTTCCTCGAGGCAAACCACCAGGCCATCCTCATGGCCGCCTGGCGCCGCGAGTGGCTGGAATACCTGGAGTACCGGCTGCTGCCAGCCACCACCGACCCCAAGACCCGTCCGGCGCCGCGCAAGGCACCGGATGCGATTCGCAGGTTGAGCCGCAAGCATGTGCCGGAGAACCTGCGGCATGCCTTGAGGGATTGGGCGATTCCTTGAGGTGAGGGACCCTCAGTTCACGTCTGCAGCCCCATAGAAGTACCAAGCCACAGACATGTAGCCCTCCTCCGGTCCGGTCTCCCATGAGACTACTTCCATGCTCAACGCATGAATGTCGGCCCCATCCAGTTCGCCATAGATCCCAAGGTAGGACTCATCCGCTGGCCAGAGTTGGGTCCTGCCGCCATCAAGGGAGATCGCACGTGTCGCCAGACGCTCGTCTACGTCATCGGTGAGCCGCGCCTCAACCGCGTCCCAGCCAGTCAGATCCGCAGTCTCCACAGTGAAGGGGCCCTGGTCATCGAGGCGGGCCTCGATTCCAGGCTGGAACTGTACCCAGGTCGACGCGGCGCCATCGGTGTCGTAGGCCAGCCAGATTTCGACATGTTCGGTGGACTCGAAGAGCCGGGAGCTGTCCGTCTGGAAGGTCCCCAGCAGCTCCCGTTCGCACGCGTCGGTGACGCCGTTGTCGTTGGCATCCGCCGGATTCGTCTCGCAGGGAGCCGCGGTGTCGTCCACAGGTGGGTTTCCAGTGTCGGAATCACCGGAACAAGCGAAGAGAAGCGGCAATAGAATTGAACTCATCTGCCCCCCGGAGTGCCGAAAAAGCACCAAGCAACATACATTTTACTCTCCTCTTGAAGCTCCCAACAACCACTGCAACCCGGGCTCAAGGGGGTCCAAAGAAGGGACCGCACCCTCAGCTCCCCGACCTGGCAATCTCCTCCTGAATAATCCCCACCAACCTGGCCCGGTCCGCGTCCCAGCTCTCAGGCTTGTCGCTCTCCATTTCAGCGCGCTTGGCGGCGCGCTCTGTGGGCACACCGGCCATCTCCAGCAGGCTCGCCAGAGTGCGCACGCGGCGCTCCTCTTCAACCAGGCTGGCCGGCAAGAGCTTGGCCTCGATCTGGGAGATGGCATGCTCGAGTTCCATGAGCTGCGCTTCGGTCGTGACGCCGTTCAGGCGGCGCATACGGCGGCCCAGATCAGCGCGTTGCCCATCGGCCTCTTCCAAAATCAAGCGAAGCTCTAAGCCCAAGGCATGAGCGACACGGGCCAGGGTCCCCACGGTGGGGTTGCCAATGGCCTTTTCCAGCTTGTGAACGTTTTGGCGGCTGCAGCCAGCACCCGCGCCTACATCCGCCAAGCTCATGCCCCGCTTTTCCCGGTGCAGTCGCACCCGGCGGCCGAAGTCTTCTAGATCCACGCGCGGTCCTTGGTTGTCGCCTAGTCCGTTACTTAGCACGCCGAGCCAACACTGCCCTGTCCTGCACTGTCACCTGTCAGCTGACGGCATCCTCAGCAGCCTTGACGCTACGGTCCAGAACGTCCAGGACCTGCAGGGCATCCTGCCCTTCCAAAGCCAGCTTAAGATCCCGCTCGATGCGGCGCTGGGCGAAAGGCGCAGTGACCTCGTCCAGCTTGGTGGTGAGCTCTTGGATGCGCTTGCGGTCATCGCCGGCGCAGACCTCGCGCAGGGCCGCTGACACCTGAGAGATGACCTGGGCCTCGTTGCCAGCAAGCAAGTCCGCGTCTCGGGAGACCGACTTGTCCACCACGGCCAGCACCTGCTGCGCCTCAACCCGAGCCTCGATGAGCAACCGCTGGTCCACATCGCTCTCGGCGTTGTCAATCGCAGCCTCGAGCATGGCCTCGATCTCGTCGTCCCCCAAGCCGTAGCTGGGCTGGACCTCGATCTCGGCATGGGTC
>JBLHMA010000149.1:0-11706 GCA_047621545.1 Cognaticolwellia sp. | reverse complement strand
CATGAAGGGCCAGACGCTCCACCTCGCTCATCTGGCTCTGGCCTGTCCCGAGGAGCCCGAACTCCGGCAAGCACTGGTCGGCTGCCTTCTTCTCTCGGACCAAGCCTTCGCGAGCTGCTTGTTGGCTGCTCAGGCACGCTAGCGGCCGGCATCGCTAGCCAACCAAACCCGGTAAAACAACGCCGAGGTTGACGCGCGTGCGGTTCAAATGAGCCATCGTTTCGGCTTCGTCATCGCCCCAGGCCCTGAACGAGAGCATCGGCTCAAAGCCTAGCTGCTTTTCACACAACGGTCCTCTGTCTTGAGGAGCGATGCCCGGTACCACACAGGTTCTCGACTTGTACACCTAGCCCACGTGCCTACATCACCGCCTCAACTTCGGAGATGACCGTGTTCCTCAAGAACCTGAACTGGCGCTATGCCACCAAGAAGATGGACCCCACCAAGCCCGTGCCCGCTGAACTGGTCGACCAAATCGTGGAGGCCGTGCGCTTGGCGCCCACCTCCTCAGGCCTGCAGCCCTTTGAGCTCTTCGTCATCACCAACCCCGCCATCCGAGCACAGATTGAGCCGGTGGCCTGGGGACAGAAGCAGATCACGGAGGGTTCCCACCTGCTGGTCTTCGCTGCCTGGGACACCTACACCGCGGAGCGCATCACGGACGTGATGAACCTGATGGCCGAGCATCGCGGCGGACTGACCCCGATGCTGGAGGGCTACTACGGCAAGCTCAAGGCGGCCTACATAGACCGCGAGGCCGAAGTCAACTACGCCCACGCGGCCCGCCAGGCCTACATCGCTCTGGGCTTCGCCATGGCAGCAGCGGCAGAGCTGAATGTGGACTGCACCCCGATGGAAGGCTTCGACCCCGCCGCAGTGGACGAAATCTTAGGCCTGAAGGAGAAGGGCCTTCGCTCGGTGGTGCTCCTACCCCTGGGCTATCGCGCGGAGGAGGGCGACTGGCTCGCTCCGATGCCCAAGGTGCGCAAGGCCAAGGCAGACCTGGTCACCGAGCTGGACTGAGCCGATCCTGCCAGGTGGGAGCAGCCAGCGTCCGCCGATGGTGTGGTGGCGGATCATGCGGAAAGTGATCGAGAGGGTCAGCTGACTGAGGCAGTGGTGGCCTGGGGGCTGACGCTCAGCTCTCACTCCGCCAGCAACCACCCCAAGGCCGCCTCCGAGAAACGCTTCCCATGCAGCCAAGGGATGTGGGCGGTCTCCTCCATCGTCCAGCGCTCCACCCGGTGGCTGCAGCCGGTGTGGCGCTCGACCACGGTCTCCTCCTTGCCCTTGTTTCGGGTGAGGTTCATCGTGCCGCCCGCCTCGGTGTCCGTGCAGCCAGCACGCTCGGCCCAACGGGCTACGGACTCCGGCGCGCTGGGGTGGTCGCCCTCTTTGCCCGCGTAGGGAACGGACTCGTCTTCGGTTCCATGGATGTGTAGGCTGCTGACCGGGTCTCCGACGGCGCAGTCTTGAGCGTCCCAGGGAACGGAGCCGGCCAGCCCACCAATGGCGCGGATGCGTTCTGGGGCCTCACAGGCCATGCGGTAGCTCATGTAGTGGCCGTTGCTGTGACCAAAGTAGATGGCCTGCTCTTGGGCACCAAAATCCGAGATCATCTCGTCTTGGAGCCCCAGCAGAAAGCCCACATCGTCGACCTCGGCCTCCAGGTTGCAGCAGTAGTCTCCGGCGTCCCAGCTCTGCTGGTCGTCCTGAGGGCGCTCTAGTCCCTCCGGCAAGAGGAGATGGAAGCGGTAGGTGTCCACCTGGTCCGAGAAGCCCATGTACCAGTCTTGGCGGCCTGCGGTGCTGCCCAAGCCGTGTAGCAAGAAGACCATCGGCAGAGCTTCTTGGCCGTCCCAGTCGCTGGGAGAGATCACGGGGGTGGACCGCTCGGAGGAGCCGATGGTGACCTCGGGCGCGCAGGCCAGAAACATGAGCAGCATTGCAGACTCCATCTTCAGCGTAGGGCTAAGGTGGCCCAGAGCTAACGTGCCCTCTGGTCCCTCCGCTCGACAACCCCCACGCCGCGCAAGGCATTGAAGCGAGCCCCATGCAAGACCATTGGAGACCCGCCGCCCTGATGGTGGCTGTGTTCGCCTTCTCCGCCCCTGTCCATGCCGGTGGGTGGACCCAGGAACCCGGGGACTACTACGTCAAGATTTGGGGCCGTTCCTTGCTGGGAACGGGCGTCTTTGGTCCGGCTCTCGGGGAGATCGATCAGCTCGAAGAACGCTACCAAGACCACCAGCTGCAAAGCTATGGGGAGCTCGGCGTCACGGAGCGCCTGACCTGGGTCGGCTACGCGGTGCCGGTTGGACATGCGCGCTATGGCGACCAGGGAAACACCTATGTGGGCCCTCTGTCTACGGGCGTGCGTGTGCAGCTCTTCCGCTCAGATGCCCTTGCGCTGAGCGCCCAGGCCATGTTGGGTGGCCGGGTGCCCTTCGGGGAGAAGGCGCTGTTTGAGGGAGAGGTCAACGGCCAGCAGATGGTCGTCCGGCCCACCCTGGCCACCGGACAGGCCGACGCGGAGCTCCAGCTCGGGATCGCCCGACCCAAGGGATGGATGTCCTTCCACGCCGGCGCTCGGGGCTTTACTGGCGACCACTATCTGCCTGCGGTGACCGGCTACGCACAGTTTGGATGGACGCCGAAGGACCACCTGGTCTTCGACCTTCACCTTCCGATTTACCGGAGCTTCGGGGCCATCGACGAGGTGGATGTCCTAGGCGTCACGAACACCAGCTACCTGGGCTTTGGTCTGAGCGGCAGCGTCTGGCTCAGCGAGCATCTCGCCGTGACCGGTTCCTTCGAAGGGGCTGCGCTGGCCGTCTCCAATGCCGCGACTCCCTCCCTCAACTTGGGCATTGAACTGCGCTGAGGCGCTCTCAGGTCACCAAGGTCCGAGTCCTCCGCGTCCCCGCTCGCTCTGTCGTACTCTGTGGATCTCAACGACCCCAAGCAGGAGCCAGAGCATGCCCCTGACGAATTCCCTTCACGTGACCGGGCATTGTTACTGCGGTGCGGTGACCTACAAAGTGGACATGCCCGCCGGGAAACGACCCCGTTTCGCCCTGTATTGCCACTGCGACAGCTGCCGACGGGCCCACGCTGCGGCGCTCTCTCAAGTGGTTTGTGTCGACACCACGATGCTGACAATCACGGCAGGGGCGGAGCTCGTGACTGAATTCAGCAAGCCCCCCAACGGACCGGTGCGGGCGTTCTGCTCGGCTTGTGGCTCTCGGATGTACAACGCCTTTCCAGGCTGGAAACCCGACGACGGAACAACCCCAGTGGTGTTCTTCACCAGCACTCTGGACCAGGCCATCACGCGCGAGCTGCCGGAGCGGTTTCGGCCGACAGGACACAACTACTCGGAGGAATGTGTGTTGGATCTGGCGCGCCTCGAGGAGCTCTTGGCAGGCTCGAAGGCCTGAGCCATGAAAGGGAGCCCGCTACAATGGCCCCATGCCTAAAAGCCCATATTCTCCTCAGATCGCAGTCGCCCATCCGAGCCGGAGGTGGGCCTGGCTCGCCAGCGGGCTCTTGCTCTGCCCGCTGTTGCTTGCCCTCGGCTGCACACCCAGCGAAACGGACACCAGCGTCTCTGCCCCCCCGTGCGATGGCAGTGGTCTGACCGGCGGGGACCACGAGAGGACGCAGGTCGTCGACGGTCTGGAACGCACATGGTCCATCCACCTGCCACCGGGCGCGGAGAGCACCTCGGCGCTCCCGGTGGTGCTCAACCTCCACCCCTTCGTCCTGGGCGGCAATGAAGTCTTCCACGAGCTCTGGCGCACCGAGTCTGGTTTGGAGGCGCTGGCTGACGTCGAGGGCTTCATCGTCGTGCACCCCGAAGGAACCGGAGATCCGGCTGCGTGGAACGCGGGCCAGGCCTGCTGTGGGGACGCCAGCGCAGACGAGGTGGACGATGTAGGGTTCCTGCTACACCTCATCGACAGCGTCAGCCAAGAGACTTGTGTGGACGAGCGTCGGGTGTACGCCACTGGCATGTCCAATGGTGGCTACCTGTCCCACCGCCTAACCTGCGAACACCCCGACCGAGTCGCAGCCATCGCGCCGGTTGTAGGGAGTCTTTCCGAAGAGCTGGTCTGCGTCGACGGCCGCGCGGTGCCGGTGTTGCAGATCTCCGGCAGCGAAGACAATCTGACCAGTCGCCAGGCGTCGGTGGATCACTGGGTAGATGCCAACGGGTGCACAGGTCAAGCCCAGGTCACTGAAAACGGTGCCGCTACATGCACCACGGCCACAGACTGCCGAGATGGGGTCTCGGTCACTCACTGTGTGATCTCGGAGGGTGGACACTGCTGGTTCAGCGATCACCAGGCCCAGGTCGCGCCCGGATGCGATCCAGTCGACTTCGTGAGTGAGCAAGAAGCGTGGGACTTCTTCAGCCAGTGGGCGTTGCCTTGACGGAACTTGGCTGGGCTGAGGGCCTAAGGGGAGCTCTCTTTTCCGGCGTCGGGCCAAGCCATCAGGCCGCGCAGAACAGACGTGAGGTTGCCAAAGGTGCGGTCCAGATGAACCATCACCTCCGCCTCATCATCCCCCCAGGCCCAGAACGACAGCATCAACTGGAAGCCCTGCTGCTCCTCGCGGGTGCCCGGTAGAGTCGTGAAGTTCACGGGGACAACCGTGGCGCCAACGACTCCCCATCCAAAGCCCTCGTCTTCACCCGATAGGGCACGGGCCAAGGCGTTGGTAAAGGCATGCACGCCAGCGACGCTTGTGTTCAGAGGCAGCTCGCGGAACAGAAGCATCAGCCGCCCCGAGCACTGAAGGGCCTTGTCCATCCCGGCGTGCTCGTTGGTGGTCGGACTGTTGAAGGCACAATCGTTGGTCTCCAGCGTGGAGTCCGGGCCGTTGAGCAACTCCAGCAGCTGGTAGAAGGTCTCGGTCGCCGAGTGGTTCTCCCACCCACGAAAGTCTTCGAGCGCCGAGCGGATCAGGCCGGGCGACCGCCGAAGGTCGAAGTAGCGGTGTGCAGCGTCCGACAGCGACCCACTCCACGGATGGGAGCGGACTGCCAGCGCGTCGGGGTCAGCGAGTTCAACGACGTGCATGAGAGCCCTGTTTTGGCGCTGGGATTGAAAGCACTTCAGGTGTAACTAGGCCGCCATTTGCCTTTTTTAGGCAGGGCCGCTGCCCAACCGAGGGCTTCAATGGCCAGGGCCGCAAGCGTCGCGGGATCAACCGTCAGATCCAGCTGCACATAGTCGTCCCAGGTCTGGCCCGGAGAGGGGCTGAATGACTGAATCCCTGCTTGCTCAATCAAGACCTCGGCGCGCTCCGGACCCACCCGAGCAATCAGTGTTTCCTTAAAGGTTCCGAAGAACATCTGGCGCTTTACAAAAGCGGCTGGGGTGCCAAAAGCCGTCTTCAGCTTCACCCTTGGGTCGTCGGGAAGTGCGGTCTCGTAGGCGGCAGTGACTGCTGGGGATTGCATGGGGTCTCCGGGGTCCACGCACCTATCCCGCTACGGCACCTCCACCACCACTCCCAGACTCTCCACCCCGTGCTTGCCCGCAGCGCTCACTGCCCACCGTCCTGAACTCAGCTCAGCGCTGGCCTGTTTCGCGGATTGAATGTGATCAACTCGCCAGCCAGATCCTTCTTGGGCGTACACGACCCACCACCGCGCATCCGGGTGATTGATCTCTACCCCCGTCGAGGTCAGACTGACGCTGGGCGCATCCACCTCAACCCCGGCCATGTCGAAGACAGGCGGTGTGAGAGCCGGCGTTGCGTAGAGCTCGTCTCGGAACACATCGCGGATCCCAGACCGGTTCTCGACCAGGGGACCGATGTGGTAGTGGATGCCGCCGTAGACGTGGTCCTGTCCAGCACCTTGGGTCAGGCGCACCTGCTCGCGAAACTCATCGACGGACCACGTGGACGTGCTGTCCAGTTGGTACAGGGCGTGCCCAACGTAGGTCGAACGTCCGGTCTCTGGAAGCGCGGCCCACCAGTCCAGCAAGGGCTCGAAGGCCTGGGCGGTCTGGGTGGTGGGCCAGTACAGCTGCGGCGCCAGGTAGTCGACCCAGCCATTGGCCTTCCACAGAACGGGGTCGGCGTAGAGCTCGGCGTACTGATCCAGGCCCGCGATTCCCTCGGGCTGGCCGGGTCGGTAGATGCCGAAGGGGGAGATGCCGAATCGAACGGCGGGATCGATCCCGGACACCGTGTTCGAGACCCGCTCCACCATCTGGTTGACGTTGTCCCGGCGCCAGTCGTCTAGGCTCATGCCGCCGCCGTAGGCCGCATAGGTGGCATCGTCGGGAAAGGGGTTTCCGTCCGGGTAGGGATAGAAGTAGTCGTCGAAGTGGAGCCCATCGATGTCGTACTGGGTGACCAGGTCGCCGATGACCGCCTCGAGGTGGTCTTGGACAGGCGGTGCGCCGGGGTCGAGCCAGAGGGTGCTGCCGTAGGGGTAGGCGTATTGGCTGTTGACCACACTCTGGTGATTGGATGCGGCGCTTGAGCTGCTGGCGGCCTTGGCTCGGTAGGGATTCATCCATGCATGGATCTCAAGTCCTCTGGCGTGTCCCTCGTCCAGAAGAAACTGCAGTGGATCCCAGCCCGGGTCGGTTCCTTGGGTGCCGGTCAGGTAGCGGCTCCATGGCTCAAGCTCGCTCTTGTACAGCGCGTCTGCCTCGGGGCGCACCTGGAAGAAGACGGCGTTCAGGCCGCTGTCTTGGGCCACATCGAGCAGCAGAAGCAGCTCATCTTGACTCTGGGTCGCGCTGAGCGACGTGCTGCTGGGCCAGTTGATGTTCCAGACCGTGGCGATCCACACGCCTCGCAGCTCCCGGTCGTGGGCGACCTGGACCAGTCCCGAGTCCGCCGAGTCAAAGGTCGTCGTGGGCCGGTTGGGTGACCCCGAGTCGGAGCACGCGGTCAGGGCGAGCAGGGGCAGCAGCAAGAGAAACTCCATCCAAGGCGGGAGAGTGTAAAGCGCTTGCGCCTAGAAGGTGACATACCAGTAGTGGCCGCTCGTTCCGGGGTAGTAGTCCGCGGCCGACCACTCCTGCACCAGGCTGCCGTCTGCCAGGGAGTAGAGGCGCTGCTCACCCCAGTAGTTCACCAGGATGTTGTCCGAGGAGTCGATGGCCAGCGTCCAGGTAGTGCTCGGGTTCACAGTAATTCTCACGGAAGACAGTGTGGCTCCGGTGGTCGTGTCAAACTGTACGACGTTGCCGCTGTTGTCCAGGCTGTAGAGGTCCTGGGTCGCGCTCATGGCGACCGCGCTGATCAGGCCCGTGTAGGTGTTGAGCTGCACCGCGTCTTTACCAGGTTCGTACTTCACAATTCCACAGGAGGAGGCTGCAAAGACGGAGCCGTCCATGTCGATGGCCATGGCGCTGTTGCCAAAGTAGGGCTTGCAGGCGGTGGATCCCCGGCTGGCATACAGGCTGGTTCTGCCCGTAGATAGCTCCATTTGGTAGATGTCTCCGTTGGCGTAGTCCCCCACGTAGTAGGTGCCGCCGTACTCCACACCGCCGCCGATCTGGCCCATGGAGAAGGTGCCCACCAGAGTCGAACTCGATGTGAAGGGCTCGCTCTGGGAGAACACCCTGCCCGAGAGATCCGTGTAGTAGATGGCGCTGAAGTCTTCGTTCCAGGTCACCCCTTCCGGGCCGCCGCTCGAATCTGAGCTGCCATACCAAGCGCTGCTACCGATGATGCCGAATCCGTCGTCATTGTAGAGCGCGTAGTAGTAGTCGCCGTCCTTCTCCACACGGTGCCCACCGTAGGAGAGGCAGCTCAGGTCCTCGTCCGTCTCCCCGTCACAGTTGTCGTCCAGGTTGTTGCAGGTCTCGATGCCCACTGGGCTGATCGAGCTGAGGGTGTCGTCGCAGTCGCCACTGTCAGCGATATAGCCGCTGGGGGCATCGCAGGATTGGAGGGACACTGCCAGATCCCCGTAGCCGTCCTGGTCCGTGTCCGCGTACCAGGTGGCTGGGTCGATTGGATCGTCGTCCACCAGCTCGTTGCAGTTGTTGTCGATGCCATCGCAGATCTCGTCGGCATCGGGGTAGCGGGTGGGGTCTGCATCGTCGCAGTCGACCGCCGCAAGTGCCCCGTCAGCGTCCAGGTCATCGTCCAGGGTCTGGGGGTCGCAGTCGTTGTCTAGGCCGTCGTAGGGGACTTCCTCGCCGCCCAAAGTGGCGTCCGTATCGTCACAGTCGTCCGCCAGGAGCAGCCCATCGCCGTCCAGGTCGTCGTCTGGTGTGCTGGCATCGCAGTCGTTGTCGATGCCGTCGTAGGGGATCTCGTCTACGCAATCGGCGCTGGTGTCCAGGGGCTCCCCTGTGTCCGTAGGCGTGTCGGTGCAGGCGGAGAGGACCAGCAAGAGAGCGGAGAGAGAAGACAGCATCAGGTACCACCAAGATTGGGAATGGAATGGCATCTAGTCTATGGGCAGCGCAACAGCGATAGCAATCACAACCGAGGGGGGACCCACCGGGGATGTGGAGGCCTGGGTGATGCTCGCCGCTGGGGCACTAAGCCTTGGCAGCTCAGTTGCTCGCTTTCACCCCTCGGAGCACGGCCAGGGCGCCAGCCTTGAGCGCTTGAATCTGCTCGTCATTGGCGTGTTCCTGGGCACAGAGCTCTGTGCCCAAACCCACCAAGTGTAGGCAGCCTTTGCAGGCGCCTGCTGCCTCCAAGCGGGGCAGCATGCCGCTTCGAAACAGCCAGCGGGAAGCGTCCTGGCCATCGATCACACCCTCCTCCAAGGCCACGCTGAGTCCAAGGACTTGAATTGCCACGAAGGCGCGTACTTGGGAGGGATCGAAGGCGTCGATTGGAGATTTGGGCATAAACCTCCCTATCCCGCCGCCGCCGTCCTGGGGCAGCAGCGCTCGCGTTACCAACAGCACCCCAAAGTCGGGCTCCTTGTCGCCGTCCTTCTCCACGAGCTCAGCTCACATCCCTGCCCCACTCATCCGCCGCAGCGCCAGCCGGGTGAGCAATGGGCCGAAGAGCTCGAAGACCACTGTGGACAGAACCACGATGGGGAGAAAACCGGCGACTTCGGGGATCTGCTGAGAGGCGACGAGCGCCATGCCAAGCGCGACTCCGGCTTGTGGCAGAAGTGCCGGGCCTGTACACAATGCCGCTGGGGATGGAAGCCTGGTCGGCGTGGCGCCCAGCCAGCCGCCGACCATGCGTCCAAAGGTTGGCCAAGCCGCCGCACAACAGCACCATGCCCAGTGCCTCCGCGCCCGTGGGTTCGCCCTCACGAATTCGGCCGGTGGCCCAGGCCATCGGTATGCCTAGCGCTACGCCGAGAGCGAGCGCCCCTCCCAGATCCCAGGCGGCATGGGCGATGGCAGCGCCGCCCCCGCCGGTGCCGGTCAGCGAGCCCACCCAGGCCATCGCAACGCCAAACACGACCAATCCCCAAACGAAGCCGAATCGTCGCCAACTCGAACTCGCCGCCGAGCAAGAAGCGCACCATCAACAGCGCGACTTGGGCGAGCACCGGGAATCATTCCGCTCGCTCGACTGGCAGGAGTTCAAAGCCAGCGGGGCCGATCGCAAGGCCGAACTAGAGCAGCAGCGTGACCCGAGGCAGCTTGGTATGCCGACCAATCGCGTCGGCGACCAGTCCACCCAGCAGCAGGGCACCGGTGGTGATTAGGAGTCCGGTCATGGCGCCTCTTACTGGCTGGTTTTGATTAGGCTCCGCCTGCCGCGAGCACCCCGGCACCATTGCCTTCCGCCCCAAAGACGATGCGACGCGTAGCCACCTTGTCGATGAAAAACCGATCATGGCTGACCACCAGGACGGCACCGGGGAAGTGCACCAGGGCCCTCTCCATGACCTGAGCACTCGTCATGTCCAGGTGGTTGGTGGGCTCGTCAAGCACCAAGACGGAAGCCCCCGAGAGTAGGCATTGGGCCATGGCTACACGGGCCTTCTCTCCACCTGAGAGGGTGCCGATCTTGGCCTTCATGTGGGCCTCGGAGAACTGGAACATCTTTAGGAAGCGGCCCACTGCTTTGCGCGTCGCGGTCAGCGCCAGGCTGTCCGGCAGCGCGTTGACCGCATGGGTGACAGTGTCAGTGGGGTCCAGGTCTTCGAGCATCTGATTGAAGGAGACGAAGGTCTGACCCCTGGCCCATTCCACGGTTCCTGCATCTGCATCGGTCAGTCCTGTCAGGACACGAAGGAGCGTCGATTTGCCGCAGCCGTTTGGACCGATGATGGCCAAGCGTTGCCTGCGCCGGAGATCGAAGGTCAGGTTGGAGAACAGCTCGTGGTCGCCAAATGCCTTGCTGAGACCACGGACCTCGCACAAGCATTCCTTGGTGTGCAGGCCCTTGTAGATCTCCGTGAGGATCTGGTCAACGGGCTTGGGGCCCTTGCTCTTGCGGATGCGTGAGAGTCGCTTGCCTAGGTCCTTGCCCTTGTTGCGCGCAGCCTCTCGGCGGCTGGCGATGCCCTCGGCCTCGTAGGCCAGAAGCTCCGCCTCGAACACGAACTGCTTCTGCAGCGTCTTGAAGCGCAGCTGCTTCTCGACCACGTAGGATCCGAAGTTGCCGCTGTACTCGTGGAGATGGTGGTTCTCCACCTCCACGATGCGGTTGACGATGTCATCCAGGAAGGCCCTGTCGTGGGAGACCACGATGGCGGCGCCGTGGAAGTTGCGGAACCAGCCCTCGACCCACTCTACGCCGGCCACATCCAGGTAGTTGGTGGGCTCGTCGAAGAGCAAGACGTCGGGCTTTTCCAGCAGAATCTTGGCCAGAGAGGCACGGTTTCGCCAGCCTCCGGAGAGCGCATCGATGGGACAGGTGCGGTGGGCCTCGTTGAAACCGAGCTTGGTCAGCGCGGTATCGATCTGCCTGTCTACGTCCCAACCGTCGAGTCGCGCCATGTCCTCGAAGAGCTCGGCCTGCCGCTCCACCAGGCGGTCTAGCGTGTCGGCGTCCGTTGCATCGTCTGCCATGGCTGTGTCGATGGTGGCCAGCTCGGCTTCCACGACACGCACATCTGCAAACACGTCGGAGAGCACTTCGAGCACAGTGGTGGTTCCGTCGAGCTCTGAGAACTGCGAGAAGTACCCGATCTTTACGTCGTCCTGGACGGTGACGGTCCCCGTTGTGGGCTCAAGCTGATCCAGGACCAGCTTTAGAAGGGTGGACTTACCGGACCCGTTCTTACCGATCAGGCCCACGCGGTCCCCGGGCTCAAGCCGGAAGAAAGCCTCGCGCAGGACTTGGTTGTTCTCGAACACCACGGAGACATCGTTCAATCGGACCAGGCTCATCGAGCTCCCAGGGGGCGTGACGGGGGTAGCCCCTCACAGGGCCTCCGAGCACGTAGCCACGCCCGCTAACGCGTGCGAGATCTCCGCCAGTCAGAGCGACGCACGCTAGGCGCTTCTGACTGGGCGCTCGGTCCGCGTGCCACGCCTGTAAAAACGCCCGGGATATACTGGAAGCGGGCAGGACACGCGAGCGCTCGTCATGAGCGCGACCAGTGCGCCCCACAGGATCAAGTCCATGGAATTCAAGCACATGTTCCGAGCGTTGGTTCTGAGCAGCGGTGTCTCTGCTGCTGCTGGCTGTGCTGCAAAGGATGTCAGCTCGACCAATGGTGCGGCTGCTGCCACCGGCGTGGTCGAAAAGGCTGCCGAATCCGAGGATGACGTGGTCTGCGAAGAGATCTGC
>JBLHMA010000148.1:0-11733 GCA_047621545.1 Cognaticolwellia sp. | reverse complement strand
ACTCACACAGGCCGGTGACCAGCCTGCGGTCATCGGTCGGGTTGCTTGGCGGGAGCCCAATGGCCCTCGCCTGACGCTAAAGCCGTGACGCTGAAGCCGTGACGCTGAAGCCGTGACGCTGAAGCTCTAAGATCAGCGCATTAGGCCCTTAGAGCGCTCCGCCGAAGATCACATAGGCGCTGCCTGCGTCGACATCGCCGTTCGGATCCGCATCTCTGCCGCCGATCAATATGTCCAGCACGCCGTCTTCGTTCATGTCGCCGGGTACGTTCACTGGCGCACCCACGCCATCTCCAGCGTTGGTGCCAGTAAAGATACCATCGGCTGTGCTGGCGGAGAAGGTGCCCGAGATGGGGCCCAAGAACAGGTAGGCCGCGCCAGCGTTGCTGCTGTTGCTGCGCGATGCGACCAGCACATCCAGTTGGCCGTCCACGTTCAGATCCACCCCGCCAAAGCTTGGGGCCAACTTGTCGTTGGTGCCTTCGCCAGAGATCACTGCAATGGCGATGTCGTCCACGGTATCGGTGCCAGAGAAAGCTCCGCCGACTAGGTAGACCGCTCCGGAAACGGACGCACCCAGATCGGAGCGGGTCGCCGAGATCAGCAGGTCTGGACTCCCGTCGCCGTCGTGGTCGCCAGCTGCGCCAATGCCCCAGCCGGCCTGATCGTTCTTCGATGCGCCGTAGAGCGCTGCGTCGGCATCTGCATCGGTGAAGTTGCCGTTCATGCCAGTTGCGCCAAAGAAGATGAAGACTGCGCCTGCGTCCTCGGCGGTGGTGTCGTCGTAGGGAGCCCCGATGATGGCGTCGGCGATGCCGTCGCCGTTCAGGTCACCTACACCAGAGAGTCCACCGCCAAATTGGGCGTCTGCGGTACCGCGGAAGATGGCAGTGCTCTCCGACAAGCGCCCAGCCGCGACGCTGTCTCCGGTGGCCAGGTAGACCGCTCCGTTGCCGCCGTCGTTGCGCTGCACGCCTACCAAGAAGTCGGACATGCCGTCGTCGTCCATATCATCGGCGCTGGAGAGGATGCCGGCCTGGTCTCCCTCGCCTTCGCCGGTGAGGATCACGTCTGCGGAGGTCACCGAGACGTTGCCGGTTGGGGCCGAGAAGAAGAGGTAGACAGCGCCAAAGTTACTTCCTGCGCTGTCGTTCTTACGGCCCGACATTGCCAGGGCGTCGTTCCCGCTACCTGTAAAGTCGCCGATTCCGGTGACCGCGAAGACCTCGTCTCCCGCGTTCTCTCCGGAGATCCGGGCGCTGGCCTCCGACTCGATGTCGTAGTCGCCAGCGGTGAAGGGGCCTTCGACCAAGTAAACAGCGCCTGCGCCGGAGTCAAAGCCACGGGCGCTGAAGGCCAGCTCGATGTTGCCGTCTCCGTCCATGTCGCCGACAGAGCGCACGGGGCCGCCCATCTTGTCTCCGGCGTTGCTGCCGTTCCAGGTGATATCGGCGTCTGCTAAGTCCACCAGGCCAATCGACCCGCAGCCGTTGTCGCTGCCGTCACAGTCGTTGTCCAATCCATCGTTGCAGACCTCGGTCTCCCCGGGGTTCACGGCGGACTCGGAATCGTCGCAGTCTAGGTCATTCTCGCTAAACCCTGCGCCGTCGCAGCTCAGCACCGCGCTGCTCGGATCACCGTAGGAGTCACCGTCTGCGTCCGTGTAGTACGTGCCAGCGTCGCTGGCGTCGTTGTCGATCTGGTCATCGCAGTCGTTGTCTAAACCGTCGCAGATCTCACTGTTACCCGGGAAGATCTCGGCGCTGGTGTCGTCGCAGTCCTCGCCGTTCTCAACCCAGTCGCTGCGCTCGGATTGGCATGCATCGGTCGCAGTGGAAGGGTCTCCGTAAGTGTCCGCATCCGCATCGACATAGAAGGTCGTTCCGTCCACTGCGTCCAGGTCGATCTCGCCATCGCAGTCGTTGTCGATCCCGTCGCAGAGCTCGTCTTCGGCCGGGTTGATGCCTGCGTCGTCATCGTCGCAGTCACTGCGTGTGTCGTAGCCGTCGTTGTCGGCGTCCAGCCATTCGCCAGTGTCTTCACCGTCGTCCTTGGTGCAACCGAGAGAGACGAGGAGGGCCAGGGCAGTCAGTGAGGTCATGGGGAACTCCAGGGATCCGTATATCAGCAGTGTAACCTGACAGAGGACAGGTCAGTGTAGCGTTGGTTCAAGCCTTAAAGGACTGCGCGTATTCGAGCCACCAAGGCGCTTAGTGCGTCTTCTCTGCGTTCAAAAGCCTCACTTCCCAAGGCGTCCACCAGGGTGGAGGTCGCGCCAAGGGCACCAATGACGTTGCCAAAGACCATCTGAGAGCGGGTTCGGCGCAGCTGCTTACGGCAAATCTGCGCGAGATCTTCAGCCTCGGTGTCTGGTCCTGCGGCCTTGAAGGTGACCAAGAAAACCTGGGGATCCCACTGGGGAATTAAGTCCGCGATCTTCGGCGTGGGGTGGAGGGTCAAGGTCCACTCTCCAAGCTGGCTACTGACTTTGGAGGCTGACGGGTCGCGGACCTCGTAGTCGCCGACCGCCGCGGCGTGCACCACCACGCCGCCTGGATTGTGTTGCACCCAGCGTTTCATTTTGCGCAACAGATCGCGGGTGTCGCCGAACTCCCGGCCGTCTGCATCCTCTTCGATCCGCAGAAGAGCTTGGGGGCTGCCAAGGAGCGTCACGGCAGTCTGACTGGCCAGGGCCCTGGCGATATGGGCGCTGGTACGTCCACTGGAGTTCGCGCTGATGTGGCGCATCGCGTCGATGGGGTTTCGAGTCGCACCGGCGGTGATCAATACAGGGCGTGAAATGCGTGCCTCCAGGCGGGCCCCGGGGACCGTTACCGAGTGGCTAACCACTCGGGCACCCCCGATTGCCGTCACGAGTCTGTTACAAAGGTGGCGTCCTGGAGGTTGAATGTCCGTCGTCGAACGCCTGCGCGCCCGCTTTGGGGAGGCTCCACGCTCTGCCGTGGTTTTAGGGTCTGGTTTGAGCTTCTTGCGGGAGATGGCCCAAGACAGCCTAGCCGAAGGCTATGGCGCGTTAGGCCTGCCGCAGACCGCGGTCGCTGGACACGCGGGGGAGCTGGTGGTTGGCACGCTCGGAGAAGAGCGGGTCGCGCTGCTTGCTGGGCGCGTTCACAGCTACGAAGGGCGGCCTATGGACGAGGTCGTTGCTGCGGTGCGGGCACTCCAAGCCTGGGGAGTTGAGCGCATTGTGCTCACCAATGCAGCCGGGAGTGCCAACCCGGACTTCATGCCCGGCGACATCATGTTGGTGGACGACCACTTGAACTTTCAGGGGCGCAGCCCCCTTGTGGGGCCGCCTCCAGAGCATGGTTCCTTCTTTCCGGACATGAGCAACGCCTACGATGTGAAGCTTCGCGCCCGGGCGATAGAACAGGCAATCGCGCTTAACATTCCACTGCGCCGCGGGGTCTACGCCGCCATGTTGGGGCCTGCGTACGAGACCCCCGCCGAGATTCGCATGTTGCGCAGGCTGGGAGCGGACGCGGTCGGCATGAGCACGGTTCCCGAGGTTTTGGCCCTGGCCCGCCTGGGTACACCCGTGGTGGCCTTCTCCTTGATCTCGAACTTGGGCGCCGGCTTGTCCCCCACGCCTTTAGATCACGCTGAGGTTCAGGACGCTGCACAAGCGGCGGGGGGCAAGCTGGGCTCACTGATTACTGCGCTGATCAACAGCGACTGAGCAAGGCGCTATACTGGCTTGGACTGCCCTTGAATGGGCGATGGAGAGAGTGATGGTGCTGCTGATCACACTGTTGGGTTTGGGCTGCACGCTCGAGGACCAAGGGCGCTTCAACGGTGGTGGGACCTCGGTCTTGCCCACCCAGGACGGCGGTACTCAGGACTCCGGGGACACCCAGTCCCAGGATGAGTTCGCCGTCACTCAGGTCGAAGCTGGCTTTGAGGAGCTGCCCAACGTCGGCACGGCCATTTACGCCTTCATCGAAGTCATTGGGTCCCCCGGTACTTTGGAGGATGGCTTGATCATGGTCACCGTCGACGGACAGGTTGTCGAGGCGGAAGGATCGGCCGGGATTCCCATCGACAACAGCTTGGCGTGGGTGATCCCGGACACCGACGAGGTCTTCACAGCCCTTCAGGTCCCTGAGGCTGGAAGCTTCGAGGTAGAGATAAGCGTTGTGACTGCAGACGGAGCCAACTCCGAATCGTGGTCTGGAACCGTGGACGGTCCCAACGAACGGGAGCTTCCGCCTAAGCCTTAGCGCTCGATTTTTGGTGGGGCGGGGGCCATTCCCAAGCGAATCGCCATCCCGCCGGTCACGCCGTCGGAGGCGTGTTGCCACTGGCCAAGGGCTTCGGCTCTGCGCTCATGTGCCCTGCCCAAGTCTTGGATCTGAAGCTCAAGCGAACGTCTCTTGAGTTCTTCGGCCGGATCGGTGTTCGGCGGCAACATGCGGAGCTCGTCTAGCATGGCGTCACTTAGCTGCTTGGAGGCCGCGACTCGGGCCTGTGGATCGCCTCTCTCTGTGGCCTTGACCATTGCTTTTAGGGAAGGACCTCTGGTGCCGAGCACTGCCAGTTGCGTGGCCATTTCTCTCTGACTGAGAACCGCTTGGGCGAGCTGATCTTCGGCAGTCTCGTAAGATCGACTCGCGCCGCGAACCGCTTCTTGCCCCTTCAGACCGCCCAAGTATCCGATGCCGACCACGAGCAGGAGTGGGACTGCCAAGTAGCGTGCCGTGTTCCCCAACACCGTCAGCATTGGCCACACAAAGTCTTTCACCACGTCGTCGGAGTCTTGTTCGCTTGCAGCGCCTTGGGGCTCATCTTGCCCTGGCTGCCTCGTGTCCTGGGTGACCTTGGGGAGGGACGGGATCTTCCGGCCTGGGACCTCGATGCTCGGGTCGTCCAGTCCGTATCGTTCCTCTACGGACATCGAGTCGCGCACGTCTTCGAAGCTCGGCGTTGGCGGCGAGGTCACCCGAGCTCGTCGGGGTGAACCTGGGGTAGGGTTCAGGTCGAAGAGGGAGGGCGGAGCCCGCGTCATGGGAGGGCGAGAGGGGCGCTGACTAGAAACCGGTGGGGGCATCTCCTGGCGGCCAAAAGTGTCCTCCTCGTCGGGGGCCAGCTCGACCACTGGGATCATAGTTGCGAGCCGAACTGGGGGGGCTTCCCCTGGTGGCACGAACTCCACTCCCTCCGATGGAGGCACGATGTTGACGGGGATGCCCAGTGCGTGGGCAAATCCCTCCACGCTGTCAAAGCGTGCTTCGGCGTCGGGATCTAGGGCGCGCTCTACCGCCTCGATGACCCGACGAGGGGTCGCCGGAGCATGGACTGACAGTGGGGTAAAGGCACCTGTAGCGGTCGCGTTGAGGATGCCTCTGAGGTCGGTGCCGGGAAAGGCAGGCTTTCCACCCAAGAGTTCGTACAACAGGGCACCCAACGCGAAGATGTCGGCGCGTCGGGTGACCGTGGTTGAGTCGCTGACTTGCTCAGGGGCCATGTACCCGGGGGTCCCCATCGGGGTGCCGCCCAAGGTGCCCGCGCTGCGCTTCCCGAACTTGGCGATGCCGAAGTCGGCCACCTTGGCAATGACCGTGTCTCCTTGGGAGGTCAGCAGCACGTTGGCCGGTTTGATGTCTCGGTGAAGAATGCCTGCGGCGTGGGCGGTGCCCACACCTCCTAGTATTTGGGAGAAGAGTACCAGTGCTTCTTGGAGTTCCATGGCTCCACCATCACGGATGCAGTCGGACAAGGAGAAGCCCTGGACGAACTCCATGACCAAGCCAACTTCGCCGTCGGACTGAACCACGTCGGTGACGGAGACCACGTTGGGATGCCTAAGGCGCGCCTGGATGCGACCTTCCCTAAGAAGGCGCTCCGTCATCTGAGGGCTGGGCGCGCTCAGGAACTTGATGGCGTGTTGGGTCCCCAGCTGGAGGTGGCGCGCCAGATGCACGGTTGCCAAGCCGCCTTCGCCGAGAAGGCCTAGCAGCTCGAAACGCTCGACGATGTCGCCAGCTTGGCGCAAATCAGGGGCCTTGGTTCACGGTAATCATAGCGCCTTCAGGCGCGGACGCGGGTTCCGCGCTTGCCGGCCATCGCGTTCGCGAAGTTCTCTGGAGAGGTGATGAGCACCTCCTGACCGCCACGCTTCAGAAAGTCCAATGCAGCTTCGATCTTTGGGCCCATGGAGCCAGCGGGAAACTGGCCCGCGTCTTGGTAGGTGCGCAGCTCTGCTGCAGTGATGTGGGAGAGGGCGCGGGCTTGAGGTGTCGCGAAGTCCACCATGACCTCGTCTACACCCGTCAGGATTACTAAAGTCGGCGCGCCTAAACTCGCAGCCAGAAGAGCGCTTGCCCGGTCCTTGTCGATCACGGCCTCAACCGTCACCCTCTCCCCATGGATCTCAATCATGGGGACGCCCCCCCCTCCACAGGACACGACTACGTGGCCCGCCTCAAGCAGGATTTTTGCCGCGTCTAGGTCCAGAATCTCGATGGGCTTGGGGGAGGGGACGACTCTGCGCCAGCCACGGCCGGGGTCCTCTTTTACCTGCCAGCCAAGTGTTTGGGCCCGCAGCTTGGCCTCGTCTTCTAGGTAGAAGCGGCCCACGTACTTGGTGGGGTCCTGAAAGTCGGGGTCGTCGGATCTGACCAAGACCCGGGTGAGAACTGCGCTGATTGGTCGGCGCAGCTGGCTGTAGAGCGCCTGCTGCAGCAACAGACCGATCTGCCCTTGGGTGGCTGCAACGGCGACATCCAGTGGCACGGTTGGTACCTCATCGGCGCACATGTCCGAGCGCAGAAGAATGCGGCCGACTTGGGGGCCATTGCCGTGGGTGACGACAAGTTCCGTATCGGCCGGCAACGCGGAGAGCACCCGTGCCACTTGTCGGGCGCAGGACAGCTGCTGGGCGATGGTTCCGGTCTCCCCGGGCTGGATCAGGGCGTTGCCACCCAGTGCGACCACGATGCGTTGACCCACTCACTCTCCTGCACACGGAGGCTACACCATCGGCGGGGAGGGGTGTTCCGTAGGCCCTGACCCGTTAGGGGGCGCAGCAATCGAGGAAGCATGGAACAAACGCCGCTGATTATTGTCGATACGTCTGAGAAGCTGGAGGAGATGGTCAAGCTCATCGCCGACGAGCCGGTTTTGGGCATCGACACCGAGGCGGACTCCATGTACGTCTACCAGGAGAAAGTCTGCTTAATCCAGTTCTCTGACCGGACCAACGACTACATCGTCGACCCCCTTGCTGGTTTCTCTTTGGACCCGTTGGCGCCCTTCATGGCTGACCCTAATGTGGTCAAGATCTTCCATGGGGCGGACTACGATGTGGTCTCCATGAAGCGGGACTTTGGCTTTGAATTCCGGAACATCTTCGACACGATGATCAGCGCGCAGCTGCTCGAGATGCCGAAGGTGGGCTTGGCCGACCTCGTTGGTCACTACTTCGCGGTCCCAATGGACAAGAAGTACCAGACCCACAACTGGGCCGAGCGCCCGTTGTACCCAGAGCACCTGTATTACGCTCGGGGAGACACCCACTTTCTGCTAGCGATCCGTGAGATGTTCGTTCGCAAGCTTGAAAAAATGGGCCGGATGCACATCGCGGAAGAGGAGTTCGAGCTTCTCGAAGAGCGGAGCTGGAGCCCGGGCATTCCTCCAGAGCTGCGCTTCATGAAGACCAAGGGCATCAACCGCCTGGATCCGCTCGCTCAAAGGGTCTTCCGTTCCCTCTACTTGCTGCGGGATCGCCACGCCGCGCGCATGAATCGTCCGCCCTACAAGGTCATGCCCGACCAGGTGCTGATGAAGCTGGCCGAGGCACGGCCCAGTGATCTGGACGAACTCTCTCGGCACGTTCGGGCCAAAAGCTCGATGGTACGCCGCTACGGCGAGGAGATGGTCGAGGCTATCGCAGAAGGTTTGGCTACCTCGGATGAACTGCCCGATGTCCCCAAGAAGGTTCGAACCGGAACCTCGGCCCGCTACGGCAGCCGCGAGGTCGAGCGCTTGTTCAACGATTTGAAGGCGTGGCGGAAGCGGGTGTTGAAGCGGGACGTCGTTCCGATGGTGCTCATCGCCAGCAACACCCAGCTCAAGGCAATCGCTGGCTTTAGGCCCACCAGCATTGAGGAACTCTCCGGTCTGGAGGAGGTCCGCAACTGGCAGGTGGAGCTCTATGGCGAGGAGCTGCTCGACATGGTCGCCTCCTTCGAGGAGAAGCTCCCGGCCAGAGCGGAGCGCTCATCCAGCTCTGCGGCTGCCAAAAAGGGTCGCAGGCGCCGCAAGCGCCGTGACGAGTCGGAGTCGGAGTTGGCCCCGCAGGAGCAAGAGTGAGGCAGGTGCGAACCGATGGGGCTCCGGCTGCCATTGGCCCCTACAGCCAGGCCATCGTGCACGGTGGATTGGTCTATTGCTCCGGGCAGATCGCGCTGGAACCCGGTAGCGGCGCCTTAGTCCAGGGAGATGTGCAGACCGAGGCACGTCTGGTACTCAAGAACCTCGCCGCGGTGCTCGATGCAGCCGGGAGCGGATTGGATCAGGCCATCAAGGTTACGGTGTTTCTCAAGGATCTTGGTGACTTTGCTGCCGTCAACAAGGTCTATGAAGAGGCGTTTGGCCAGCACCGGCCTGCTAGGGCTTGTGTCGAGGTTGCTAGGCTCCCCCGCGACGTGCGGGTGGAGATTGACTGTGTTGCTGCTGTGACCTGAGGGTCAAACCCCAAGCGGGGCGTATTGCGCAGGAACCCTCTCCTGCGCTATACCGTCTCGTCCCGGCGTCTTAATCTTGGCGCCACCCGAGGTATTTCATGCGTGCCCTGACCACCTTGATTGGTGCTTCCCTTCTGGCCGGCGCAGCGCTGGTGTCCACTCCTGCTCTTGCAGGCGGCGTGGGCCTCATCGGCGGTGGTGGTATGGGAACAACTCCCATCTACGCTTACGAAGATGGCAACTCCAACCCCTATATTATCAACCAGCTTCGCCCCCGAACTGGCTTTGGTGCACAGGTTGTTCTTGGCGATCGCGACGACCGATTCGTGGGGGTGGGCCGCTTTTACTGGCAGGCACAGCTTCCTCAGACCGATGTCGGTGTTGAAGATGCTGCGGCAGCACAAGGGGCCGAGGGTCCTGTGCAGTACGCGATCAACACCGATACCATCAACGTTGGAATCGGCACTGCCGGTATCCAATGGGGTATCTGGGGTGATCGCACGGGCGGCTTGGCCATCAATGCATTGACCTGCATCGGTGCGGGCATCATGACCGCTGATGCCCGTGAGTTCCTGGTCTTGGAATTGGGTCCAGGCGTGCAGTACTCGTTGAACAAGCGAGTCCAGGTGAACGCGGAGATCCTCTACCAGGCTCGCTACCGCAAGGGTTTTGACCACGCTGTGACCGGCACCGTCGGCGCTCGTTACCTGTTCGACTGAGAGTCCCGGCTTTGTTGCCGGAATGATTCGGGACCGCGCCCCTTGCCTGCCCTACATGGGTTGGGACAGGAGAGGGCGTGCGCGATTCCCAATACCAGACACTTCCCGCTCCTGGGCATGGCGTTTCCCATCACTATGGAGCCGGTGTCAACATCCTCTCGCAGGCTTGGGCTATGAGCCTGTTGACTGAGCTCTGCAGGCCAGAGACCATTCAGCCGCGCTTCAACCAGCTCCTCACGCTGCTCTTTGATTGGATGCTGCCGGAGATTGCGGGGCGAGAGCTGGTCAAGCGAAGCGTCCGGCGCAGTACCCGGATGCCCCAAGGGGTCTACGAGGGAGAGATCATTGATCCTTCCCAAGGCGTCGTTGTGGCTGCTGTGGCCCGCGGGGGGATTCCTCCAGCACAGCGCTTCTATGACGGGCTAAATCAGCTCCTGGACCCTTCTGGCGTGCGACAGGACCATCTGTTCATGGCCCGGAAGACCGACAGCTCGGGCCATGTGGTCGGTGTGGATGTTTCCGGCTCCAAGTTGGGCGGCGGGGTGCAAGACGCCACGCTGATTATTCCGGACCCTATGGGTGCGACCGGGGGCTCCATTGTGGAGACCCTGCGAATCTACCGGGACCAGGTCCAGGGCACCCCACGCCGTTTGGTGTGCGCCCACTTGATCGTGACCCCGGAGTATCTCAAGCGTGTGTTGGGGGAATTCCCCGACGCGCGCATCTACGCGGTTCGACTGGACCGCGGCCTGTCCTCTCCCCAAGCTCTGGCGGCCACGCCAGGAGAGCTCTGGGACCAAGAGAAGGGCTTGGACGACCACGACTACATCGTGCCCGGCGCCGGCGGCCTGGGTGAACTGATGAACAACGCTTGGGTGTGAGCATGCAGCAAGAGCGACTGAAGGTCCTGTTGGACGAAGAGATTTTGGCCCAGCGTGTCAAGGCCATGGGCCTTGAGATTCGCGAGGTCTACGGCGACGTGCCAATCACGGTCATTGCCGTGCTCAAGGGTAGCTTTATGTTCATGGCCGACCTGGTCCGAGCTATCGGTGGCGACGTGAAGGTCGAGTTCCTGGGCGTGAGCAGCTACCACGGCGGAACCCGCTCAACTGGGGCGGTCAAGATTACCCAGGACCTGCGTCACCCCATCGAGGGGCAGCACTGTCTGGTGGTCGAGGACATCGTCGATACCGGTCTGACGATGGACTACTTGCGGCGGCTGCTCGAAGTTCGTGGGCCCAAGAGCCTGCGCGTGGCCACCTTGCTGGACAAACCCATCAACCGTGAGATCGAGGTGGCTGTCGAGTTCGTTGGCTTCTCGATTCCCGACGAGTTTGTCGTGGGCTACGGACTGGACTTGGGCGAGCTCTACCGGAACCTGCCTTACATAGCGGTGTACACGCCGTAGGGGGCTGTTCCCCGGGGGCGCTTAGATACCGGTGTCTTCGGAACCGGTGTCTTCGGAACCGGTGTCGCCGGAACCGGTGTCGCCGGAACCGGTGTCGCCGGAACCGGTGTCACCGGTGTCCGTTGGGCTCTCCCCAAATGTCAGGGCCAGGGAGCTCTCGCTGACCCCATAGAGGTTGAAGAGCTGCAGGTTGTACTGGCCGACACCGAGCTCGGGGGCGATGAAACTGAGGGTTTCCACGCAGCTCAAGCAGTCTGCGTAGCAGGCATCGCAGTCCTCGCCACAGGTTACGCAGCCTTGGGTAGCCTTGCAGGAGTCACAGACCTCGCAGTCGGTGCGAGTCACATCGGTGACCTGAGCGGAGGACCCACCGATCCACAGAGCGCTGTCGGCAGCAGAACTCATAGGCTTGCCGGTCAGAACGACCGTCTCACCAGGCAGGACGTCCGTCGGAGCCACCTCGCTGAGGTTGACCTGGCAGGAGTAGACCACTGCCTCTGTGTCGTCGCAGGCGATCAGGGTCCCGAAAAGGGCGAGCGTCAGGGTCCACATCAGAAGATCTCCACGGTGTCGCTGGCGCTGGTCTGTCCGACCTCGCCCACCACATTGTCGGGCACAGTACCCGGTATGAAGGGCATGGACCGACCGCCGCGTGCGACGTTTCCGGTGCTCTCGTCTATCGAGGCGTAGGTGGCGCCAGGGATTGGGCCAAAGGGTCTATCCATTTCCTTGGTCCATGCCTTCTCCATGAAGGCCATCCACATGGGGAGGGAAACCCGACCGCCGGTCGAGGACACGCCCATGCTGCGCGGGGTGTCGTAGCCCGCCCAAGTGGTGGTCACGATCCCGGCGGAGAAGCCGGTGAACCAGCCGTCCTTGAAGTCGTTGGTGGTGCCCGTCT
>JBLHMA010000147.1:0-11750 GCA_047621545.1 Cognaticolwellia sp. | reverse complement strand
CAAAAGCTGGGCGTGGCCGTTCACATAGAGATCCGGGGTGATCTCCTGCTCGGCCAAGCGGCCGCCCACAAAGTCATCGCCGACCTTGTCACAGGCCGTCTTGTAGACGTGGTGACCGGCCACGATGGCCCAGTCCTGAGGGTCTTCTTCCAGAAACTCCCTCACTGGATCCCCAGGCCACTGGCGGTGCGGCGCCGAGGTGTGTAGAACCGCCACTCGGGCCGGTCCAATGTCCACGCCGTAGCTGGTGTCCGGGAAGATCATCTCCTCGTGTAGATCGGCGTACAGTCCGTAGCACCGCTCCCGGGAGGCGCTGCGCTTGCCGGCCCGACGGCCGAAGAAGCGGCGCTTGAGGTACTCGCCGTAGGGCCCCACATCGTGGTTTCCCAAGACCAAGAACACGGAGGGTCCCAAGCCGCCCACGTGGTCGTAGAGGTTGGCGTCCAGCAGCTCCCCGGCCCGCTCCGGATCGTCCCCGCGCTTGCACTGGGGGGCCTTGTTGTAGAAGAGATCCCCAAGATCCAAGATCACGGAGGCCTCTTCAGCGGCCAAGCTCTCTCGCAGCTGCGCACGCTGGGCCGGCGTCATCTTGTGGGGATCCCCCTCAACAGGCAGAGCGCCAGTGTCCCCAATCAGGATCACACGCGCCACATCTTGGGCCGGGGCGGCCAGGGGGACCTGGGCCTCTTCAAAGCCACGGCTCGCGCAGGACGTAAGGATCAGGGGAAGGGCGGACAACAAAGCTCGTGGATGCATGCAACTTGCCTATCGCGTGGCTACTCTAAACCGCATGCTCTTGCTCCTCTGCACCCTGTCTTGGTCCGCTGAGACCCCTGAGAGACCCAACGCGGTCCAGATGTCCAGCCCGTCCCGGTCTCTGGCCGAAGCCGAGTACCAGAGCCGCTCCCTCCAGCTAGAGCCCTTTGGAGAGGGCTTTCGGGTGCAAGACGGCCGCGGCCGCACCCTGGATCCCGAGGTCTTCGCCAAGCGAAGCGAGGACTGGTGGACTTGGCAGCGCATCGACTACCAAGCACGCCTGAGCCGCACCGTGGTGAGCGGCTTTTATTTGGTGGGCGGCCTGAGCGCCTTGGTCGGGGCCAACATCGTGCCCCTGGTGGCCAACGGCTTCACCAACTCGGATCTGGCCCGCCTCACGCGAATCAGTGGCGCCGGTCTGGTCATTGCTGGCTTGGGAATGGTGGGCGGGGGCTACTACATTCACAACCAGAACGAGGCACGGTTGGCGGACCCAAAGGCCTGGTGGAGCCCAGAGCAGGCCCAGGAGCTGGTGGACAGCTACAACAAGGATCTGGCAGAGCAGCTCCGGGTCACCCCTGCTGCAAGCCAGCCCCGGGTGGAACTTCAGCCTGTGCTTGGCCCCGGAGCAGTGGGCTTGGCAGGCCGCTTCTGAGAAGCATCTGAGCGGCATCTGAGCGGCATCTGAGCGGGGCATCTGAGCGGGGCATCTCAGACTCTGCAGGAGGAATCCACCCTACAATACAGGGGCTGTCAGGCCGGTCCGAGTCGGCCAGTCTGCCCTCGTAGGCGCAGCAAGTGGTCCACGAGCACCAGGGCCACCCCGGCCTCGACCATGGGGACCGCTCTGGGCACCGGACAGGGATCATGCCGACCCCTGGGCTTGATGACAGCCGCATTGCCGTCCTGGTCCACGGTGTCCTGGGGCTGGAAGATGGTGGCGACGGGCTTAAAGGCCACCGAGAGGGTGATGGGCATGCCGTTGGAGATGCCGCCCTGGATGCCGCCGCTGTGGTTGCTGCGGGTGCGCACGCCGCCGGCGCCGTCTGGCTCAAAAGCGTCGTTGTGCTGGGAGCCCAACATGGCCGCCGCGGCGTAGCCGGTGCCCGACTCAAAGCCCTTGGCAGCGGGCAGAGAGAGCATGGCCCGGGCCAGCTCCGCCTCCAGCTTGTCAAAGACCGGGTCCCCCAGTCCAGCCGGCACGCCCTTGGCCACACAGCGCACCACACCGCCGATGCTGTCGCCTTTGCTGCGCACGGATCGAATACGCTCCTCCATGGCGATGGCCATCTCGGGGTCCGGGCAGCGCACGGGGTTGGATTCGACCTGTTCCAGGGTGACGCTCAGAGGGTCGATTTCGGCGACCAGCTCTCCAACCTGGGAGACGTAGGCAATGACCTCGCCGCAGCCCAGATAGGCCAGGACTTGCTTGGCAATGGCCCCTGCTGCGACCCGGGCAGCGGTCTCTCTCGCGGAAGCGCGTCCACCCCCAGCCCAAGCACGAATGCCGTAGCGTGCATCGGTTGTGTAGTCGGCATGAGAGGGCCGGTACAGGTGCTTAAAGGGTGCATAGGCCTTGGGGTCTGCATCCTTGTTTCGGATGATCAGACCGATAGGGCTGCCCAGAGTGCGTCCCTCAAAGACCCCCGAAAGGATCTCCACCTGGTCCCCCTCCTTGCGCTGAGTGGACAGCTTGGACTGACCCGGGCGGCGCCGGTCCATGTCGCGCTGGATGGCGTCCAAGTCCAAAGGCATGCCCGGAGGACAGCCCTGGACGATGGCGCCCAGGCCACCTCCGTGGCTCTCGCCGAAGGTGGAAACGGTGAACAAACGGCCGGTGGTACTTCCCATGCCTGGCTTGTATCGTCCAAAGCGGCTCTGGTGCCACTTCATCGAGTAGCGCGCTTCAACCGCACCGTGGCGGTCGGGATATGCGGGTTCAATGCCCGCCGTCTTAGCCTGCCTCGCCGCCGCCCTGCTCTTTGGGCTCACAGTCCCCGCGACCAAAGCGATGACCGAGAGCGCAGGCCCTCTGGTGATCGCCGGCCTGCTCTATTTGGGTGCGGCCCTGGGTGCCTTGCCCTGGTCCAAGCCCCGACCGGGTCAGAGCTTGCGTCCCCCACGCAAAGAGTGGGCCCGTCTTGGCGGCGCAGTGCTCTTTGGGGGCGTATTGGGGCCTGCTGCCTTGGTCACCGCCATGGGCATGGCCAGCGGAACCAGCGTGTCCCTCTGGCTGAACCTGGAGACCGTGGCCACCGCGGTGTTGGCGGTGGCCTTCTTTAAGGAACAGCTCTCCAAGTGGGAGTGGCTGGCATGCGCAGGCGTCCTGGCTGGCGGCCTGCTCTTGGCACTCCAAGATGGCCTGGCTGCCGTTCCAGCAGCGGGCTTGGTGGCCCTGGCTTGCCTGTGTTGGGGCTTGGACAACAACCTCACCGCTACCATCGACCGCTTCACCCCCGCCCAGTCCACCCTGGCCAAGGGTCTGGTCGCCGGCAGCGTGAACCTCGGACTGGGTCTGGCCTTGGCCCAGGAGCTTCCCAGCTGGAACCAGGTGGCCTTTCTGCTCGGCGTAGGTGCCATCGGCTACGGCGTCTCCCTGGTGCTCTACATTCAGGGGGCTCAAGCACTGGGGGCCACCCGGAGTCAGCTGCTGTTCTCTACCGCTCCTTTCCTGGGGGCCATTGCCAGCATTGTCTTCCTAAACGAGGTCATGCTCTGGCAGCACATTGCCGCCGGTAGCATCCTGATCGCCAGCCTGCTCCTGCTCTTCTCCCAGCACCACAGCCACAGCCACAGCCACCTACCCCTGCGACACACCCACCTGCACAACCATGACGATGGGCACCACGTGCACACACACGAGCCCACGGTGCCCGGCTGGCACTCCCATGCACATGCCCATACGCCTGTAGAGCATGAGCACGACCACAGACCGGACCTGCATCATCGGCACCGACACTGAGCCCCGACGCTGAGTCCCCGACGCTGGGTCAGCGGCGCCAACGAGCCCGTTCAGTCCAGGTCCACCTGACCCGAGAAGTTTAGTCCGATGATGTGGTTTCGCGGATCCGTCGGATCAGAGATCGGCTGCTCTACCCGGTAGAAAACCTTGGCCCCCCAGTGCTTCTGCTTGGTGCGCACACCCACCTCACCGCGCACCTTCTGCAGACCGGGGTCTGAGATGCGCTTCCAGGGCTCCACTGAAGCGTATGGATCCAACTCCCAGTCCGTGCGCGCCCGCACACCTACCTTCAGGCGAGCGGTGTGTTTGGGGGCCTCCTCAATCCACGGCGGCCGCTGCTGATAGCGCACACGGGCAAACAGCTTCACCGGCTTGAGCTTCCAGTCGTAGCTCACGTCCATGTGCAGACGCTGGCTGCGCCCGGCGTCCTCGCCGCCCAGCTCTAAGAAGGCATAGCGGTAGCCCAAGGAGAGCTCCAGATCCTTCCAGTCCTGCCAGCTCAGGGCCACATCGCTGAGCAGCTCTTCAGCGAACACACCCTCCCCGGGGGTCACGCGCAGCTGCTCGGAGACGGAGAGTTCCAGGTGCTTGGGCAGATCGGCGGTCACGCCCACCTCGGTCCACACCTCCAGCTGCTCGCCTTCCGCGGCCCAGGCCAGGCTGCTGACCGCAAGCCAGAGGCCGATCACCGGCGTGGCCGGGCCGTGATGACCAGCTCTGCAGTGGACATCAGCAGATCCACGCGGCCCACACGCACTTGCTCACAGTCCATGCCCAGGCGGTCTCCCAAGTCTGCCATCAGCTCGACCCTATGTTCAGGAGCCAACAACTCCATGCGGTCGTAGCGCAACGACAGGGTCTGCCGGCCACCGCGGTGGGTAGCGTACTCCAAGCCGCCGGCGACCATGAGGATCAAGGAGTTGAGAATGATCAGCTCCGCCAAAGACGCGTTCTCTCCAGCCACACCGTTGATCACCGCGACACCGATCATGATAAAGACGTAGGTCAAATCACCAATATCTAGCGCGCGGGTGCGGTAGCGCAGGATGCCAAAGATGGCGAAGAGTCCCAGACTGACGCCCAGGTCGATGCTGACCTTGGAGAGCATCGATGCCAGGCAAAAGGTCACCAGGTTGAGCATCGCAAAGGTGAAAGGTGCGTCACCCTGCGGGCGAAACCGAAGGTAGATGCCCTTGATAAGGATCGCTGCGACGATGAGATCCAGCCCCAAATGGAGGAGCAGGTCGGTGGAGATGCCCAAACTCGACATGATTCAGCGTTCCAAGATGTGATTGGAAGTAGAGGAAGCGCTCAGCTTACCCAGAGTACGGCGCAGGGGGGCGAACCAAGCCGGCGAGGCCCCAGGCGTAAGAAGACAAGTGCCGACACAGTACTTGCTCATGCCCCTTGGACGCATTCCAGTTCGGGCGAGAAGCGCCAAAGTGGGGGTCTTGTGGCGGGGTTCGGCCGACTTGACCTCGAGCACGCACACCCCTGCCAGCTCGCCGATCCGACCATCCAGACCAACGCCGATACCCAGGTCCACAGTGAGCCGCTCGTGTACCTTCTCCCCCAAAAGAGTCAGGCGCCAGAAGCGGTTGGCCAGGGTTGGGACAAGTGCGTCAACCGGGACATGTCCGCCTTCGGACAAAAATGCAGCGCCCGCCACATCTACGACACGCTGACGCCACATTTGGGGCAAACGCCGCTTGTGTGTGTCTCCACGGGGGACGCGGTCCTTGATCTCGAGCATGGTCAGGTGCCGATCCAGGTAGTCACGATGACGCACCTTAAAGCGGCGCGGTTTGCCCCGGCGGTGGTCCTGAAAGCAGATCAGATCCGGGGTGTCGTAGTACTGGGAGCTGTAGCGACCCCATCGAGCCTCGCCAGCCATGAGCACCAGGTGAGTCTTTGAGAGCGACCGTAGAAGCTTTGGAAGGGACGCCTGTGGAAGCACAAATTTCCAGTCGCTCCGCACGGTCAGCACCCGGTCTGCCAACAAGTCCAGGCTGGCCACCCTGAAGGGCTCTGCCATGCGCACGATCTCCGACGGAGCCGGCCCCAGGTCGGGCAAGGCGCGGGACAGCAGGTTTGAGGGGTGCAGACTCACAGCTACTATTCTGACTCAGGAACGATGGTCGGCACACGACCACCCACACCCAACTCCAACCCAAAGACCCGCCCTTCGTCCCGATCCATGATGTAGAGCGTGTCCGAGGACCACCCTCCGATGTCGTGACCAAAGTGCATGTTGGGGATCCAGCTGCTCGGAAGCTTGACCACCTCTTCTGGCTCGGAGTTGCCCGGTTCAAAGCGCCAGATCTTGCCAGCGATGTACTCGGTGACGTAGACGTTGTCGCAAGCGTCGACCACAATTCCATCCAGGCCGCCCTCGTCTCCACCAAAGGGTGACTCGCACTGCAAGCGGGGCCCACCCAAGCTCACGCAGCTGCCAACGTAGGGGTAGTGGGTGTCCGCCTGCTCACAGGAGTCCCCTTCACTCATCTCCTCACAGCTGTTGCTGTCCGGGCCCTCCCAGCTGTAGCAAGCCTTGACGCCTTGGGCCGTGCCGTAGCACTGGCCACTCTTGCCTTCGGCGTTGCAGTTCGCGCCCTCGCTCTTTCCCTCACACACCTCGGTGTAGGACAGTGGAGTGAAGGGGCAGTACAGCTCGGCGCCGCGGCAGGTGTTCTCAATGGAGGCGCCGAAGAGCTCGGTGCTGCAAGCATCGCCGATGGACTTGTCCAGGCAGGCCTGGGTGTCCTTGACCGGGCGACAGCTCAAGTCCGGAGTGCACTGGCCCAAGGCGTAGCTGCCCGTCACGCAGTAGTCTCCCTCGGCCTCGCAGCTCAAGCCGGAGTCCTCGAGCACGCTGCCGATCTGAGTCGCCTCGCCAAACACGCCATCGACCTTGGGGACGGTATGCACGGTTCCTCCACCAAAGCTGCCGATGAACAGGCTGCCGCCCGCTCCGATGGCCACACCATTGGGAGCGAAGAGACCCGTGGCCAGCTGGGTGCCCTCGCCGCTCTCGCCGTCCACCTCCCAGAGAATGCCGGTGGTCTGGTCGGCGACGTAGATCATGCCCTGGGCGCTAATGGCCACGCCGTTGGGGTAGCTCATACCGGAGAAGATCACCTCGCTGCCACCGTTGGTCGCCACCCGCACCAGGGTGCCCCGACTGGCATCGGCCACGATGAGGTTGCCGTTGGGCAGGTATGCGGTGCCGGCCGTCTCCCCCAAACCCGGGGCGATGACACGCTTGGTGCCGTCCTGCAGCACCGAGGTCAGGTTGCCATTCCAGTCCACGGAGACCAGGCCGCCGTCTGCACCAAAGGCAAAGTCTTCGGCTCCAGAGAATCCGCGAAGCGTGCTGTATTCCAAGGGCAGCTCTGGCAGGCTCTCGCACGCCTCCGGGCGGGTCCACCCTGTGTCTCGGCCCGTATCCCCGGTGTCCCCAGAATCGGCCGTGTCCACGCTTTCGGTATCGATGGCTCCGGTGTCGTCGTCGTCGACCTTGTCACTGCCGCGACAAGCCAAAGAGAAGAACGTGAGGATCAACAACATGGGACTACTCGCAGATTTCGATGGCTTGGTTGCAGGTCAGCCCATCCGGACAGTCTTCGTCGCTGGTGCAGGGGGTGTACCCGGCGACCCGAACCTCTGGATTGCGGCGGCTCTGAGTCACCAGATCAACGCAGCCAGGATCGATCTCGGCCCGGTCCACCGTGCGGCGAGACAGGGAGCCATTGGGAAAGCCAGTCACACCAGCCACGACCAGGGCGTCGACGGCTGCAGCAGGCACAAGGCCCTCGCCGTCGTCTTCGAAGTCGCAGATCAAGGTGCTGGGTGAGGCGCCGTGCTGATCGATGCTCAGGCGCACTTCCACGCGGGCGCGGCCCGGACTGGCGGTCCAGTGGACAGTCAGGTCCTTGCCCTCTTCCAACACCAGACTGCCCTGGGGCAAGACCAGGGGCTCTACGGCGACCCCATGCAGGTCAAAGTTGCCGTAGTCGCTGTTCTCGACCCGAAGCTGAAGCAGGTCGCCGCTGTTGGCGGCAGGCTGAGGAAGGCTGGTGTCGAAGTACTTGTCCCCGGGCTGGATGGGGTCCATGACCACGTCCCGAACCAGTCCCGCGACCGTGACTTGACCCACGTTCAGAGAGCTGGGGTACAGCACACAGAGTCCGTCCAGGCCACAGGTCTCGTCGCTCTCGCAGCCCCCCTCGCAGAAAGGGTTCTCGCGCTTGAAGAGCTGGCAGTCGCCGGCAGCCGTGCCTGGGGTCAGCACGGTGACGGGCACAATGGCGTCCGAGACGCTGCCCTCGGCGATGGTGTAGTCGCCATAGTCAGCCACGTTGAAGGCACCAATGTGGCTCTCCATGGGGCACTCACCGGCCAACTCCACTGTCGCTGGGTCACCCGCTGGTGGGGCCAGGCCTTGGGTCGAGGTGTCCTGGATCTCGGTGTCGTCCACCGTTCCAGTGTCTTCGGGCGCATCGGTACAGGCCACAAGGCCTATCGCAAGAATCCAGATCGCTGCTACCCCAGTCATTCAACCTCCCAGCCATCATCGGTGCGTACGTAGACCTGATCATCTTCCAGATCGGACCAGCTGACCCGATCCAGGACCGCGCCCTGGGCGCTGAGCAGAGTCAGGACCTCGCCGGCCTTGGCCAACTTAAAGTCGGCATGCAGTGCGCCGTCGTCTGGGTCCTCGTCGCACCAGATTCGCACAACATCCCCTGGTGCAAGGGTCAGCTCGGGCATGAGCCAGGCCTGCTCTTCCGGGTAGCCGTCGCTCAGACCCATCCCTCCCAGCTCAACGGGGGCATCGCCAAGATTCGAGAGCTCAACCCAATCCTCGAACTGGTCTGCCTCGTCCTGGTCGCCGGTTCGGTTGGCAGCCACCAGCGCGGTCATGAAGACAGCGTTGTCTCCAGCCTCACCGGTGTCAGCTGTGTCCACTTGACCGCTGTCCTGGCCGCTGTCCGTATCTGTCCCGTCGTCCTGGGCACAAGCCAAGGCCGCAATGAAAATCCACAACATGATCTACTCTCCGCGGCCGGGGTAAGGGCGGGCCTGCTTGAGGTAAAGGACCGGCTCTTCACCGTCCTCGCCGTCGAACTTGAATTCAGTATCCATGGCGTAGAAGCTGGAGTCTCCGTACGCCGGAGCAAAGAATGTATGCACCTGCTTGAGCGCCACACCCAAGTCATAGATCTGGCGCTCGGTGAGCACCGTCTCGCCTTCCGGCATCAGGCTAGACGTGGCCAGATACACAATGGGCTGGTTGGGCAGGTCGAAGTAGTACAGGAACTGATCGGAGATCACGCCCGCTTCGGGCTGAACGACCGACGCCTCGCCGAGCTGCACGTTGACGTAGAAGGCCGGCTCCAGACCCGAGGTGTCAAAGAGGTTGTTGGTGATCGCCACACCGTTGGCTTCTTCGTCGGGGAAGCTGCGGTGGCAGAGCAGAGCCATGCCCACCTGTGTGTGGTCGATGCCCCAGTAGGCACGCTCCTCGTAGGCCCGCTGGCCCCAAACGCTTGCCCAGACCTTGCCAATGGCATCCTCGATCGTCTTGTCGGGATCGGAGGGGTCTCCGGTCTTGGATGTGTACAGCCCAGCACCCGTGAAGCTGCCCAAGTCCTCGGCGTTGGTGCTGCTGCGGAAGCGCATCCGGGTGGTGCCGTAGGGGCCTTCCTCAATCTTGGTGGTCAGCAGCGCGAGCAGCTCAGGGTCTACCGGAGCCGCCTTGATGGCGTCCTGGAGCGCTTCGAGCTGGGTGGCCCGCACATTGGGATCAGAGAGGAACGCCTCGTCTGCGAGCATGACGTCGACCACCTCCCACAGGCCATTGTCCTCCATGTGCTTGTTGTAGAAGTACACGGGAATGGCGAATGCCGGTGGAGCCGGGAAGTCTGGAATCAGCGACAAGCCGCCGTAATGCGTCGCCTTTCCGCCAAACGCTGGCACCCGCAGGTTCAGGGCCTCGGAGAGTGTGTAGGTATCCAAGTCCAGGATATCTTGGGTGTCCGTAATCTGGGTCACGGAGAGATCCATGGGCCCGATTTCCAAGGGCTCAGGTCGGTTCTCCTCCCACCAAGCGTCTGCCTCTTCCAGGGTGACCTCTTCCACGCTCCAGCTGTTCGCTTCGACGTTCAGGCGCACCCACTTGCCCTGCAGCGCGAGCAGCTCCTCGTTCTCGTAGGCGCCACGCAAGGCCATGTTGGGCGTTCCGCGGTTCTGCGAGAGCACGTTGATGTGTGAGAGGGGGGTCTGGAAAGCTGCAGTGATGATGCCGGCCACGACCGAGATGTCGTTGGGAATGGCGTCGAGCACCACCAGCTCCCGGGGGTTCACAAAGGAACCGTCCACATCGGCAGCCTTGTGGAAGGAGAGCTGAGCGACGGTCTCCCCCAGGTTCAGCGGTTGGTAGTCAATCCCGGCGAAGAGCTCGTCGGTGGTGATCACCGGCACGTCATCGGGCAGATCCTCGGCCTGGGCTTCCACGGCAACCGAGCCGGGGTGGAAGTAGAGCTCGCCGCCGATCCAGCTGTTGTCCCGGATCTGACGGAAGGCGTCCCGGATCATCTCGGTGCTGGCGGTGTCGTAGGGCGCGATCTCGTAGGCCCAGACATTTGGCTCAGCGTAGTAGGTCAGGGCACCCAGCAGGAAGCGGCGATCCGGGCTGGTGTACTCGGTCTGATTGAAGGTGCTCAGCTCGGGAACCAGGGGCAAGCCGTCACCCGAGAGGTTGGCCGAGGTGAAGTCCCAGTGGATGGGGTACTGCGAGCTGTCCTGAAAATACAGGGTGTTCTCATCGGACCGGTCGATGACCGTCTTGGCCGATCGAGCACCGGGAATGCTGGCATCGAGGGGGGCAGCGGCCAGGACCTCGTAGTCCTCTAGGCACCCCAGCTGGTTTGCATACGCGGGCTGCTCGCCAGCAGGGATCATGCACTCCCACGCGACATCGGGCGAACCGGTGTCCGGGTCTTCCTTTTGACAAGCAAGAACAACAAGAATGGGCAGCAGCGTCAGCATGGAGTCTCCCGAGAAGCACCGCGCCGCTCGAGGGCCAATGTGACCGGTCGTCGCGTACTTGTCTATGCACCGCGCGTCACCTATCGGACACGCTGTATCCACAGCGTAGCCACTTTCTCAAAAGGTCGCTTCGTTAGCGCGTCTACGTCGAGTCAAGAACAAGAGCGCCAGCCCGCCGATCCACGAAGCGCCGCCCAGTCCACCGCCGCAGCCGCCGCAGCCCTGGGGCCTGATCGTTGGGGGCTCAACCTCGGTGTCCGTCTCGCCGCTGTCATCATCGCAAAGCAGGTCCTCGCCATCGCAGTCCTGGTCGATGCCGTCTCCGCAGATCTCCTCTTCGCTCACCTGCACAGCGGCATCAGAGTCGTTGCAGTCCTCCAAGCAGCTCATCCCGTCCCCATCGGCATCCTCTACCGGGTAGCAAGCCTGTGGGGTCTCCATTTGGAAGTCCCAGATCCCGCGGCCATAGGTGCCGAAGCGGGCCGTGTTCTCGTGGGCCAGGATCTCCACCGACCAGTAGGTCGTCACCGGGGCATCGGCACCGGTCAGGTCCTCCCACTCTCCGTCCGTGGGGTGCCGCACGTAGGCAGCCGTCTCGGTGGCTGCGAAGAGACGCCCGCTGCCATCTCGGGCCTCGGCCATGGTGAAGGCGGTTGTGCTGGGCATGCCCTCTGCCCATGGCGACCAGCTCATGCCCCCATCGGTGCTCCGGTAGACCGTGTCGCCGCCGTAGCCGGAGCCGCCGATGTACACCACGTCCGGATCCGCGTGGCTGATGACCAGGCTGTGGCCGTAGAAGTAGTGGCCGTAGAGCACCTGCGCATCCGAGAGCGTCCAGGTGCGCGCTCCATCTTCGCTGACGAAGATGCGGCCGTAGCTGGTCGCAGCCACCGCCCGAGAGGCGTCCGTCGGCGCAAAGGTGACCGCCGAGAGGTACTCATCGCTGGAAGCGGCGAAGTCTTGGTCACTGTGCAGCGAGCTG
>JBLHMA010000146.1:0-11888 GCA_047621545.1 Cognaticolwellia sp. | reverse complement strand
ATGTTGGCAAAGCCGAGCAGAGCTCCCGTGGGAAAGCCTGCGGCGAACATGTTGCGGGGCATGGCATGGAACACACGAAAGGCGTGGTTGCTGCCGTCGATGAGGAAGAGCTTCTCGGCCAAGGGGGACCTCCGGGAGGGGGGCTTAATGCGCTGCAAGTGACTGGGGCTCACCACTGGGGCTCTCTGAGCTGAACCACGCGACTCTTGGCGACGAAGTCCCACAGGCCAAGACCGCGCCGGTTGAAGAGCAGCAACAAGATGGGGATCAAAAAGTAGATCAGGACGGTCCGGGAAAAGCCGCGCAGCATGGCCTGGTCAGCCTTTAGGCGTCTCCCATCGTGACCAATGACCAGTAGGCCCATGGCGCGCTTGCCCAGGCTGGCTTGATAGCTGCTGGACTCGAGCAGGCCGAAGTACACGGTGCTCAGGAGCAGGTACACGACCGTGCTCGACCATCCGGGCAGGTCGGTGAGTATCGCGAAACTAAGGTCAACAACCCAGGACACAGCGGCCAGAAGTAGGGCGTCTAGGAGAAAGGCGACAAACCGTTTGAGGAGATCAGGGGAAGGCAAGCCGACGAGATCGTCGGCAGTGGTGGTGTGCTGGGACATTGGGGCTCCGTTGATGGGAGCCCAGTGTCGACTTGAGCCAGTATCCAGCACCAGCGAAACGCATCTAAATGCCGGCGTTCTACAGGTTTAAGCTCAGGTCTATGCAGGCGATCTTCGCACGAAAACCCAACACTCAACCAGACGGGGGTCTATCGCATCACGACCCGCGCTCTGGTCACCATATCCCAGAGCCCCTGCCGCTTTCTGCTGACGAGCACAACCAGGTTGAGCAAGGCACCGACGCTAAGGAAGCTGCGCGCCGCTAAGCGTCCAAATGCCCTTCCAAAGCTCAACCGCTCGCCGGTCTGGCCGTGCACCACGCGCAAACCCAGCGCAAGCTTTCCCACACCCGCTTGCAGTGAGGAGCCCTCCAAAAGGCCGTGGTGGCGATGGGGACTCCAAAGAAGAGCCGGGCGAGGCGTAGGGATTGCGGGGCGCCTCCAGCTCCTCCTTCTGCTTGATCTCCATCAGTCGATCTCGTCATTCAGAGCGACTCCAGCGATGGTGTCTTCCGTCGAATGTGTCCGCCGAGAGCCGATCACGTGGGCACCCGCAGGAAAATCCCAGAGGGCACGGCTTCGCTTGGTGAACAGAGAAAAGAGCCAAGTGAACATCAGAGAGCCCAAGAAGAGCCGCATGCCACTGTGGACCAAGGCCATACCCACACTCAGCGAATCGCCGTTGGCCTGAACGACACGCAGCCCGTTGAGCTTGTGCCCCAAGGTTCCCTGTAAGCGGCTGCTTGTTGTGAGGGTGCCATAGACCAAGGCGACCCCAACCAGGGCCACCAAACCAGGTCCGTTACCATCTACAAGCAGGTCCAGCAGCATCAGCACCGGCACCCAAATCACACCGACGGCAACCAGGTCAATGAAGGTGGCGAAGATCCGGCTGCTCCTCTTGCCGGGGGCAAAGCGCTCGGCCGCTAGTAAGACTTCCAACGGAGCCTCACTCTCCGGCGGCGTGTACGGATTGCTCATTCTCTCCCCTCCCTGTCCCCGCGAAGAATATCACTCCGCAACGCCCGCCGGCTTGTGTTCTCAAGCAAGGGCAGCGTGGCCTTGACTGCGGATCCGAATCGGAGATCCCCGCGTTAAGAGGCCAGCGTACGCCTAAGGAACCCCATGTCTAGCACTACGGCCCCATCAAGCCCCGCCTTTGACCTGTTCAACCCAACCGAAGAGCACGTAATGCTCCGGCAGATGGTTGCGGACTTTACCAAGGCAGAGGTCGAGCCACAGGCCGAGGAGTTCGACGCCAAGGAATGCATGAACATCCCTTTATTCCGGCAACTTGGCGAGTTGGGACTACTGGGAATCACGGTGCCTGAGGAATGGGGCGGCGCCGGTATGGACACGACCGCTGTGGTCATCGTTCACCACGAGTTGTCCAAGAGTGACCCCGGCTTTTGCTTGGCCTATTTGGCCCACGCCTTGCTCTTCGTGAACAACTTCTTCTACTGCTCCTCTGACGCCCAGAAAAAGCGCATCCTGCCCAAGGTGATCAGCGGGGAGTGGATCGGCGGGATGGGCATGACCGAACCGGGTCACGGCACCGATGTGCTGGGCATGACCACCACCGCGCAGCGCACCGACGAGGGCTGGGTGATCAACGGCACCAAGACCTACATCACCAACGGCCCCGAAGGCCATGTGTTCATGTTCTACGCCAAGACCAACGGCAAGATCAGCGCCTTCCTGGTCGAGGACGGGACACCCGGCTTCTCCAAGAGTCACCACATCCCGAAGATGGGCATGCGGGCCAGCTCCATGTCCGAGCTGATCTTCGCAGACTGCATGATTCCCCACGAGAACCTGCTGGGCGAAGAAGGCGGCGGACTCGTGCACATGATGCGCAACCTGGAGATCGAGCGCCTGGGTTTGGCGGCCATGTCGCTGGGCATCGCCGACCGCTGCCTGGAGCTGATGGTGAAGCACGCCGCCGAGCGGGTGGCCTTCGGTCAGAGCATCAATCGCTTTGGACAAATCCAGCGCTACATTGGCGACTCTTACGCCAAGACCGAGGCGACTCGCGCACTCGTCTACACCGTGGCCCTCACCGTGGCCCCCGACAAGCACAACCGGCTAGGCTCCGACGCCGCCAAACTCTTCGCGGCCCCCGTTGGCAAAGAAGTCGCCGACAATGCCATGCAGGTCATGGGCGGCCAAGGCTACTGCCGCGAGTACCCTGTCGAACGCCTGCTGAGAGACGCCAAGCTCTTGGAGATCGGCGGCGGCACGCTGGAGTCTCACCAGAAGAACATTACGAAGGACCTGACCCGGGCCCTGCGCTGATCGGGTGCTCTAAAACACGGTGCTCTCTAAAACACGGTGCTCTCTAAGACACAGCGCGCAAGGCCCAGAGACGTGTGAACCTGGGCTACCCCAAGCACCTCAAAGCCAAGCTCTCTGGCCACCTTCTCCGTGCTGGGACCTATGCAGAACACCGGCAAGCGCCCTCCCCCAATTTGATGGAGGTGGTTTGCAGCGGATCCACTCGCCAAGAGCACTGCGTCTACGGGCCCCAGCTGCTTGAGCGCAGCCCGCGCACCCGCGGGACAGATCGTCCGGTACACCGCCACCGAGGTCAGGTCGGCGCCCCCTAACCGAAGTCCCAGCTCCAGCTCTGGGGACACCTCCTCCGCACGGGGGTATAGCAGCCGCTGGCCGCGCAAGGCTCCTGCAGCCCCCAAGGCTCCAAGTAGAGCGCTGGCCAGAGCCGGCTCGGGGACAACATCTACCCTCAGCCCAGCCGCTACACAGGCCCGTTGAGTGCGCGGCCCGACCACCGCTACGGGCACGTCCCTAAGGGCGTCCAAGTCCAAGAACTGCAGCACCGTTGCGCTGGTAATGACCACCCGGTCCAGACCGTTGGGCAAGTCATGGGAGAGCCCCTCAAAGGTGATCAGCGGCAGTTCAGTCAGCTCCGCTCGGTCAGCCAAGACCGCACGCAGCTCGCCGTTTCGTCCGGGAGCCCGGGTGAGCAACAGGTGGGGCCTTGATCTCATCGCCTCAACCTCCTACTGTCCTGCGCTGGAGAGACCCGATGCTGATCCTGCTTTTCATGGCCTGCCAGAACGAGGACGGCCTGCGCGCGGACTTTAACGCCGCGCAGTGCCAGACCCTGGAGCGATGCGACGACTTGCAGGCCCTGGGATACAGCGATGTCGACGACTGCATCGCCCGCTTGGACGCCGTGACTGCTGAAGAGGAACCCTGCGGGAACAGCTTCAACGCAGACAACGCCAAAATCTGTATCGATGGCTGGGACGTGCTGACCTGCGAGACCCTGGCGACCAACCAGCCCGCCGAGTGCCAGGCCTTCTGCGAGCCCACCGTCGAAGCGACCGACTGAGCGCAGCATTGGCAGCTCTGAACGACTGGGCTTGACTGAACGACTGGGCAGCGCCGTGGCTCGCCAAACCGGCGGGACCGAGCTCAGGCTTCTTGCCGCAGTACAGCGGCCAGGACCGCGCCCAAGGCTGCAGCCTGCTCGATTCGCCCACGGGTCTCCCTGCGGTGCACCTTCCCGCTCTCATCGGCCAGTGCGGCACGCACCCGGAGGTCCGGTCCCTCCACCTCGGCGAAACAACCGGCTGGCACCGAGCAGCCCCCGCCAAGAGCCGCCAGAAAACTGCGCTCCGCGGTGATACGAGCGCGGGTCGGCGCGTGGTCCAGGCGCTGGAGTAGTTCGATGATATCCGACCGATCTCCGGCACACTGAATGCCTAGAACACCCTGCCCGGGGGCCGGAAGACACTGCTCGGGATCCAGAGGAAAGTGCTCGATATCCAGTCCCAGGCGGGCCAACCCCGCTGCCGCCAACACGATGGCCTGATAGTCCTGCTCGTGTAGCTTTCGGATGCGCGTGTCCACGTTGCCGCGAATGCCCCGAATCTCCAGATCTGGGCGTAGATCCCGCAGCTGTGTGGCACGCCGAGCCGATCCGGTACCCACAATGGCTCCCTGGGGCAAGGCCTCCAGCGGCAACCCGACCAGCACGTCACGGGGGTCTACGCGCTCGGGATAGCAAGCGACGATGAGCCCGTCGCTGTCATCGGTTGGCAGGTCCTTCAGAGAGTGAACCGCCAAGTCAATGGTACGGGCCCGCAGTTCCTCCTCCAGCTCCAAGGTGAACAGCCCCTTTCCACCCACTTCGGGCAAGGGCCGGTCCTGGACACGGTCCCCCTTGGTGCTGATTACCTTGAGCTCCACCGGCAAGCCTGTGGCCGCGCTCAGGGCATCGGCAACTTGACCCGACTGAGCCAGCGCAAGCTTTGAACCTCGGGTTCCCAAGACCAGACGCTTTAGATCACTCATGCTCATCCTCACTGCTGAAGCTCTCTTGTAGGACCCGGAGTCCCTCGGTGTCACCCACCTCGGCCAAGGTGCGAGCCCGGCCAATGGCGTTGTGTAGATAGCGCTTGAACATCGCTCGCGTCATAGCGTCGATCACCTGCCGTTGGTCCGGAGTGAGCTGCTCAAGGAGCTGGGCGCTGCGCTGCAGCTCGGCCAGGCGTGCAGCCTCGGCGGAGTGAGTCAGGCTAGCGATGACGGGGTCAGCGGTACGCGCCCCAAGGGAGCGGTAGCAGCGCAAGGCCTCCTGGGCGACCAGCACCTCGGCCTGCTTGGCAGCAAACTGACGCTTCTCCAACCCTTCCCGTGAGAGCTCGCTCAGATCGTCCACGTTGTAGAGGAAGGCGCCGTCCAGCTCATGTACGTCGGGGGCCACATTGCGGGGCACACTCAGGTCGATGAGCAGCAGCGGTCGATAGCGGCGCTTCTTAAGGATGGGCAGCATGCGCGCGCGGGTCAGCAGGTGGTGCCGGGCCGAGGTGCTCACAACTGCGATGTCCACCCGTTCAAGGTAGCTGTCCAGCTGCTCAATGGGGATTGCCGTGGAGCCAAAGTCCTGGGCCAAGCTCACTGCATTGGTGTAGGTGCGGGTGCTGACCAGCAGCTCTTCAACGCCCTTGGAGAGCAGAGACTGACAGACCAATCGGCCCATCTCCCCTGCCCCGATGAGGAGCACGCGGCGCTCACTAAGATCGCCAAAGAGACTACGTGCGAGCTCCACTCCGGCCGAGCCCACCGAGACGGAGTCTCGACCGATTCGCGTCTCGCTGCGCACCCGCTTGGCGACCGAGAGGGTCCGACGCAGGAGTGGTTGCATGACCCGGCCCAGAGCTCCGTGAGCGCTGGCTTGGGCGAAGGCCTGTTTGACCTGACCCAGGATCTGAGGCTCGCCCAGAACCAAGCTATCCAGACTCGATGCCACCCTAAACAAGTGCCCCACCGCCTCGGGGCCTTGCCGGGTGTAGAGGTGCTTCTCCAAGGCTGGGGGCCGCAAGCCATGCGCCCGCGCCAGATAGTTGCCGATGCCCTGCTCGCGGGCGCTTGGCACCAGGGCGTAAACCTCCACCCTATTGCAGGTGCTCAGGATCAGGGATTCAACGGTGCCTGCGGTCTCTCGAAGTCCACTGAAGTGCTCGCCCAAGCGCTCTGGAGAGATGCTGAGACGCTCGCGCAGCTCCACTGGAGCGGTGTGGTGGTTCAGGCCAACGGAGACCAGCTCGAGCTGCCCGATCATGGGTGCCACCCCTGGCTGAACAACAGCACGCTGCCAAGGGATACGAGCATGCCAACAAAGCCAAAGACCGAGAGCTGTGCGGTGACCTTGCCACGCCAGCCGCCGACCACGCGCAGCATGACCGCCACCGCATACCAGACCCAAAGGACCAGCGTGATCCAGACAACAGGACCAAGCCCTCCGCTTCCGTGAGCCGAAGCCCAGCCGCCGCCCGCAGCGATGCCCAGGGTTAAACTCAGAAATCCCACGATAACGCAGCGTGTATTGAGCTGGTCCAGGGACTCCATACTGGGCAGCCCACCCAGACCTCGGAGGCGCTTTCGTTTAAGCCGCCAGCGCACCAACAGGAAGACTGCTGATACCCCAAAGGAAAGGGCAAAGCTACTGATCCCTACAAAGGTCGCCAGAGCATGGATCGGGAAGAAGACGTTGGAGAGCACGGCATCGGTTTCTGCGCTCGCGCTGGGTAGCAACAGGCCCACTCCCAACAACACCGCGGCAAGCGAGGACAGCACACCCGCGAGCACTTCACCGCGCTCCTTGGGTTGGAGCAGCAGCGCGCCAATCCCGATGCCCACCGAAATCAGGGCGACCGAGTCGCCGCTGTCGGACACAGGGATTCGCCCGCCTTGTACCCAAACCCAGGCAATGGCCCCGACGTGAGCCAACACCGCCAAAACGGCGCAAGCCAACCCGACTTTGCCGACCCAGGGCCGCGGCCCCCACTTCGCGATGCGAAATGCAGCAGAGGCGCAATAGGCCAGCAAGGCCACCAGGAGCAGGGCGAGATGCACGTGTCCCAGTAACCTACGAGTCAGCTTTGGATGCGTTTCCGGAGCAGACGTACCTCGCGCTTGGCGCCCAGGTGGTCGGGCACAATCTCCAGCAGGTTCTCAAAGCTGGCCAGGGCATCTCTCGGCCGGTCGGCCATCTTGTAGAGGCGGCCGATTCGGTACAGGCCCTCGACCCGGGGGATGATGCCTGCATCCTTACAGACCTCGCGGATGTCGCCGATGGCATCGGGAACCGTGCGCTGCTTGAGGATGGTGAGCACAAAGGCACGCATCACCGAGTAGAGTCGCTCGCCGGAATCTAGGGCGATCGCCTGGTCCAGCTCTGTCAGAGCCTCTTGCCAGTTCCGGTAGTGCTCATGGCCTTGGGCGCGCTTGAAACACGCCCGTGCCTCGTCTCGGTCCAGGCGGGAGACAAATGGAACACCACGGGCTTTGCACTCCCAGCGCTCCTTTTCTTCCTTGAGTCGACCGGGCTCGCGAGTCAGCTTCTCCTTGGCCTCGGTCATTGCGGAGAACACTGCAGATGCTGCAGTTTGGTACGGGGCGGGCCGACGCCCAATCTGGTCGGGATGGAAGGGTGTTGCGACCTTTCGATACTGCTTAGAGACACCATCGACATCCAGCCAAGCCATGCTCTCCTTGGGGTCGATACCCAAGGCCTCCAAGGGCGGCGCGCCCAAGAGTTCCTGCGCGCGGCGCTCCAGGGCTTGGATCTTCGCCTTGATCTTCCGCCGGCGCTCCGCCTTGTGCGGGTCTTCAGCCACCTCCTCGAGGCGAAGCACATCAACGGCCAGCAGGAGATCCAAGGCGACCCACGTCAGATCATCCTCTGAGAGGCCAGCCACAGCGTCCCGCAAATGTGTGCCCAGATCCTTGGCTGCACGACCGGTTGGCCGAAGTGTCCAACCCAAACGCGAACGGTACTCCCTGTACGCCGCGACCGGCGGGCGCTCGGCAGCGAACCCCAGGCGAAGGATCTTGGCCAGCGACTCGCTTAGGGGAAAACAGCCAGGAGGCGGCGCGATCTCCGGGATGAAGAGCGCCTCAACGCGATCGCTCCCGTGGCTCAGGGCAAAGGCCACGCCAATGTCCTTGGCTGCGACCAGGAAGGCTTCCTGCATGTCCACACCGGACTGGATCGCAATGCCAAGGTCATCCCTGAGGTTCCCTGTGGGGTGGGGGCAGACGGACTCCAACAGCCCGGGCATGTCCTCGATCTGAACCACCTTTCCGCGCTGGAGATAGATCCGGGTGCTGTGGCCGCCGCTCAGCAATTCCAACAAGCCGGACCACTGTTCCAAGTGAGCGACGTAAAGCTGACTGACAGGAGCGGACGGCATCGGGCCTCCAAGGACTCAGTGGCTGGCCGTGCTAGCCCTTGCCCTGGGCCCCGGTGGAGTTTAGACCAAGCCACCTGCTCGCGGCAGCGACTCACTCTCTTAAAGGAGCCTCATCCCATGGCATCTGACCTCATCATTAATGTCACCGAAGCCGATTTCAAGGCCCAGGTCCTGGACTCCGACCAACCCGTACTCGTGGATTTCTGGGCAACTTGGTGCGCGCCGTGCAAGGCGCTCGCCCCAAAGATCGCAGATGTTGCTGGCGACTTTGACGGGCGCGCCCGCGTTGTGAAGTTGGACATCGACAAGAATCGCAAGATCGCGATGAACTACAACGTGCGCTCGATCCCAACCTTGATCGTGTTCAAAAACGGCGAGGCTGTTGGCTCCGCTGTCGGCAACGTAGACAAGGCAAAGATCGCGCAGCTGTTGACCGAAGCGCTCTGAGCGCCCCAGCCAGCGGCTGCTTTTAGCAGGCGACCGCACGCAGGAACTCGATGTGAGCCAGAGCCTTTCCGGCTCCAGTCACTACAGCCGCTTCCGGATCATCGGCGACGATGACTGGAAGGCCTGTTGCTTGGCGCATGGCCAAGTCCAGTCGCTTGAGCTGCGCGGCGCCTCCGGTCAGCACGATGCCCTTGTCGACGATGTCTGCGGCAAGCTCCGGGGGAGTCTTCTCCAGGGCCGCCAGTAGGGTGTCCACAAGCAGCTGAACGGTGCTTGCCAGAGCATCCCTGACCTCGCCCGAGCCAACGCGAACGGCCCGTGGCCAGCCCGTAACCAAGTCTCGGCCCCGCACTTCAATGCTCAGGGCTGGATCCCGTTTCAAGGCCGCTGCATTCCCCAGCTTGACCTTTATCTCTTCGGCCGTGATGGGCCCAACCAGCAACCCACGGTTGTCCTTGAGGTAGTTGACGATGGCCGCATCCATCTGGTCACCGCCCACGCGAACGCTGCGGCTGTAGACGATGCCGCCCATGCTCACCACGGCCACTTCTGTGGTGCCACCACCCACATCAACAATCATGTTGCCGCTGGGCTCCGTGATGTCCAGACCGGCACCGATAGCGGCCGCCAAGGGTTCCTCCACCAAGTGCACTTCTCGGGCGCCTGCGGCCTCGGCACACTCACGCATGGCGCGCTTCTCCACCTCGGTCGTCCCGTATGGAATGCACACCACACAGCGCGGCCGGACGATGTGGTTCGGCCCCATGCTGGCGTGCATGAACAAGCGCAGCATCGCCTCGGTCACCTCAAAGTCGGCGATGACACCATCCCGCAGAGGACGCACAACTCGAATGTCGGAGGGAGAACGGCCCAGCATCTCCCTGGCCTCTGCTCCAACCGCTAGGACTGATCTCTGCCCTTTATGGTTTGTGTGCAGCGCGACCACGGAAGGTTCGCGACAGACCACGCCTCGACCACGGACATGAAGCAAGGAGTTGGCGGTACCGAGATCGATCGCCATGTCTTGAGAGAGCGCGCCAAGCACGCCATCCAGCAGTCTGGAGGCCATTGGGGGCAGCCTTGGGGGAGGAGAGAGGCGGGAGAATGAAGATGTCGCGGGTAATGGCGTATAGCACCTCGTAGATCCTCGCCCAAGTCCCTTGTCCAAGCGCACACAAACGCGCTACTTTTCACCATCCACTGCCCCCTTTCGGAAGGAGACATCCCATGCGCAGATTCGCCCGTAGCAGCGCCCTGGGCTTGGTCCTCGCAGCATCCACCCTGGTGGCCTGCGTCAAGGTGCCCATCACGGGGCGCCGACAAGCAAATTTGATTCCAGACACACTGATGCGCCAGATCGGTGCGTCTACCTACCAGAGCACCCTGGCCGAAGAGAAGGTGGCCAAGGGCACCGAGAACGCCAAGGTGATCAACAGCGTGGGCAAGAAGATCGCCAAGTCGGCGGATCAGCCGAAGTTTGACTGGCAGTTCAAGTTGCTTCAGAACAGCGAGTCCATCAACGCTTGGTGCCTGCCCGGGGGCAAGATCGCGGTCTACACCGGGCTGCTACCCGTGGTCGAGTCAGAGGCCGGGCTGGCCTTTGTGATGGGCCACGAGGTCGGTCACGCCACCGCCCATCACGGCGCCGAGCGTCTCTCCCAGCAGCTCGCTGTTCTTGGCGGCATGGGCGCGCTCTACCTGTACTTGGACAACAAGACTGAGATGACCCCGCAGCAGATGGCCGTCATCAGCGCAGCAGCGGGCGCAGGCGCTCAGGTCGGCTACGTGCTGCCCTTCTCTCGCCTGCATGAGAAAGAGGCTGATGTCATCGGCATGATGTACATGGCCAAGTCCGGCTACCCCCCCCAGGAGGCCCCGCTGGTCTGGGACCGCATGGAAGCGGCGACCGGCGGCGGACAGCTCTCCATCCTGAGCACACACCCCACCAACAAGGATCGCAAGAAGAACCTGAACGAGTGGATGCCCAACGCCAAGAAGCGCTACAAGCGCAACAAGGGCAAGGTCAAGGGGGACAGCACGGCCCAGCTCTGGAGCGCTTCTCAGTTCTGAGGCGCCCTTCTGGACTCAGCACACACGGCTCCAGACATTCTTCCAAGCCGGCTTGATTGCTCAACATGCCAAGTCCGGCTACGTGCGCCCGTCTCATATGTATCGTTACAGGCAGGAGAAGCGGCATGTCCTTGATGGAAAAGATGCGCGGAGGGTCCGATTCCTTCCTGACCCAGGCCGTCTTTGCGATCATCGTGGTGTCGTTCGTGGGCTGGGGCCTAGGACGGGACGGGCAGACGAGCTCCCAGGTTGCTCAGGTTGACGATGAGCGAATCACCAGCTCGCAGCTGGAACGCACCATGCGCTGGATGTCCCGCGGCGTGAAAGACGACGCGGCGTATGCGAGTCTGCAGCAGCAGATCCTGACCAGCCTTGTCGAGCAACGCGTGTTGTTGGGTGAAGCGGAGCGCCTCAAGGTTGAGGTTAGCGGCGAGGAGGTCGAATACACCATTCAGCGGATGGACAATACGACCTTTGGCATGGTCATCGTTCCCGACGTGGACGCAATACTCCAGGCCAGCGCCGGCATGTTTCCGTCCAATGGCGAGATGCTCTTCGTAGAAGAGAAGACCTACAAGAAGGCCAAGCTGGATCGTTTTCTGGCTGGAAACGGTCTGGACGAGAAGGTCTTCCGCGAAGACGTTTACAAATACCTGAAGGTGCGCAAGGTGCTCGAGCTGGCCTCGCTGGCAGTGCACGTGCCCCCACAAGAGATTCAGCGCCAGTACGTCGACGACAACACAACCCTGGCCCTGAGCTGGGTGCGTGTTCCTTCCAACGCTTTCATGGCCGACGTTGAAATCAGCCAGACCCAGGTCGACGCGCTGATTGCAACTAGCCCAGAGCGAATCAAGGCGCTGTACGACGGTCAGTTTGAGCGTCGCTACAACCAGCCACGCAAGGCCACCTTGCGCATGATTCTGCTCCGCAGCGGCGTGGCAGCCATGACCGACGAAGACGTTGCGGCCAAGCTCGACGACATCCAGGCCGAGATCGACGGTGGATTGTCATTTGAGGAGGCCGCGCGCACGTACA
>JBLHMA010000145.1:0-11963 GCA_047621545.1 Cognaticolwellia sp. | reverse complement strand
GTATTCCACCAACACATTCCGGGTGGCTCGGCCGCAGATTCCTGGTGTGGGGGTGATTCCCAGTGGGCGTTTCGCGCTCCTGCTCTTTGGGGTGGGCATGCTGCTGGGACCCATCAATGTCGTGCTCATCCGTGCCCTAAAGCGCTCCGCTGGCATGCTGATAACTACGCCCATTCTGGCCACCCTGAGCGCCGGAGCCATCCTGGCCTATGGCGTGGCCTCTACCGGCTTTGGGGCCCAGTCGGCCAGCTACTCGGTGACCTACCTGGACCAAGTCACCCAGCGGGCCACCGTCCAAGAGGTGCGCCAGATCTACTTGGGCGCGGCCATTGGCGGTGGGCTCCGCCCTGGCGCTGGCTTTTACGACTTCCCCTCCCGGCTGGAGTACTCCGAGAGCTTCAAGGTGCGCATCGACGACGAAGGCCGGCGTGTGAGCGGCGCGATTCTGCCCTCGCGTGTGGCCACCACCCAAGTGTTGATGGGGGAGCGCGCCTCCAGGCTCAACCTGGCTGTGAGGGGGACCGAGATCAGCAACAACCTGGACACCCGCTTGGACAGCGTGGTCGTTCGTGCCGTAGACGGCAGCTATTGGGGCCTCAACGCGCCATTAATGGCAGAGGGAACTGCCACTCTGATTGCCATCGACGCGCCTCAGGAGCAGCTTGCAGCGGTCTGGGCCAGCACCATGAGTCTGGGGCGCGGCAGACTGCAGTACCCGGCAGCCTTTCAAGACATGGCCCCAGGCTCCTATGTGGCCCGTGTAGAGCGCTCACCTTTCCTGGACGACGAGGGACTCAAGCTGGATGAGCGTGCAGGTGAGCACCGCATCGTCGGTCTGCTGGAGATGCCATGAAGATCCTGGACGTACAGAACATCTCGCGCAGTTTTGGCAACGTCAAAGCCGTCGACGAGGTCAGCTTTTCCGTCTCCGCTGGTGAGATCTGCGGCTTTATTGGGCCCAACGGTGCGGGCAAGACCACCACGATGCGCATCTGCTCCACCTTAGAGCTGCCGGACTCCGGTGACGTGCTGGTGGGCGGCTGCTCGGTGCTCGCGGACCCACGCGGGGTGACCCGCAGAATCGGCTTTATGCCCGATGCCTACGCCAGTGAGCCGAACACGCCGGTGCGGGACTACCTAGAATTTCATGCTCGGGCCCAGGGCCTGCGGGGTGCTGAGCGGGACAAGGCCATGCGCTCGGTGATCGACTTTACTGGGCTGGAGCCGCTCCTGGACAAGGAGATCTTGGCGCTCTCCAAGGGCATGCGCCAACGCGCTGGCCTGGCGGTGACCCTATTGCACGACCCCAGCTTGCTGATCCTGGACGAGCCCGCCGCAGGACTGGACCCACGCGCCCGCGTAGAGCTACGCGAGCTGCTCACGGTCTTGGCCGAGATGGGCAAAGCGGTGTTGATCTCCTCCCACATTCTCACGGAGCTCTCCGAGATCTGCGATGTGGTGGCCGTCATCGAGGCGGGCCGAATCCGAGCGTCAGGCCGGGTCACAGACATCCAAAAGCAGCTCTCTCCTGACGCGCTCTACTACATGCGCTGCATCTCAGAGGGGGAGCTTCTACAGCGCTTCCTCTTGGAGCAGCCAGGCGTGGACAAGGTCCGGGCCGAGGGGCATGGCTGCGTCTTTGGCCTGGCTGGCGGTGAGGAGGCCTTGGCGGATCTCTTGGGCCGCGCGGTGACCCAAGGCTTGCGCCCGATGGAGGTGCGTCCCTTGGCCGTAGACTTGGAAGAAGTCTTCCTGTCTCTCACTGAGGGGGTGGTCCAGTGACCCTTCCCAACTGGATCGACGACCGTCTGAACCCCATTCTGGTCAAGGAAGTTCGGCAAGCCCTGCGCGGCCGCTACTTCAAAGTCACGTACGGCCTCACGCTCATCGCAGCGACTCTGGTCGGCATCGTCTGTCTCATGGCCGCAGACAACGATCCGGAGATTGGTCAGGCCTACTTTGTGGGCATTTACATGTGCATGGCGGCAGCCATGATGGGGTTGGTGCCCTTTCAGGCCTTCGTGGCAGCCAGTGGCTCAGGCCGAGGAGGGCGGGCCGAGCTGCTTCAGCTCACCGCACTTCGTCCCAGGCAGATTGTCGCTGGGCGCTTGCTGTCCTCGCTCGTGCAGTCCGGGCTGGTCTTGGCGGCGTTGGCTCCCTTCCTGGCTCTCAGTTTCCTGTTGCCGGGGGTGGATCTCAGCGTCCTGGTCTTTGTGGTCGTCTACACGCTGATCTTCTCAGTGTGCGTGAGCTGCGTGACCCTCTCGGCCAGCTTCTTGACGGAGAACCGCCTTTTGCGGGTGCTGCTGATGGTCATCCTGGGCGGCTTTCAGTTCAGTCTGGTGAGCTCAGCGGTCGCCGGCGTCACAGAGATCCTGCGGAATTCCTCGGACCTGCAGGACGTTGAGGTGCAGGTCGGCCTGTCCGTCTTTGCGGGCGTGGCCATCTTCATCGCCACCTTCGCCTTCATTGGCGGCACGCTTCGCATCTCGCACCCCGAGGAGAACCGGTCCACACCCTTGCGCGTGCTGATGTTTGGCTTTGCCTTGGTCGGTATGATCGGCACCTACATGGCCATGCATTGGGTCCCCCATCCCGAGGCCGAGGCCTTCATCGTCGCTTACTTGGCCCTGGGCTTTGCGATGCTGCTCCCCTCGGGCATCTTCTCCGGGGAGTCCGAACGATTGGGTAGGCGCGTCCAGGTCACAGCTCCCAAGAACGCTCTGGTGGCTCTGGCAGCCACGCCTTTTATGCCCGGCGGCGGTAATGGTGCGCTCTTCAACCTGGTCATCGTCACGCTTTTTGGCGGGTTCATGATGATCTTTCCCACCGTCGAGCCAGACGCTGGGGATGCCTGGGTGGAGCTGTTCGTCTTCTCCTTCCTGTGGGCAGTCACCGCGTTCAACCTGCCTACCGCACTGCTACAGCGCTGGTCTCACCGCATGCCCATTCGGGTGCTCTCCGCCTTTGCCCCCGGCATGTTCTTCGCCGGGACCGCCATGGTGCCCACCTTCTTTGGCCTGATGGCCGGAGACCGGGACTGGGGCGACTTTGAGCATCCTTTCTGCTTCCCCTGGGCCTTTGAGCGCCTGACTCGGGACAACTTTTCAGACAAGGAGGCGATCTGGACGGTCGCCTTGGTGATGTTCGTGATCACCATGCTGGTCAATCTGCCGCGTATGCTGCGGGGTATCAGAGAAGTGCAGCGGGTCTCTAGACTGCGCCGCGAGAACGAGGCCAGAGTGAAGGCGTTCGAAGAAGAAGAGGTGTCCGCTGCTTGAGCCCACCTCCGACTCCGCCCGCCTAGCCGAGGCCTGGCGCATTGGCTTGGCGGCCCCCCGTGTGGGGCAAGAAGGCGGCTCCGCTATGGGCCGAGGTGCCGGCTCGAGCACCGAGTTCCAAGACCACAGGGGCTACACCCCGGGCGACGACGTGCGCAAGCTGGACTGGCGCGCTTATGCCCGCACCGATCAGCTCATGCTCAAGCGCTACCGAGAAGAAGTGCGGCCCACCGTGGAGATCCTGGTCGACGCCAGCCGCTCCATGGCGAGTGAACCCGGCAAGGCACAGCTGGCCTTGGACATGGCTGCCCTGGTCACCCGGTCCAGCCTGCGCATGGGCTGGCGGGCTCGCCCTTGGGTTCTGGACGACACGCCGCGTAGTGTGCCCCTGGAGGCGCTGCTGCACGAAGGGGTAGACAGCATGAGCCGGCGGCCCCTGATGGATGCCCTGGGAGCCATGAGCAGCCGCACCTCTGCCGGCGCGATGGTGGTCCTGATCTCGGACTTCCTCAGCCCACACGAGGCGGAGAGCCTGGTGAGCACCCTGGCCAGGCGGGCCGGGGCTGTAGGGTTGCTTCAAGTGCTTGGCCCCTGGGAAGCTGCGCCGCCGGTCGGTGGCAGCTTTGAGCTGGTCGACGCGGAGGGTGGGGAGCGCATCCAGGTCAACATGGACTCGAACGCGGTGGCCAAGTACAGCCAGCGACTTGGCCGGCTCAGCGATGCCTTGGCCGATCAGACCCGGAGAGCGGGGGGCAGCTTTGGCCGCGTCGTCGCTCAGGGTACGCTGGAGGAGAGTTGCCGGAGCTTGGGGGAACAAGGCTGGTTGCTCGCTGGTTAAGGCATGTTTCACGACGGCGCTGTTCAGCCCAAGAGGAGGGCTGCGACAAGGCCCAAGAGCGCTGCGCCTATCAAGGCCAATGCCACTCTGTGGGTCGAGTCTGAGTCGACTCCCACGGGGACAGCCACTTCCTTTGGGTCAGGAGGGCAGGCCCGAATCAAGGCCACGTCTGCCTGGGTCAGGGCTAGAGTGAAGAGCATCAGCGTGCTGCCCGCTTGTTCTAGACGTGAGGTCAGGATGCCCTGGGTGAGGACCATCTCCCCGTTCCCCAAGATCAAGCGCAGCTGGACGGGCTTGAGTGAGCCCAGAATGCTCTCTGCTTTGACCGCCAAGCACTCTTGGGTGAAGCAGGCCTGTGGCCAGACTCCGCAGTCCTTCCCTTGCCGCCAGCTGACGTGGCGGAAGGTTCTTCCATCCAGAATCGGGAGGCGACTCTTTGGTTCAACGAGCATCTAGCCATGTGGCTCTATTTCTGCAATCCGAAAGCCGGCGTTAAACGGAGAATGTCAACACTACGGCGCCGAGCAGAGCCGCCATTGATAGAATTAGACTGAGGCGCACCACGCGGGGGAGGGGCGCCTTGGCCACGGGCTCGGCTACTGCGTCCGGAGCGGGGGGCTCGCTTGCCATTGGGCTGGCCATCTCGGCTAGCATTTCAGGCTCCAGCTCGAGGAGGACCATCATTAGGTCTGGCTGGCCGGGTTCCCGCAAGCAGTGCACGTGGTGGGCGAGCAGGGAGACGCTGCGTCTATCTTCCAAGGTCAAGCGGAGCTGGACCGGTTCGCCCTGGACTGGACCCTCGGTGCTCTCGGCGACCAGTGTGCCGTCTACGACAGCTGCACCTTTCCACATCCCGTAGCGGGAACCTTGGCGCCACGTGGCGTGGCTAAGGTGGATCTCGGAGGGGGTGTGGACGTGACTTGCAGACATGCGCGGCTCCTGACTTGCCTTCTATAGAACCCGTCAGGGTGAAAGAAACCACTTTCATAGGATTACACCTGGATGGGTGAAAGGCGTCTGAAGGTTCGGGAGAACCACAATTTTGGTCGGGACCATGCCCTGCAAGGTGCGCTTGCATTCCGCTTGCAGCGCAGCTCTTCGCCTTAAGCGCCGTCGCTAAGCGCCACTGTCCGCGCAGACGTCCCCGTTGTCGGCTCCGTCGACCTGGTCAATGAGAAAGACCCAAGCCTCGGTCCACTGCAGATCGCAGTCCGTGCCACCGGAGTACTCCCCAGGCACGGTACGGGTGCTCCCCACAACGAAGGGGTCCATCCAGGTGTAGCTACGCGGCTCGCAGGCATCGTAGCGATTGAGCCAGAGCAGCGCGTCCTTGCCGTCCCAGTTCGCATCAGCGAGGGGGTCGGCGCGGCCGTGTACATCCAAGTAGGTGGTCCAGAGATTCAAGCTGCTGTGGAGCTGGTCGCTGGGTTCGCCCACGTCGTAGAGCGACTGGCCCTCGGTCCACTCCACCGCTTCAGCGGCGAATGTGGTGCCAGGGTAGTCTACCAAGCGACCGCACTCGGTGCCTGAGCCCGAGTCCACGGTTTTGTCCTTGCAAGCCAGTGCAGCCAGTATCCAGATCATCGCGTGCTCCTACAGGCGGGCTGTCACGTCTTTGATGACCTGTGCGCAACCATCGGCGCCGCCACAGTCGGCGGTGTGTAAGCCTGCCTTGAGGGAGGCGTGTACCGCGCTCCGGATGCGCTCAGCGGCCTGCTCCTCTCCCAAGTCGTCCAAGAGCCAGGTAGCGCTCATCAGGTTGGGAATGGGGTTGGCGGTACCGGTGCCGACCAAGTCTGGGGCCTTGCCGTGCGGGTTCTCGTAGAGCTTGATGCCCTCGCCCAGGTTGATGGAGCCGCCTACGCTGATACCGCCAGCCAAGCCCGCTGCCAGGTCGCCGATAATGTCGCCGAAGAGGTTGCCGCACAGCAGGACATCAAAGTCGCTTGGGCGGCGTACCAGGCGCATGCAGAGGGCGTCAACGATGACGTCCTCGAACTGCAGCGTGGGGTACTCGGCCAGGACCCGCTGCGCCGTCCGCAGGAAGAGTCCGTCGGACTTCTTCATGATGTTGGACTTGTGCACGATGCTGATTTTCTTCCGGCCCTTGGACAAAGCCAGCTCGCAGGCGAAGCGCGCAATGCGCTCGCAGGCGGGCTCGGTAGTCAGCTTGATGGTCTCAAAGACGCCTGGAGCAGTTTCGTGCTCAAAGCCCTTGTAGATGTCCTCGCTGGTTTCGCGAACCACGACAAGGTCCACGTCGTTGAAGCGCGCGGGCAGGCCGGGCAGGTTCTTGACGTGGCGTACCTGGGCCCAGATGTCCAGCTCCTTGCGGAGGTGGATTCCGGCGGGCAACGCACCGGCGACCCGGGGGGCCTTGGTGCGGTTCTTCAGGATTCGCCCTGTGGAACGGGCGCTCTGGATCAGCTCCGGGGAGACGATGCCATCCACAATGGGATGCAGCTCCCAGGCGATGTCCACGCCAGCGGACTTAAGGATTTGCTGGACGGCACGGGAGGTCTCGGGACCGATCCAGTCGCCGGGAATCAGGGTGACTCGGTGGCTCATGTGTGGCTCCTACAGCGCGTCGATCAGGGCATCGGTGAAGGTCTTGGTGTTGGCGCTGCCGCCCAGGTCACCCGTGAGGTGTTCGCCCTTCTCCAGGACGTCCCAGATGGCTCGGGTCACGCGGTCTGCGATGACACGCTCGCCGATGTGCTCCAACAACATCACGCCGCTCATCAGAACAGCCAATGGGTTTGCGATGCCCTCTCCTGCGATGTCTGGGGCAGTGCCGTGCACTGCCTCGAACACGGCGATGCGGTCGCCTACGTTGGCGCCAGGTACCACGCCTAGACCGCCCACCAGACCTGCACACAGGTCGGAGAGGATGTCTCCGGAGAGGTTCTGCAGCAACAGCACATCAAACTTGGTGGGGTCCATCGCCAAGGCCATGGCAGCGTTGTCGATCGGCATGGTGTTCTGGCGAATGTAGGGGTAGTCATCGCCGATCTTCTGGAACGCGTCGATAAAGGCGCCGTCGCTCATCGGGTTTACGCTGGGCTTGGCGCAGCAACTTATCAGCCGGCGCCCGCGGTAGCGCATGTACTCAAAGGCCCACTTGGAGATGCGCTCTCCGGCGGCCCGGGTGCTCACCTTGAGAGAGATGATCTGGCCCGGAGCGAGCTCATGCTCGATTCCAGCGTAAAGATCCTCGGTGTTCTCTCGCAGAACCACCAGATCCACGTCGGTGTAGGGCGTGACGATACCCGGCAGGCTCTTCACTGGGCGTAGGCCCGTGTAGAGCTCTAGCTCCTGGCGAATGGTCACGTTGGCGGAGCGGAAGCCCTTGCCCTTTGGGGTCTCCAGAGGGCCCTTTAGGCCAATGCGGTTGGTGCGCAGCGAGCTGAGCACGCCCTCGGGGACGGGAATTCCAGTCTCCTCAAAGGCCTTGCGGCCCGCGTGCACGGTCTCCCACTCAATGGGAGCCCCCGCTGCTGCGAGGATGCGAACCGTCGCTCCGGTCACCTCTGGACCGATCCCGTCTCCGGGTATCAGCGTTGCCTTGTACGCCATCCAACTCTCCTACTTCTGCCCCCAGGTCTAACCGTCTATCCACGCATCCGCGCACCCCTTTAAGGCCCCGCCGGTTAAACCTGCGCCCCATGAGGTCCCGCACACCCAAAGAGCGCAACGCGCGCTTCTTCTTCGGCAGTCTTCCCATGCTGCTGGCCGGTTTTTTGATCATCAGCCTGATCGCGCTCTTCGTGCTCACCCGTATCGGTGGCCTCGCAGAGGGTGAGCGGGTTGAGATGCGGTTTGAGAGCACCTGCGCTGCTGAGTTGGCGCCGGTGATTCAGAGCCGCGCCCAGGAAATGGGGCTGGGAGAGCTTCAGGTCGATGTGGAGGGTCAGCAGGTCCGTGTGCTGGCGACGCTGCCTGGACTCGACGATGACGAGACCGCGGTTCCTGCCTTGTTGGCTAAGCGCGGGGTCTTCGAGATCTACCAGGCCGATACCTTGGAGAGCCTCCCGGAAGGAGAGCCACTTGCGGGCCAGGAAGACCTAACCAACGTCTGGTACCAGCTCAGTTTAGAGGGCCACCCTGTGGTCCAACTCGAGCTTCAGCCCAACGCCTTGCTTCGCCTACAGGGGCGCTCCAAGCCTGTCTTGCTCTACACCGTGGACAAGATCGTTGTTGAGACATGGGACTTTGAGGAGGGCCCAGACAAGGACACAGTAGAGCTGCAGCCCAAGCTACTCCGCACCGAAGACGAGGTTCGTCAGGCTGCAGATTGGGTCATCTTGTTGCGGACAGGGCCGACCCCGTGTCAGGCGACCTTGGTTAGCATTACGACGCTGGCGACAGCGCCCTGATCGACCCGCCTTGACCGACCAGCCCGGTTGTCGGCTTAGCGACAGCCGACTCAGTTGTCGATGCTTCCATGGCCGCTCAAGCGTGCCCGATGCAGTGCCATCTCACTGCGCTGAAGCAAGGCTGGTCCGCCCAGGGTGTCTGCCACGCCCACGGTAAAGGTGATCTTGGAGAGCACTTCGTCGTCTTTGTGTGTCTCGGCGAAGGCGTGCTGAATGCCACGAATGCGTCGCTTGGCTTGGTCGGTCGTACACGCCATCAGCACCAGGGCCAGGGTGGATTTGCCCACGCGCCCCACCGCGTCGGTCTCTCGAAGGGACGACTGGAGGGTGCGCGCAACCATGCGCAGGACGTGTTGGCTCCGGCCAGGACCGTTGTCTTCCACGAAGCGCTCCCAGTCGTCCAACTCCAGCAGGCAGGTGGCATTTGGGATGCCATTGCGCAGGCTCAGTCCGACCTCCCGGTCGGCGACTGCTAGCAGTGCATTGCGGGAGAGCACGCCGGTTGCTGAGTCGAAGAGCACGGCCGCATTTTGAGTGAGTAGGCGCTCTGCTCGGCCCATGATCTGATGGGCCACAACTTTGGGGTCCAAGCTGCTGAGCAGCAGGTCGGCGGTGGAGATCGAGGCTTGGGGCGCGTCTCCGTACACTGAGACCGATAGGCCGTTCCAGCGCTCGTGGCCGCGCAGCACGGGCAAAACTCGGTCAGCATATTCGGCGTCGATTACCACCAGGTCCGGTGCCAGATCTTGGAGCACACCCAGCATCTCGTCGGCGCTAAGGCTGGTGCTGACGTGGATCGCCTGGGGATCCAGGTGGCCTGCGATGTCCTGGCTGGCTTTTGGGCCAACCAGGAGCAGGCGCGGCTGATGGGGCTCCGCCTCTCCGATTTGCTCACGGATCCGCCAGATCATGTTGGGGATATCGATTGGAGCGGCCACCCAACCTGCGGCGCCGGCCTGGATGGCCTGCATACGGTGCTCGATGTCGGCGCCGCCCGTCTGAAACACGTAGAGGGGGATCGTGGCCAACTTGTCGTCTTGCCTAAAGGCTGCCGCGACCTTTTCCAGAGCAAGAATCGGGAGCACTACAGCAAAGGGCCGGTCACCCCTTGCGCTGCGAACCAGTTCATCGGTCTCTCCGTAAAAGTCCACCTGGACCGCGCAGGAGCGGGCCCGCATGCGCAGTCGCATGGCCGAGGCCTCGTCGGGCTCCATGACCAGTAGTGGCCGAAAGACGGGCCGAGAGCCGTCAAGAGATCGGCATACCTCTAAGAGGGCGTCGATCTTGCCCTGGAGTCCGCCTTCGGTCGCGGCGCGTCGGGCACGATCTGCAGCGCGGGCCACTTCTAGCAGATCCAAGGCTTGGGCAGTCGCTTGGAGTCGTGAGAGCTCTGCTACCAAGGCGTCGAGCAGGTCGGGATCCCCGGCTGCCTGCCTAGAGAGCCACGACAGAGACGCCACCTGCTGATCCAGCACGGTGGTGAAGTTGGCTCTTAGGCGCCCCAAGCCCGACCGGTGAACGGCCATATTTCTCCTTGATACAGAAGAAGCGTACACCCGCGCCACGACAAGGGAAGGCCCGATAGCCTGCCCGTGGGATACTCCCGACTGTGTACTCGGAGAGCGCGTGGCGCGAATGCGTGGGCTGGCTGGATTCTTTGTGCTCTTGTTCGGCTTGCTCTGCGCAGGTGGGGCGGCGGCGGTCTGTCCGGAAGATGTGCTCTGGCTCTCCGCGCTTCGTGCAGTGCTGCTGAGCCTGCCCCGCCCCGCGATGCTGCTGTTTGTGGTCTGGGGGCTGTGGTACTGGCGGCGGAGTTCCAACAGGATTGGAGGCGGCATTGCCCTGGGCGCCTTTCTCCTCTCGGGCATCCCGCCGCTCTGGCCAGAGAGCAGCGAGGGGCTCTTGCTGGTCTCCGCCAATGTCCAAGCCTACGCCGAGGAACAAGAGAAGCTGGAGCAGGCTCTGGGAGAGCTGGGCGCCGACGTGCTCATCACCCACGAGAAGCGCGGCGAGCGGATTCCGGGCATGGCCCGCGTGGCCGACAACTACGGCAGAGACTTGCCCAAGCCCAGCCATGGGGAGGCGGTCTACTGCGCCCGTGGAAGATTCTGTGACGCCGCGATCACGGAGGAGTACGGCGCAGCGGGGTGCGCAATGCCCGTTGCTCTGGTTCGGGTCGAGGCCAGCATGTGCGTCATCGGGATCCACGCGCCTCCGCCCATTCCCATCTGCTCCAGCGGCATGACGCCCTACTTGGATGAAGTGGCCTCGCACGTGGAGGACGGGCGCATGTCGCGGGAGTGGGGACCCTGCAAGAAGGACGACCCAGTCGTGGTCACCGGAGACCTAAACTACGTCCCTGGATCCAGGGCTTGGCGCAAGCTCATCGACACCGGGCTGCGGGATCCTGCCGTGAGCCAAGGTATCTGGGCCAACAGCTGGCCGGCAGGTGGAGGGTGGCCGATGGCGCCGTTCTTTAGGCTGGACCACATCCTGGTCGGGGACGTGGACTCGCACAGCTTGCGGTACTTCATGGTGCCGGGGGCGGACCACCGGGCGCTGCGGATTCGGGTGGAGCTGCGGGACTAGGCCGGCGCCTTAGGGACAGCGGTCAATGATTTCCCCGCCGACGGAGAGGGTGGTCAGCCAGGCCGAAATCTCCGGATCCGGAATCAGCGGCGCGCAGAAGCTCAGGTCCCCCCCCACCGTCTCGATCTGCTCCAGGCTGCCCAGCCCCGTGGCTTTATCCAACTCCAAGTACAGCTGGCCGCCGACTTCCCGAACGGCAAAGTCCTGGGCCGGTGCGCTCGCCCGGACCTGAACAGACAGGGCACCCTCCACCGAGTCCTGGTCCAGGTCGCCGTAGTTGGAGCCATCCAGCCAAAGCGCGGTTGGGAGTGGGTCTGGCAAGGTGAAGCGGGTGGCTGTGCCGACTGGGTTCAACTGCAGCGGGCCAGCAAATGTGTGCAGGCTGCGCAGATCCAGATCGCAGCTGCTGGTCACCCAGCCGTCGATGCGGGCCAGACCGCCAAACGCCTGGCAGTCCTGAGTCCATAGGGTGGTCACCCAGCGCAGGTCGCTCAGGTCGTGGCCCTGGCCGTAGAGGATGACGCTCTGGGCATCGCGTAGTTTGGGTGCGGTGAGCGGGTCGTAGGCCGTGATTGTCGTGGCTTGCTGTAGGACCGGGAAGTCGGCAGCTGCGCGGGTCTGCAGGGTTCCAAGGGTGTGCAGCACCGGAAACGACTGGGCAGTCTCGAGCACCAGGAATTCCACTGTCGCCAGCTTTGGCGCATTGAACGACTGCTCTTCGAGTTGGTACAGCGACAGGCTTTCGATGTCTTTGAGAAGAGGAGCGTTGAGGCTGGAGTCCCGCACGTTCAAATCCTTGATGCTTTGGACCAAGGGGACGCTCAGCGATGCATTGCTGTCTAGACCAGCGCTGGTGAGATCATGGACCAAGGGCAAGGT
>JBLHMA010000144.1:0-11997 GCA_047621545.1 Cognaticolwellia sp. | reverse complement strand
GGGCCACGTGGGGTGCGGCGCTGGGGAGAGCCATTCCGAACGCCCTTTCGATCGGCGGCCAAGCCGGTGCAGCTACGGGCTAGCCTCAAGGCACTGGGGGATCCCGAGCTGTCCTCGGAGGTGCTCGCGGTCGGTACCGCTTCTCATGCCGGCCAGCCAGAGCACGTGGCGATCGTCAAACAGATCGTGGGCTACTTCCGATTGGAGGAAAGCTGCCTGCTCTGTGGCGCCCATGCCCCCCTGCACATGCCTTCTCACCACGCGCTCCTGCTCAGTGGCCAGGCTCCTTCGGTGCTGCACAATAACTGCTCGGGCAAGCACGCTTTTATGGCTGCAGCCAGCCGTGCCCAGGGATGGGCCGCCGACTACCGCGATGCGAGCCATCCTTTACAGCGGGCCATCCGTGCGCGTCTGACCTTGGGTGAAAGCCGGCCTGAGTTTGCCACCGACGGCTGTGGCGTTCCCAGCTGGGTGATGAGCTTGGAGGAGATGGCCCGGGTTTGGCAGGGGGTCGTTGTGGATCCGGATCCAGTCATGCGTGGAATCCGGCTTGCGATGGAGAAGCACCCCCACCTGACCTCGGGTACTGATCGCTTGGACGAAGACATCATGGCTGGGGCTCAAGAGTCCATGTTTGTAAAAATCGGTGCGCAGGCGCTGTTTTGCATGGGTTTTCCGGAGCGTAGAGGTGCTCTTGTGGTCAAGGTCCACAGCGGTGTGGGCGAAGTATTAGGCTTGGCGGTGAAAGCCAGCCTGCAGCGCCTCGTTCAAGGTGCATGGAAACAACCGCAAGACTGGAATCACGAACAGCTCAGCAATGTTGTAGGAAAGCTCGTGGGTCGCCGCGTCTTGGAGGAATCTTGAAGTGGATGCAAGCCCTGCTCCTGATGCTGGGCACCCTGTTGTTCTCGGCCCCGGCCTTCGCGGAAGAGATGACCTTAGCCGTGCTGCCCTTGGACAAAGCGGCGGCATCCGATGAGTACGCCGGCTTGGGCAAGGCGCTGGCCGGCATGCTGGTCACCGACCTATCTGCGGTCCCCGGAATCAAGCTTGTGGAGAGGGAGCGCCTCCAGGCTCTGCTCGACGAGCTGGAGCTGAATAGCGGTGATTTTGTTGACCCCAAGAGCGCTCAGAAGTTGGGCCGCGGCGTTGGCGCCCGTTTTGTCCTGGCTGGTAGCTTCTCGGTGGTGGGGGAGCAGTTCGTCCTGGACGCACGGGTCGTGTCCGTCGAGTCTGGGGAGATCTACAAGGCAGCCGACGCAAACGGTCTCATCACCGACTTTGTGAGTGTGGAGAAGGACCTGGTCGAGAGCCTGCTGACAGGCTTGGCCGTCTCCCTGACCAGCTCGGTGAAGCGGCAGCTCTACAGCGTGGCCCCCACCGAGGACTTTGGAGCCTTTACGGCCTACGGAGAGGGCATCGAGGCCCAAGACTCGGGCAACCTGGAGGCTGCCCGCGCTGCCTATGAGCGGGCAGTCGCTGCGGACCCGGACTTTGCCGAGGCGCGCATAGCCCTGGCAGGGGTAAAGGCCGCGATGGCCGAGTATTTGGCAGAGCGAAACGTCAAATACGACACCGCGTACCGCACCATGAACCTCAAGGTTTTGGACCAGAGCCGGGACATGCGGGAGCTCTCCGCAACGGACATGGACATGGACACGATGCGCCGCTTTGTGCTCCGTCTCGGCGCTTTGGAGAACGAAGGCATGGACTGCCAGCGCATGGCGGAGATGCGCGCCTATCTGGAGCTGGTGGAGTTTCAGGTCACCGAACCCGAGCCTCTGCCCGGCAAAGATGAGCAAGGCCGGGACAACGGCGTTCTGTCCTACGAGGCCAACAAGATCGCCAAGGACCTGTCCTTTGTGGGCTACGAGCAGGGAGCCGGCGGGCCGAACAGAGCCAGACAGTCGCCAGCCCGCGCGGCCGGGGCCTTCCGAAACACCCACCGTTTCCTCTTCGATGACGAGTGGAACAACGTGCTGCGCTTCGAGCCGAGCTCCGGCTACTTCGCCTCGGCGTCCCGTTGCCTGCAGGGCCAGGAGCTTGTGAATGAAGTGGATCGCATGCGCGCGGACTTGAAGCGTTCTGGCCAGTCCAAGGAGAGCGGGAGCCGCAGCGGCGCAGTTACTTTGGACCACGAGATGCAGGCCCTCTGGCTGGTGTGGAGCGCCCGGTCTGTTGGGAGCTCGACCGAGTTAGGCCGACGCAGCGAGCGCTTTCTGAGCCAGGTGCAGCTCTCAGACCCCGCGGGAGCCACAGAGGAGCAAAAGGAGCTGGAGCGCTGGGGCCTGGGGATCCTCGAACAGGTCGTGCGTGACGCAAAGTGGCGAGACCAGTACAACGCCGCGCTCTACGGGCTGAGCGAGGAGGAGATGCTGACCTTCCTACAGGGCTACGAGCAGCTGGATCCCAAGGTTGTGGCCGTAGACAACCTGTGGCGCAACACAGCTCGATGCGCAGCAACATGAAGTCCTATCGACAGGAAGAAGAGGAGGAGGACTGGTTCTGGATGCGGGTGAACATGTCTCGGGCAGCTACCTTGTACGGGCCTATGCGGGACATGGGCTGCGTGGTCGGGGAGGATGCCCGCTACTTGGGCCTCCAAGACGCCATGCCGATGCTTCGGGGGGCCCAGAGTGCCTACGACCGCACCCTCATCCCAGAAGACGACAACTTCTGCGAGATCTTCGGGAACGGCTTTGGGACCGCCCTGGACAGCTACCAGGCCAACTTGCAGTACCTGGTCGGCTCGGCTCAGGAACCCCAGATCCTGGGCAGCATGTTGTTGACTTATCACCAGGTCAACAACATGGGTTGCATCAACCCCCAATGATGTGGACGCTGCTGCTCTTGGGCCAGAACGCGGCGTCTCCTGAACTGAACGCGGCGTCTCCTGAACTGAACGCGGCGTCTCCTGAACCGAACGCAAGACAGCTGCGCCTGGCTGTTTTGCCCATGGAACAGGGGGCTGGTAGTCAGGAATACCTGGGTTTGGGGACCGGGCTCTCTGGGATGCTGCTCTCTGACCTGAGCGGTGTGCAGGGATTGACCCTGGTGGAACGTTCCCAGATCGACGCTGTCTTGGCCGAACTGGAGCTGGCTGAAGGGTCGTTTCTGGACCCCGAAACGGCGGTTCTTGTAGGGAAGGGGGTTGGGGCAGAGACCCTTCTCGTTGGCAGCTATTCGGTGGTCGAGCAGACCTTCGTTCTGGATGCGCGTATCCTTCAGGTCTCCACCGGCGAGGTCATTGTGGCCAAGGCAGTCCATGGCCAAGTCTCAGACTTTGTGAGCGTAGAGAAGGAGCTGGTGGTCGGCCTGGTAGAAGGCCTGGAGCTGCAGCTGAGCGCAGGAAATCGGCGCGCGCTCTACAGCAGCGCGCCCACCGAGTCCTTTTGGGCCTTCTCCGCCTACGGCGCAGGCGTGGCGCAGGAAGCGGCCGGAGACCTTGAAGCGGCGCAGCGGGCCTATCAAGAGGCGCTACGCGCAGACCCCGGCTTTGAGCAGGCCCAGCAGGCCTTGGCCGGACTCAAGCAAGCGATGGTCGCCTACACCCAGGCACGCAGCATTCAATACGACACCGCCTACCGGCATATGAACGAGGCCGTGCTCTTGGCCACCAAGGACCTAGACCCCAAGGCCATTCGGAAGGAAGACCTACCGGCCTTTGTGCTGCGATTGGCGGCTCTGGAGAACGAAGGGCGGGACTGCCAGCGGGTCGAGGAGATGCGAAGCTACTTGATCAGCAAGGACTACCGAGTGGCCGAGCCCCTTCGGGAGCGGGCGCTCTCCATGGAGTTGAACGACCGCATCGAGGCTCTGCAGGAGAAGTGGGCCTTTGTGGAGTACAGCGATGATGCTGGCGGCCCGCCTATCGCGCAGCAGGACACCGAACGCGGTTTGTGGCTCTTCCAGACCAGCGAAAAATTTCTGCTTGGCACAGGTTCGGTTGGCCGGGTGGATTTCCGCGGCACGGCCCACAGAGAGCCCAACTCCGGGTATTTGACCAGCGTGCAGCGCTGTATGGCACCCCAGGATGCACTGGCCGAGCTGGACCGCCTTGTTGGAGAGCTTGGGAGCCGGGAGATTCTGGCGCCAACGGACGAAGGCCCCAGCCTTGGGGACCAGCTGGAGGGGCTCTGGTTGGTCTGGGCCGCGCAGCTCCAGGGTAGCAGCGAAGTCTTGGCGACCCGCAGTCAGAGGCTGCTGAATCGAGTGCGCCTGGTCAACCCAGCAAAGGCGACGCCCTACGAAGTAGAGCTGGAGTCTTGGGCCATCGAACTGATAGAGGAAGTGCTGTTCGAAGCGGAGCTTCGGGACCGCGCAACGGCAACTCTGTACGGCCAAAGTGACGCGGAGGGCTTGGCCTTTCTTCACGCTCTGGGTGCCAAAGACCCAGCGCGCGTGGATCTGCTGAGCCCCAACTGCGCACACTTTGAGCAAGCTTCCAGCAGCGCCCGTTCCATCTGGGTGGACTACCAAGAGGAGGCCGTTGAGGAGGACTACACCTGGATGTTAGTCGGCCTGACCCGCGGCAACGTGGCCTATGCGCCCATGAAGGATCTGGGTTGTCTGATTGGTGAGCCTGCACGCTACAGCTCACTGGACCAAGTCCTGGACCTGATGCGCGGGGTGCACGCACACAATACTGGCGGAGAGAGCCAGAGCCAAGAGTGCCAAGATGGGCTCAATGAGCTGGGTCGAGACCTAAAGACCGCGACCCAGAGCCGAGAGCACTGGGCACCAGAAATGACAGGCCAGATGACCGTCGTATGGACCCGCAGGTACCACATGCTTCGGGTGGATGGCTGCCTGTCCGAGTAGCCGTGGGACCCGTCCCGTGGGCCAGAGGCTAGCCCAGGTCGCCTTCGACCAGCACCGCACGAACAGGGCTGGCATCCCCGCCTTCGATCTTGAGCGGCAGGGCAATCAATGTGTAGACCCCAGGCTCAATGGCCTCCAAGACCACCCCCTCCAAGATGCCCATGTCTGCCCGGTGGATGGCGTTGTGGGCTTCCAGCGCTTTGGAGTCAGCGGGGTCTACGCTGGGAGTATCCAAGCCGACCAACACCACGCCAGCCTGTGCCAGGTGGTCCACCAGCTCTGGACTAAGGCTGCAAAAGTCGGTGTTGAAGTGATCGGGATCCGGGAAGCTGCCGGTCTTGAAGAGCACCCGGGGCGCCTGAACCGGCACCTTCAGGTCGGAGACCTGGATGCGGGTCCCCATCTCACAGTCCACTGCCATGACCTGACAGGGGCCCAGATAGCGCTCCAGGCTGCGCTCGTGGATGCCCTGGCCAGCTGGGGCGTAGTGGTTGGGTGCGTCGGTGTGGGCGCCCACATGCAGGGTGGTGGTGATCCCGCTGAGCACCAGGTTGTCTCCCTTCTCAAAGCTGAGCGCCACATCGCGAGAAAAGCCGGTGTCACCCGGCCAGACTGCAATCGCGGGCCGCAGGGTGGGGGAGATGTCGAGGATGCGCATCAGGGGCTCTCCATGGGCTGCCAGCCGCTCGGGCTGTCTTGGTAGAGGGTCCAAGAGGACGCTTCTATGTTTCCACCCGCGGCCCACTTCTGGGAATCGGGGTGCATGGACATGAAGGTGTCTACCTCCGCGCCCGAGGACAGTGCGTGTCTAGGCTGCAACCCCCCAGTGGGATGCATAGGGTCCAGCAGCATCAAAGCATCCTGGGTGACAAGCTCCGGCGTGCACACAAAGTCCTCCATGAGCAGGCTGGGCCAGGAGGCCTTGCGCCGGCCAATGGCTTTGACGAGGAGCACCCCGCTGACCTGGTGCTCGCGCAGGGTTTCGCTGAGCGCCCCGCTCACGCACCAGTAAGGCTCGGCAGCCAAGTCGCTGGTCAGGTTGATCCCACCCCAAGTACACCCCGCAAGCACCAAGCCCCAGGACAAGCGGCCCAAGAATCGGTATAGTCCAGCAGCAGCAAGCATGGGAAGGACCAGGTACAAGCTGTGATAAAAGCGGGCACCATAGGCGCCCCCTGGGGACCAATACAGGGCGTAGCCGAGCACCACCAGCAGCACTGCGGCCACCAGAGGGATGGCCCTCTCCTTGAGTACGGCGATGCCTAGGACGCAGACCAATCCCAGACCTGGCAGGCCCAAGAGCAGGCGGTCCAAGCGCTGCAAGCTCAGCCAACCAAAGTGCAGGGCTTTCTCCGGGGTGTGTCCAGCAGTGCCCAATGTGCGCACGCAGCCGACATCCTCGCCAAAACCCAGGCGGTTGCAGCCCGCGCTCAGGCCCTGCTCAAAGGCCAGGCTGTCGAAGTAAGCGGCGCTGGGAAAGACCCAGGCGCTGCCGCTCAAGCTTTGGTTGTCCCAAGCCAGCAGCCCGGTCGCGAGCAGTGGGCCGAGCAGCAAGGCCAGCCGCTCGGGCCCCTGGCCCCGATATAGGCCGACAAGGAGCAGAGGACCGGCCACCAGGGCCGCGTCGAAGGGGCGGGCCAGCACCGTGTAGCCAGCGGCGACCCCCGCCATGAGCCACAAGCCCACGTGGTCTCGGGCCCGCGCCACCACGACCGCCAGAACCAATAGCGCTACGAGCACCGAGGTGTGGGCCATGCGAGAGCCAGCCAGCAGCAACACGCCCGGAGACAGAGCGGCGATTCCAGCAGCGAGCTGGGCGACCTCCTCCTCTACAGCCTCTCTGGCCAGCAGCCAGCTCAGGCTCGGGACCAGCGATAGGAGCAGAGGGTTTACCAGCCAGGGCACCCCAAAGATCTCCCCGCTTGCCAGCAGCGCGGGCCATCCAGGTGGGAAGATCGCGTAGCTCACCGGCCGGGTCTCCCAGAAAGGCAGGGTCAGCATGCTGGGCACATCCCCTGGAGGGCCCACCCGAGCGCCCGCTGCGAAGATGCGGGACTGCAGGGTGTAGGCCACCTCGTCGCTGACATGCGGCACGCCCCCCAAGCCCCACCAGCAAATGGCCAAGGCCAAGAGCGGAGCGAGGAGGGTCAGCAGGACAACGACTGGAGGCAGGGTGGGAGAGCGCACGGAGGCAGACTACCTCTCCTGGGACTCCAGGGGCAGGATCCAGCCCCGTTCCTGCAGCGTGGAGTAGGGCAGGGTCAGGTCCAGTGCTGGATCGATGAGGCGCTGGGTTGGGTGTCCATTTAGGCTGGCCCAAGACTCGGCGTAGACCTGGGCTTGCCCGCCGTGGCGCGCTTGCAGGTGGAGCGCGTAGTCCCGAATCAGGTCGGGCTGGGTGCGCAGCTGAGCGTACTGGATCGGCCCCAGCTCCTGGGCCGGGTAGACCTTCCAGGTCTTGCCGTCTTGATGCACCCGGTACTCGACCAAGCCCGTCTTCTCGTTGAGCATCACCTTCCAGGAGAAGCGGTAGCCCTGCTCCGTCCATGCGCTGTTTCCTGGGGTCAGCAGACCTCGGGCGGGGAAGAGGGACAAGAAGGTGATCACACCCACCAGCAAGATCGTCGGCCCGCGTCTGAGAGGGGGAGGGGTCCCCTTCACCTCCCAGGACCCCATCCACCTGCCAGGCCAGTCTGGCGCGAAGAGCGCGCTGGCGCCCAAGACCATCAGCCAAGGAAAGAGACCGATTGGAAAGAGCAGTCCCACACCGACGTGGAAGGCGATGAGCAGGACTACGGCAAGGGGGCGCGACTTGGGATGCAGCAGCAGAAATCCGATGCTCAGGTCGTAGCAGGCGCCACCCCAGCTCATGGCCAATGCGGTCTCGGGCTGCGCGAGCAAGGGGCCAATCACGGGGAGGCCTGCGCGGGCCCCCAGCCAGGTCTGCAGTGGCTCTCCGCGCATCAACCAGTCGGTGTTGAGCTTGGCCAGACCGGCCCATACGTACACGCTGAGCACCTGGGCGCGCATCAGCCACAGGCTCCAACGGGGCAGGCCCGGTCCGCTCAGGGTCTGAGGTGGGGACACCAGCAGCCACAAGCCCATTAAGGTGAAAAGCACGTAGTGGTTCAGATACAGGGCCTTGTCCAGCAGCTCGACGTAGCCGAAGGACAGCAGCCAGAGGAGCGTGAAAGCACGGGTCCCACGGCCCCAGGCGATGCCCAGGCCGGCGATGATCTGGAGCGCGAAGAGCCCATAGAGTACCGCTGGCGAGGGCACCTTGGCCCAAGACACCCAGGCGAAGTGGAAGCTGGGCTCTAGGAGCAGCTCCTGAACCCATCCCTTTAGTACAAAACGCAGTGCACCGGCGGCCGCGAGCAGTCCAAAGCCAACCCGGAAGAGCACCCAGCCAGCGGGGTCCACCACCTCGCTGAGGATTGCGCGAAGCCGGAACTCAGTCCCCGTCATTGTCGTTGAAAGCGATGCTCACACCCAAGGCCTGGGCCAGGTCCACTTGGATGGCCACCTGAAGCTCCAGCAGACAGGCTTGGGCCGTCTCCAGCGTGTCCCTGTCATTCTCGACCAAGGCGCCCTCCAGGTCCTCGGGCAGAGCGGCCGCGTCTTGTTGGCACTGGGCCATCAGAGTGTCGAGTTGTGACACCAATGCTGGGTCGTCGACCAACAGGTCTCGCACCCCCAGAGCACCATCCAACCCGGACCAAACCAGGGCCACTCCGTCGATGGCGTCCCGGGCGTCCTGGGTGGAGCGCGCCGAATAGCGGGACTCCAGACCATCCAAGAACAGGCCGCCTCCATTCTGGTCTCCAGCCGGCTTGCCCAGCTTGGTCGCCCGGACATTCTCAGCGCTAAAGGCTAGTCGATTCACCCACTCGTCCACCCCGTTCTGGGAGAGCACCCACGGTCCGCCGGGGTTGTCGAAAGGGTCACTGAGCCAGGGCACCCAGGTCTGCTGCCACTCCGCTGAGAGCGCCGCAGCGTTGTCTGCCACGTCTTCTCCTGCCCCCTCCAAGGTCTCGCAAGGCCTGCCTTCTACTAAAGGAGCCTCCGACCAGAGAAGGTATTCGACAACGGGGAGGCCGCGGGTCGCTGTGCCCATGTCCTCAAAGTTCAAGGGCGTGTCAGCCGCCAGCAGCTCGTCTACAGCGGACGCGTTGACCGGCCAGTCATCCAGCTTGGGGCCAAAGCGTTCGGGGTACTCGATGGTGGGTCCAAAGCGGATGACTTCGGCCCGTTTCCAGGGGCTGCGGGCCGCCCACCAGGCTTGCTGCGCGCTCTCCAGAGTCTCTGGGGATGGAGTGGAGCATGCCACGCGCAGAGCATCGGCCATCACCTGGGAATCTACCGCAAAGGCGGCGTACTGAAAGCTCCCAAAGCCCGAGGCCAGGTCAGCGAGCACCTGTTCTTGAAGCACGGTGGGGTCCTGCCCGGTGCAGCCCAGCCCAGCCCAGCTCAACAGCAACCCGATCACAGGTCCTCCACGAATCGAATCAGAGCGGTACGCTCCTCGGAACTCAAACCCTCGAAACCCTGTCTGGGGCCTGCCGCTTCGCCGTCGTGCCACAGGATGGCTTCGTTGATGTCTCGGGCGCGCCCATCGTGCAGAAATCGCGCTTCACCAGAGACTTCTTCCTGGAGTCCGATGCCCCATAGCGGTGGCGTACGCCACTCACTCGCATCCGCGCCGGCTACGGGCCGCCCATCACTGAGCCCGGGTCCCATGTCGTGCAGCAACAGGTCGGTGTAGGGCCAGATGCGCTCGTCCTCGAACTCCTCCAGCTCGAATGCTCCCGTCGTGTGCGCGGGCACATGACAGCTCGAGCAGCCCAGGTCCCGGAAGATCTGGCGGCCCTCCAGGACTTCAGGGTCATCCGCCGCACGGCGCACTGGAGGCGCGATCGCCTGGGAATACAGGACAGTGCGCTCAAAGAGGGTCTCGGTGACCTCGGGGGCGCCACCATCTGGAAGCTCGGTGCACTCGGGCTGAAGCGCTGTGCAGTCATCCACCGGGTGCAGCGTGGTCGTCAAGCCCATGTCCCCCGCAAAAGCCCCAGCCACCTGAGCCCGGACTGTGGGCTGCTCGGACTTCCAACCGAAGCGGCCAATCTCTCCGGTCTCCAGGACGTGAATGCGTCCCGAGATGCCGTCCCCGTCCGCATCATCGGGGTCCGCAAGTTCCTCTAAGCGAGAGGCAGGAATGGCCTCCAACAGGCCCAGGCCCACCATGTGCGGTGCCAGGCGGGGGGAGACCATCAGGTCTTCGAGGAAGGGGCCGTAGGCGGGCGCGTCCAGGTGGTAGGTGGGGTCCAACAGGGTGTGTTGGCTGCCGTCTTCGAGAGTGACGGGTAGCTCCTCCCAGCTGATCCAGGGCTGGGCCTCTGGGAGCAAGTCGGGCAGGGCTTGGTCTTGGAGCTGTTCACCGTAGACCGGGTCAGGTTCCCCGCCCGGCACCGAGAGGCGGAGCAGGATGCCCACCAAGGGGGAGACGCCTTGGAGCGGGACAAAGCCCTTGCCGTCCCGGAAGTGACATCCGGAGCAGCTTCGCGAGTTGAACAGGGGCCCCACCCCGTCACGATTCTCCGTGCTGGCTGGGGCCTGGACCCAGGACTGGTTGAAGAAGCTGTTGCCGCTGTAGAATGCCTGCTCATGTTCGGCGCTGAGGTTGGACGCCGGGCGAAGGAAGCTGTTGCTGCCTAGGAGCAGCGTGTTGGTCGCAGCACCTCCTGGGAGCCACTCCCCCTCTTCCAAGGTGGAGTCTCCACAGGCCAACATGATCAGGAACAAGACCATTACTCAGGGATCTCAACGGAGAGCTCAAGCAGCTCAAAGACCTGGAAGAGCAGATCCTCTTGCGCCCGGAGAGAGCCCACCAGCGCCTCCACCCGCGCGTTGCCCGGGGCACCTGGAATGATCTCTTGATCGAAGGGCGTCTGCAGAGCATTGGCCAAGTCCAGGCTTTCTTGAATCTGGGCGTCCAAGCTCTCGGCCAAGTCGGCGTCCTCCGCCTCCACGATGTCGCGGATTCCGGTTCCTTCGACCATGCTTCCGTCCGTTCGGGTGTAGCTGCCCAACCAGACGTTCTGGACGCCCTGAACGTCCTGAATCATGTCGCGGTGGGTGTTGTCGCTGAAGCAGGAGTGCTCGTCCTCTTGGTCGCCGGAGTCCAAGGCCGCTTGCAGGCGTTCTCCGCCGGTCTCAAAGCCTGAAAGGATGATCATGCCGGTCAGGATCTTCTCCAGGGAGTCCGTCGGCTCCGCCTCAAAGGCGGTGCGGTACGCGGCACCCGCGCCCCACTGCATGTGCACTTGGCCCAGGTGCTCCACGATGAGCTGGCCGGAGACGCTCAGGTAGTCGCCGCGCCGATCTTGGTTGGCGGCGGTGCCGCTGCCGTCGATGACGTAGTCGGTGTATGGACGGTTGCCGGAACCCGTGTCGCTCTGATCTTGTCCCCACAGCAGGAACTCCACGGCGTGGTAGCCGGTGGCCACTTGGTCCTCGCCGCCGTCCTTGTTCAGCTCACCGCCGCCGTTCAGATCCACCAAGCTGGATGCATCGATGGTCTCCGTGCCGTTGATGACTCCAGTCTCCGCATCGTCGACCGTGTAGTCCACGTAGGCCTCGTCCATGGGCCAGGCGTTCAGCAAGCCTTCGGGGCCGTCTTCTGCGTTGTCGATGGGGCCATCGTAGAAGCGGTAGACCTCGGTCTGGAGGTAGGGCTCGCGACTCGCCAGCCAAGCATCTTTTGCATCGTCCAAACCGGCCTGGCTGGGGGCGGCCACAAAGTCGTTCAGGGCGGAGTTGAGGGCCATCGCGGCTATGTACGAGTCGGAGTAGCTGGCGTCCACAATGGCCGCGTAGTTCAGCACGGCGTCTTCGGTCAGGGCTTCAGTGGAGGTGCAGGCAAGGGCGAGTAGAAGGGTCATGAGGTCCTCTTAACGATAATGACATTGATTTGCAGTAAGGCCGATGGATTAGCGTCCAGCCTATGATAGTGCAAGTCAGTATCAATAAGAATCCTCCCGATTGCAGAGAAAAGGCCACGACTCGCCGCAGCCTCTCTCGCTTCGAGTCAAGGCGCCATTAGGCCTTTGCGATCACCTTGAATTCCACCGCAATCGGCGTTGGAAGGGCCCGAATCGCGATGGTGGTTCGAGTCGC
>JBLHMA010000143.1:0-12057 GCA_047621545.1 Cognaticolwellia sp. | reverse complement strand
CTCCCTGAGCTCGGAACTCTGTCGAGAAAGCAGATCACGGCCTTAGCCGGGCTGGCCCCCATGAATCGGGACTCAGGTCAGTTCCGCGGCCAGCGCTTCATCCACGGCGGCCGGGTCCGGGTACGCACCGCACTCTATATGGCTGCCCTGGTAGCCACCCGATTCAACGACCACATCAAAGCCCTCTATGCCCGCCTCAAGGCCCGTGGAAAACCCAACAAGGTGGCCCTTGTAGCCTGCATGCGCAAGCTGCTGATACACCTCACTCAACACCTTGGCCAGGAAGGGGCTCGAGACCGAAGGTTCAGGCGACTCAATCGCCGCCTGATTCGTGGACATGCTCTGAATGGAGAAAGACGGTTGCTCGATCAGGCAGACTGACCACATGCGAGGCTTGCGCTCGCACGCCTCCGCTGCGTTCTTCGCCCTTGAAATGCTTACGGATTCCTTCGTTCTCACGCCTTGCGGAGTCGCACTCCGCTGGCGCCTCTCACGGATCATCCTGCCTGACCGAGGGTGTAACGGCTACCGGGCCCGGCTGTCTTTCCAAACGAAGCAACACCGTGAACGGATCGCCTATTCAGCGACGAGTCCTTAGGTTCAGGTTTTGCCCTTCAACCTCACAGGTTCGCGATGCAAGGTGATGTTCTCAAGGCTCGGGACCTAAGGCAGCGCCGTGAAACAATCGCTCGATTCGGCCGCAGCAGCATCCACGCCGCCAGCGTTGCTCAACTCTTGCAATGCCTCGGCATTGCTTCGGTTTCGCGCCTTGTCGGCGCGGCGCCGCGCCGCCCTCCGGTCGTAGCGCTTGTTCGCCGGCGCTGCCTAAAGCTACTCTCAGACCTTCAGTTGCTGGTCTTGGGTGCCCGTATGGCACTCCGGGTTGCACCGTGGTGTCCCATTGGTGGGGAGGAGACCTGGAGCGTTGCCATGGGCGACTTGGCCCGTGCTTGCGGTGGTGCGCTGCTAACACCCACACTTGTTAGGAAGTACAAACAACAGCTCTCGAAACATGGCGCGCTTGGCAGCTACCTAGGTGTACCGGAGCCGATGTGGCGTTCGCGGAATCAGGCGGCGTGTGTGTTGGGCTGTGCGCTTAGAGCGACTCAGCTGAGCGCACGCAAGGACCGCTGGAGAGAAGTTGTACAGGCAGGAAAGCATGCGGCTTCCGTGTTCGCGGTGCAGGCTCATGCGGGTGTATTCCCCCTACAAGAAGCGTTGTCTCTACCTTGGGCCACTGCCCGTGCGGATGTAGTTGGAATTGTTGGATGCCCAGCGCCTACTTCACTTGCCGAGTTAGCAGACATCGGACCACTGTGGCCAGGCGCGGCGCCTCTTTGGGCTATGCCTTGACCGCCGAAACCCAAGGCCCCGACCGTCTTTCAGACAGCAGACTGGTGAGCGCCGAATGGTGAATGTACGGAAAGGGCAGCTCTTCTACCTGGTCAGGCTGTTGGCGACGCTTGTATTCGCTGCTTCTTGGCTCGAGGTTCTGGGCATTGGATGGAACACTTGTGCCTACCTGGTTCTTGTTCTGTTCATTCCGGGGAGGATTCGGACCGTCTTGTTCTGGGACCACATGCGCGGCAAGAGAATGCTGGAGAAGGGTGAGTTCCAGCTCGCTCGACAACGCTATGCCGCGCTCTTGACCCGCCTCGCCGATTGGGCTTGGCTTGGCTTGGCGTACAAGGTTGTCGGGAATCCCTACTAGACCTTCTCCGCGACTGCGCTGTTTCGGAATGCTACAGCACTGACAGCGATTGGCGCTGGCGAGATCGATGACGCCATCTATCAGTTGGATCAGGCTCATGCCGCTGATCCGAACTATGCCCAAGCCTGGTTGACCCGTGCTGGCGTGGAGGAGTTGAGAGAACTGCCGATGGAGGTCGAAGTTTGCCTAAATCGTGCCAAGCAGCTTGGAGCCAGTGAGGCCGACGTGTTGGCGTATGCCCATTTAGTGCAATCCCTTGCTCCGAGCGAGGCTGGCGACCGAAAGCCGCTAAGCTCACCGGAGTAGAGTCAGCTGATCATGTCGACTGAGTTCCAGTCACCAAAGGAAGACCCAACGTGAAGCAAAACACCTATAGTTTCGTGAGAGATGGCAAGCGCTACATCTGGGACGTCCCGCGTCTCTGGCAGCTATCGGCGAACTTTCCTGTGTTCGATTTTGAGATCTCGGAGTTCTCCGGTTTCGACATCGACATGTGGTTCTGTGGCGTGAACGTGCCTACCGTGCGGAGTATCTACGAGCACTGTCTACGAATAGACGCCGCTGACTTGAGCTACCCAATCATGCTGGACGGGGCCGGCACCGTCCGGGATGGCGTTCACAGGCTGCTGAAGGCGAAGAGGGAGGAAGGGAGTACGGTGCCGGCGGTCCGCTTCGAGTCCATGCCGGAGCCCGACCGGGTGGAGGACTGGCCGGCTTCTAAGGCGTGACTTGGGACGGGCCCCACTACTCCGCTGGGCAACCCCCACCATCGCTCAGGTGGAACACAACCTGCAACACCGTACCGCTCAAGGTGCCCGTCTCGTTCAGGCTGGGGAACTGTGCTGCGTCGTAGCCGCTGGCGGTAAAGGCCATCTCCAAGGTGTATTCGGTCTCCAGCTCCATCTCCATCTCGGCGTCCATGGCGGGGAGGCTGGAACTATCGCCAGTGATGACCTGGTCGTTGATGCGGAAGATGGTCTGGCCATCTGTGGCGTAGGCGATGATGCCCAGAAAGCTCTGCAACCGGGCGAGCACGCCGCCGTCCAGGGTGCGCGCCATCTTCCAGTCGAACATGGCCAGGAAGGGGTAGGAGCCGCTCAGCTGGGGGGCAAACAGAAAGCTATGGCTGGCGCTGCCAGAGGGGAAGGCGTCCCAGGCGGGAACCTCGCCTGCCGGAACGATGCCAGTCTCCAGCCAGGCCTGGGCAAAGTCCCCGGGCACGCCCTCAAAGTCGTCGCTCTCCACGCCCCCGTTCGCCCGGAGCAAGGCCTGGTCGGCGTCTCGTACCGCCGCGTAGAAGGTCGCATCACCGATGGACTCGTTGGCCAGGTTGCCGGAGACCGCGTTGTAGTACTCCCAGAGGGTGTAGTAGCTCGCCGCGGTAGAGGGCTGCCCAACAGAGTTGTAGTACTGATACTGGGAGAGCGCGTAGTCCCGCTCAGCCGCGTAGTAGGTGTACAAGGCGGTGACCAACTCGTAGTAGCTGAACAGCTCCTGGTCTGCGTCCACGCCGTCGTCCACTGCGTCTGCAGGCAGCACGATGCTGTCCACGACCATCTCAATGTGCCCGCACTCCAAGTCCAAGCCGGCCAGCCCCAGGGGCGTCTCAAAGAGACCGGTGTGCGCAAAAGCGATGTAGGTGTTGGCGCTGCTGTCCGAGTTGTTGCCCGACCAGCTGTAGCTGCTGCCCCCGGCGGTGCTGCTGTCCAGCTCAGCAATGTCGTTGTCGCTCACGCTGAACACGGCCACGCTGACCTCGTCGACAAAATCAGGCGTATCTCCGGTCAGGACCAGCTCTCCCGAGACCGAACCGTCCGTCGCTGGGACATCATCCAGGCTCAGCTTTCCCGTCGGCATGGCCCAGATAGGTGTGCTGTCCGAGTACGTGAGCAGCCCTGTCAGGTTGCCACCCAGGCGTCCCAGCAGCCAGCTTCGGCCCTTGAGCCAGCCGTTCACGCTGTCCGTGACGTTTTGCGGCGGGCCCACGGTCCAGGCAAAGTCCATGCCCACTGTGGACAGCTCATCCAGGTGCTGGGCTTGCCACTCCGGGGCGGCCAGATCTGCGCTGAGCTTGGGACCTGCGTTGAACTCGACCATCGCGTAGTAGCGGGCTTTTGGGGTGGTGGGTATTCCAGGACCTAGGCCGACGCTCACCACAGGCCAGACGCTGCTGATCACGCGGTCATCATCCGAGGGCGAGGTCAGTACGGGCTCCAGCTCAAAGTCCGCCGTGAAGGTGTTGGGATCCTGAAAGCTCTCGCCGTCGTAGATCACGCCTGCAGTGAACGCCATCTCGCCGGTGAAACGAAGGCCGAACTCGGGGCTGTAGTTCTGGGTCTCCACCTCCCCCGAGAGCCCGGCGTAGAAGGGCACGTAGCCACGTATAAAGGGGCCACCCAGCACTGGGGGCAGGGGAAAGCTGCCATAGAGAGGGTCGACCGCCCCACAGACAAAGCTGCCTTTGACGTTCGGACTCAGAGACGCCACCATGGCGGCCGTGAGCTTGAGTTCGCCGTCCAGGAGCAGCTCTGCGTAGGTCACGCTGCCACCGCTGACCTGGAGCCTAAAGGTGGGCGTCAGGTTGTGCTCCACCTCCAGCTCGGACTCCACGATGGAGAGCAGAGTGGTGGAATCGTCGGTGGTAAAGCGGCAGTCCATGCCCGCGAACACCAGCGGCTTGCCCACGGACACGCTGATAAACGGCACCACTTCTTGGGAGCCGTCGAAGCGCACGTACTCCGTAGAGTGGGCCTGGATATCTAGCTCCTGGAAGGCGTCATCCAGGGCGACGAGCTCCAACACGGTCGGATCCCCTGAGCTTGGGTCCCCAGCGCTCACGACGCGGGCGGGGGGCAGGGCCTCTCCGGTGCCGATCAGCAGCTCACCGGGTTCCACGTCCAAGTCCAAGGAGACGGAGAACTGTGCGCCGATCAGGTCCTCGCCGTTGTCCAGCGGGATGAGCTCTCCAACCAGGTCGTCGGCGACCAGCTTCGCAGGGTTTGTCTTGGCCACATAGACCAGGGTCTCAGGCGACGACACGGTGCCATACACGGCCCGCACGTAGGTGGAGCCGATCTCTCCCTGGGCGCTGAATAGTCCAGCGTCCACTGCGACCAGAGCGGTGTCCATGTCCCAGCTCAGGTCCACGTTCAAGAGGGTGTCGTTCGCGTCGTAGGCCTGGGCCACCAGAACGCCTTGACCTGGGTCGCCGTTCGCGTCCAGCTCGGGCACGAGCAGCCAGCGCTGGCTGATGGTGATGTGGTCCACCACGGGAACGGGAGCCGAAGAGTCGATGGTGGCGGGGCCATTGCAGGCAAGCAGGAGTAAGAGCATGCTGCATGGTAGCGCGGTGGGGGTCGAGCTTCCTAGGAAGAGGTCGACTACCCGCTCATCTCTCTAAACGGTCTGCGGTCAGCGTGGCCAAGGACCGGAGTGGCTGACAATGAACCTGTAGCGCTTTGTCTGGGCGCTCCCATAGGTCCAGCGGGTGACGCTTCCAGCCCCAGCTCTACGCTTTGACGTTCTCCTGAATCCACGCCTCGCCCTTCTCGGTCATGGTGCTCATTCCGGTTCCACTGTCGAAGTGAAGCAGGCCCTCTTCGGTGATCTCTTCCATCAACCGAGAGAAAGCGCGGTGCCCGACAAAGTAGCGGCGCTCACTGTGGTCATGCATGTCCGCCAGCTCGCTGTTGCCGCCAGCGTCCTTCACGAACTTCATGGTGCCCTTTTTGGCCCGCATCACAGCCTTGCGCATCTTGTCAGGCGAGATTTCCTTGCCCGCGCCCGGCTTTTTACCAGTGGGGGTCTGGGGCGCGGCTCCAGGCGGCGGCGTGCGCTGACCCTTTGGACGAGCGCGGGAGACGGGGCCAACGGGTGCGGCGCCAGCTGACGCAGGCTTGGGAGCAGCTGACGCAGGCTTGGGAGCAGCTGACGCAGGCTTGGGAGCAGCTGACGCAGGCTTGGGAGCAGCTGACGCAGGCTTGGGGGCAGCCTGGGCTGGGGGGGCGTCCGGCCTGACCTCGGGGGCGGAACGAGGGGGCTGAGGGGCCGGCACGGGATCCGGGTTTCGGCCCATGACACGCTTGATGCGATCTTTGATCCGATCTCTAAAGGCCACGACGACTCCTTGACTGCACCTATGGGGTAGCACGGGCGCATTTTTGCACGGGGAATGCGCGTACGACGGGGACTGTCCAGCCAATGGTCCTCCAGCGGGGTAGAACAATGAGGATGAGCACGCGAACCCGGGGCCCCGCCCCCAGCCAGGCCGCCCTTCAAAAGCGGCGTGAGGAGATCCACAAGCGCCACCAGGACGCTCTGTCCAAGGTGGAGGAGCTGGTGAAGACCCAAGATGCGTTGGGCAGAGCTCTGGACACGGAGCTTGCGGCGTTCAAGGGGCACGAGCAGACGCTCCACGAGCTGGAGGCGACCCAGGCGGATGACTCGATGTTGGCCAGCCTGATGCGGCGCTTCACGGCCCGTCGGGTGATCCTTGGCCGCAAGTCGGTCGCCGAAGGACTGCTCAAACAGTACGAGCTGGCCAGCTTGCGCCTGCGCCAAGCCACGGCTTTCTCAGATGAGCTGCGCCTGACCGCCCTGGAGCTGCAAGAGCAGGTGGACGCTCTGCACCAACAGCGGGTGGAGTCGGCGGGCAACCAGCGCCTGTGCGCGGAAGGGGTGCTGCAGCTCGAGGCGGAGCTGGAAGGGCTGGAGGCTGGGATGGGCAACTACACCGAAGGGGAGCGCGCTCGGCGGGTGGACCAGCTGACCTTTGAGCTGCGCAACGAGTCGCTGAACATGGAGCTGTTTCGGGTGGCCGAGCAGCTGGCAGTCGACAGCTTGAGCCCCTCCCGAGCCCTGCGCGACACGGTGCTGGAGCTGCACGAGGGCATGGCCGGCTACGTGATGAACGCTTCGGGTGCAGTGGACAACGCAGGCCGTCGAATCCAGGCTCTGGGCATGGCGGCCGACGCGCCGATGGTCGTCGCGGAGCTCCAGGAGAGCCTCTCAGCCCTGGGCACCGCGATGGAGGTCACCCAGACCTATGTGGAGCAGACCCAGGCCTTGCTGACCGAGGTGCTGCCGGACCTCTCCAAGCGGGTAAAGCTCGAAGTAGACGGCAGAAACCTGCTGCTCACCGACAGCGTGGACCAGCTCTCCCGTGAGAAGGCCCGGGCCCAAGCCGACCGCAGCCTACGTACCAAGGCCGAGGCCGAGGTGGAGAAGTGGTTGGAGGAGGACGAGGGGTGAGAGCACGTCTCCCATGAGCACACGCCGGACCCCGGCGCTTCCCCAGGACCGCGTGTCTGGGTACCTTCGGGCCCTGGGAACCGCTCTGGACCAGATGGGCCCAAACGAGGACTTTGTGCCCCTGACGGAGTCCCTGGCGGTGCTGCATGCGCTCTCGCCTGGCTTGAGTGGCCCGCTGATGGCGCCCGCGGAGCTCTCCAGCATGGGCATGCCGGCCTTTGCCTGGCTCTCCCGCCTGCACGCCGAGCAGGTCCTGGCGCTCAAGACCGACCCCAGCGGGGACACGCCCCAAGCGGAAATCGACCGGGCCATGGCCCTGGATCCAGAGCTGGGTGCGCGGGTGGCGGGTCGCCGTGACCTGCACCGCTTCCTGCGAGGCCGTGGTTCTCAGAAGGCGCAGGGGCTGTTGCCTTCTCGGCGTGTCTTTGGGGCGCTGAAACGCCGCAAGCCTGCGCTGGAGCTGCGCCTGTACTTCGACCACGTGGACGCCGCGGGCCGGTGGGTGCGGGTGGTGGCTGACCTGCGCGAGCCGCTGCGCAGTGGGCTCTCACTCAGCAGCAACCGGGTGGGCCCGGCCAGCCTGAATCGGGAGGGGCGGGTGGTGCTCGAGCCCGGGGTCTTGGACCTGTTCATGCGGCACGCCGCAGTGCCCTTGGATGCCTTGCATGCCCAACTCAGCCAGGCCTTTGGGGAGCTGACCCGGCTCTCTCGCTCAGCGGTGGGGCCCTTCTGGTTTCCGAGTGTGGCCTTGCCGGCGGGCATCCCGGCTGATTTGGGTCAGGGCCTGGCCCTTCACCTGAGCACGGAATGCGTTTCCTTGGACATAGCCGCCTCTTCATCGCAGGATCCGATGCACCCAGAGGTTGAAAGCGGTCCTGGGGAAATGGAGCGATATACGGGCAGAAGAGTCGCTTGCTCCAAGGCTTTGATGCCGGCGTTTACAGCATGGAGTCAGGCGTGCGGGACCCGACTTGAGATCCTTGCAATTTGAAGGGAAATCCCCGGTTACGTTACCGTAAGAATCCCAAGCTGGGTGTTGGTCTGGCTTTTGCGGTGACGTTTCGGTCGCTGCTCGGTGTTCAACGTAAAGAGGAAAGCAATCTATGCTCACCATTGAACGCGCCGATGTCCGTGACCTGAGAAAACGCCTGCGCAAAGCTGGTGTTTTCGACAAGGACGAGGCCAAGCAGTTTCGTCGCTTTGCTGGTTACAGCATCGCGACCCTGAGCGTGTTGGGCCTTCTGATTGCTGCGCCCGCTGTGTGGATGCAGGTGGCGCTTGTTCCCTTGATCGGCCTGTTGCTCACCCCTGCTGTGATGCACGGCCACGACGGTGCTCACCGCTCATTGTCCAAGAACAACACCACCAACAAGTGGATGGAGTCTCTGGCCTTTGGCCTGATGGGCGGCATGTCTACCAGCTGGTGGCGCATGAAGCACAACGGCCCCCACCACACCCATCCCAACCTGATCTCCGAGGATCGCTCCGATCCCGACATCATGCTCTACCCCTTCGCCACGGCTCAGGCGGACTACGAGCGCTCGGGTCCAGCGGTTCGCTTCTTCCAGAAGCATGTCCAGAAGTGGGTTTTCTGGCCAGCGACGAGCCAGGTTCACTTTCGCATGCGCGGCCAGAGCGTCGTTTTCTTGGCCAAGGGCATCATCAAGGACGGCTTTAAGAAGGAGTACCAGATCGAGGTCTTGCAGCTGACTGGACACGTTCTGCTCTTCATCGTTCTGCCGTCCCTGTTCATGGGCTTCCTGCCCACCATGGCTGTCTACCTGGGTGTCTGGTCGACGGTGAGCTTGCTGCTCTCGGTCATCTTCATCCCCGCTCATGTGGGCCTGCCCATCCAGAGCGAGTGCGAAGACTTCTGGGGCTCCCAGATGGAAGGCTCTCGGAACTACTCGGCGCCCAAGTGGGCCGAGTGGATCTGCGTGGGTCTGCAGTACCAGATTGAGCACCACCTCTTCCCGACCATTTCCTACACTCAGCTGCCTGCGGCCGCTGAGGTGGTCAAGGTCTGGGCCGATGAAAAGGGCATTCCCTACAAGAGCATGGGCTGGGGCTCGGCACTGGCCGACTCGACCCGCTTTATGGGCCGCGCTTGGAGCGTTCCCTCCCTGTAGGGGTTCGTAGAGGAGGCCGCCCCGTGTTCGGGGCATGGGCTGCGACTCAGGCCTTGGGCAGCTCAATCCAGAAGCAGGCCCCGCCCAGCTCGGCGGAGTCTTGCAGGCCCAGTCTGCCGTTCATCGCGCGCACCATGTGCTTGACGATGGCCAAGCCTAGGCCGGTGCCGCCCACCTCGCGGCTGCGGCCCTTGTCGATGCGGTAGAAGCGCTCAAATACGCGCTCTTGGTGCTCGGCGGGGATGCCTGGACCGGAGTCGTGAACCTCGATGCGTACCGTGCGCTCGCCTGCAGTGGCCTTGAGCAGGACCTTGCCCGGGGCGGGGGTGTACTTCAAGCCATTGGTGACCAGGTTGGTGAGCACCGTCTGCAGAGCCTTGGGGTCTGCGAAGAGCTTGAGGTTGGGTGGCACAACCAAGGTCTCTATGGCCACGCCGCGGTCCTCGGAGAGCTGCTCCATGGGCTCTTGAATGGCCGAAAGGGTCCTGGCCAAAGTCAGCGCTTCCAGCCGCACGGGCATCTTGCCGGCCTCGATCCGGCTGATCTCCAACAGGTCGGTGATCAGGTTGCCCAGGCGTTTGGCGCTGCGCAGGGTGGCCCCGACCAGCATGCGTGTGGGCTCAGGCCCATCGTCGATGGCGGTGTCCAGCAGGGTCTCGGCGTTGGCCCGGATGATGGCCACCGGAGTGCGCAGCTCGTGGCTGACGTTGCCCACAAAGTCGCGGCGCATGCTCTCCAGGCGGCGCAGGCGGGTGACGTCCTGGAAGAGCAGCACGGTGCCCTTGCGGGTCCGGGTGGCCTGGAGTTGCACCATGGTTGCCCCTGGGAGCTCCAGCTCGATGACCTCGGCCTCATCGTCGTCGTCTCGATCGTCTTCGTCGTCCAGTAGGTCGCGCACTTCGGGCAGCGGGAGTGCTGTGAGCAAGAGGGTTCCAATGCTCTCCTCCCCCAGCCGAAGCAGGCGCTGGGCGGCAGAGTTCACCACGGAGATCTCGAGGTTCTGGTTCACGGCGACCACGGCGACATCCAGGCCCTCCAGTACGGCCTGGAAGCGGTCTCGCTCCTGTGAGAGGGAGCGAACGGCGGTCTCCAAGGCCTCGGCGGCGTTCTGGCCCGGCTTAGGGGCAGGATCCAGGGTCTCAGCGCGGGTGCTAATTCGGATTTGTTCTACGACGCGGCCGGTCTGCCAGCTTGCGAGACCGGACAGAAGCAGGGCCACAGCCAAAGCGCTCAGGCCGGTGAGCAACACGGTGCGGCTCTGCTTGGAGAGGGCGCCTTGGAGCTGGGTGGCGGAGGCCTGGGATAGCCGGTTGGCCACCCGGTTGGTCAGGCGCTCCAGGTCAGCATCGCTGAGCTCAGCATCGCTCAGCTCAGCATCGGCGCTGCTCTCCAGGAGAACTTGGATGACCTGAGCATGCTCGAGCAGGCGGATGTCTTCGCGCGCCAGCAGCTCGTTTTGCAGGCTGCGGTCCAGGAAGAATCCCCAGCCGGTGCCCAAGGCCACCAGCAGCAGTGCCGAGAGCAGAAAGAGGCGACGGGAGAAGGAGGCGGAGCTCATTTGGACGGTGGCTGGCGGCGGAAGCGGTAGCCCACCCCGCGCAGGGTCTCGATGAAGGTGCCAGCTGCGCCGATCTTGGCCCGGAGGCGCTTGACGTGGGTGTCTACGGTGCGGCTGGAGACGCCTTCTCGGTAGCCCCAGACCTGAGCGAGCAGCTCGTCGCGGGTCTGCACCTGGCCCTTGTTGTTCAGGAAGTGCAGCAGCAGGTTGAACTCGATCATGGTCAGGACGACCTCGTCCCCCTCGATCCAGACCTGGCGACCGGCCTCGTCCACCTTGATGGGACCAAAGCCGCGCGAGGTCGGGTTGCCCGCGCTGGCCTTGCGGCCCTTGGAGCGCCGCAGGATGGCCCGGATGCGCAGCAGCAGCTCGCGCATGGAGAATGGCTTGGCCATGTAGTCATCGGCGCCGAGCTCAAAGCCGACCACGCGGTCTATCTCATCGCCCTTTGCCGTGAGCATGAGCACGGGGATGGCCCGGGTGCTCTTCTCTGCCCGAAGCTGTCTGCAGACCTCGGTTCCGGGGAGATCTGGCAGCATGAGATCCAGCAGGATCAGGTCGGGGCGATCGCTGCCCTGGGCCAGGTCCAAGCCCCCTTGGCCCGTCAGAGAAGCGCTGACTTGGTAGCCCTCTTTCTCCAAACGGTAGCGCAGGGTCTGGACTAGGTCCGCTTCGTCTTCGACCAGGAGGATGTGTTGGCTCATGCTCAAGGGCTAACCCCCATGCTGGGACGCTGAGAGACTGGGTGCCTTGTGTGGCGGACCCTGTCGCTCAAACGTTTCGACCTAGAAACTTGGCGTGACCGTCGTGACTTTGACTGGCAAGACCTCGCCCATCTGTCCCTGGCGTCCTTGCCGGCCTTCGCGCCCCTCACGCCCGTCATTGCCTTGGGGGTCGCCGTTGCCGCCTTTGCCAGCGTAGCCGCCCTCTCCGGGCGCGCCTGTGGAGCCCCATTGGGAGCGCAGTGTGATGGAGTCGGCCCAAGGCTTGGAGTCGGTGTTCACGATCAGCTCGGCGCTTCCGCCGTCTCCGCCGTCTCCGCCGTCTCCGCCGTTGCCGCCGTCGCCGCCAGCGCCTCCAGGCCCGTCTTGCAGACCCGATCCGCCAGAACCGCCGGAGCCGCCATGATTGCCCGGTCCGCCCGCTCCGCCCGTGCCACCGCTCACGTCCAGCAGCAGGCTTGAAGCCCCAGGGGTCATCAGGTAGATCCAGTTTTTTTGCTGGCCGCTGAGCTCAACTCGGGCTTCCAAGAGCCCCTTGGCAGTGGCGGACGGCACCAGGTAGACCTGGGCTTGGGGGCCCCTCTCACCGTGTCCACCGTCTCGACCGTCTCGACCGTCTTGGCCGTCTTGGCCTGACTCTCCACGGTCTGCTGAAGACGAGGCGCCGTCGTCTCCATCGGCTCCGTC
>JBLHMA010000142.1:0-12071 GCA_047621545.1 Cognaticolwellia sp. | reverse complement strand
GCCGCGGCTACGCATGGGGCTAAACAAAGCGCTGGCGATGCAGAGCGCCAACGCGGCGCACTCCGTGATGCCGACAAAAGACAGTGCGGCTCCCCCACCCTGGCGCAGGATCAGGGCGACGGTCGGGGGCAAGATCACAGCCTGCAGCCAAGAGAAGATCGCCAAGGCCCGCGCGCTCAGGCGCAGGCGCCGGACCTGGGGCAGGGTCTGATCCAGCCAGAGGGGATCGGTGGTGGCCAAGCGCAGGCCAACGCAGGCGATGGCCACCAATGCGGCCAGAGAAATCGCCAAGGATCGCCCCCAGGAAGCGGGATCCGAGGACCAAGCCGAGACCAAGCCGATCAGTCCCAGTCCCCAAGCTCCAGTGAGCCAAGCCCGCAGGCCCCGCCAGCCGTGGCGCAGCTCCTTGAGGAACTCCAGGTGCAGGCTCTTGGGTAGGAGGCGGACCAACCACTCCAGATAGACGCGGCGGGCCTCTTCCGGATCGCGGTCCTCCACGGCATAGGCAGCGTCGATCTCCGCGAGGACCAGGGTCGTCCGGAAGTGGTAGCGCTCGGCCAAGCCACCCGCAGGAAGGAAGGCCAAGAAGCCCACCACCAACGGGATTCCCAAGAGTAGGGCCCCAAGAGGCTGGCCCATCAGCACCAGCCGTGCCCCCTCCGAGGCCCCGAAGACAGCGGCCGTGCCCACACCCAGGGCCACACCCGGGCCGTAGATCAAAGCGGCCTGGAGCTGGGGGTTTTGACCTCGAATGAGATTCAGGATCCCGGCGAGCGCAGGAGACTCTGCGGCCCAGACGCTACCGAGATGCACCGTAAAACCGGCCATCAACCCAACAAACCACCCGCCGGTAGCGACCAGAGAGGCCAGGAGCCAAGCCAATGGGTGTCCGGCCAACAAGATGGGCAACAGCAAGGCGGCGGCGCCCACGGGTAGGCTGGCGCGCTCCCATGCGGTGCGCATGGCCAAGTAGCGGATCAGAGACCGCGGGTGGGCTGGAAAGGGGTCCAGGATTGCGCGCTCCGGCCCCCGGACCAAGGCGCTGTAGGTACCGATCGACATGGCCCCAGCCAGCAACATTCCCAAGCGAAGGGACAGGCCTGCGACCCCCATAGGCACTGCGCTCTCGTCCTCCAGCCAGGCCATAAACACCGGCCGAATCACTGGGCCAGCGGCCCCGAGAGCCAACACAGGCAGCCACCCTTGGAGGGCCAAAAGCCATCCACCTTCGCGGCGCTGGTTGCGGCGGCGCTTACGCCACGCGCGGACATAGGGATTCTGCACGGTCAAGGGATTAACCAGCTGCCCAGAGGCTCGTTATGGGAAGTCGACTGCCCGGAAGACCCATGATCATGATCCTCGCTCTCAGCTTCGCACTGACGGACCTGGCTTCGAGTCAGGCCATGCCCCCCGCCCATGCACCCCTTCACGAGCAGCCCGCCCTGGCCGCCGCCGAAGAAGAGGGGGAAGACGACGAGTTCGACTTCATCAAGGAAGGCGAGCAGGCGGCAAAAGAGAAGGCGGAAGAGAAGATCACTGGCGACGACTTTGACATGGAAGAGGACGACGAGTTCGCCGACTTTCAGGTGGGCACCAGACCCGCCAAGGCCACAGCGGCGCCGCCCATGTCCAACGGCGCCCTGCCGGACATCATCGGCGCCGACAAGCTGACCAACGCCTATGCGCCAACCGTCGCCTCCCCTGGGACCGGCGTGGTTTTGGTGGAGCTGCCCATCCTGGTCGCCCACGACCCGGGTGACTTTGAGGGCCGAGCGTTCTGGGTAGTCACCGAGATCTACGCCGACGGCATGAAGGTTGGGGCCTCTCGCAGCGAAGTCCGTCGCGAGACGCTGTCCACCGACGGTCCCAGCTTCGTCTTTGTAAAGGTTCAGGTGCCGGTCCCAAGCCAAAGCGGCGAGCTGGAGATCAAGGTGGGCAGAGCAACAGCTTCCGGCGGACAAGCGCAGCCGCTCTACTCTCGCAAGGTCCCCTACCAGACCCGGTGAGTACTACGGGCCAGACCAAGCCGCTTCGCCGTCTATCCCTTGGGATCCTGGCGGCGGTCTTGTTTATCGGCGGCCTGGTGTTGGTTCTGTTTTTGGGCAGTCTAAAGCCCGAGACTGCAGACCCTACGCTGGTAAACGCGCCCCCTACCCCTTCGGTGCGACTGTCAGCCCCTCCGGCCGATGCCGTTCAAGTCTCAGGGACGGTGCGCTTCCCCGACGGCAGCCCGGCGGACGAGATCTTGGTGCGCGCATGGCGACCCGGGCAAGGCCGCGTCTCCCAGACCCGGAGCGATCCAGACGGGCACTACAGCCTGGGCGTTCAAGTCGGCGACAGCGTGAACCTGGCCAGCCGTTCCAGCACGCCCACTGCCCATCCGGTCGACGCTCCCGTAGATGACCTGGACTTTGTGACCCCAGCCCGCTGCCCCATCGACCTGCGGGTAGAGGACCCCGACGGCCTGGCGCTCTTCCCCGGAGAAGCCGACGCCAGCATCAAGACCGAAGGCTTCTTGCAGTCGAGCAACCTGCGCAACGTGGACTTGGATGAGAGCGGTTGGAGCACCCTTGAGACCGCCTGCGGCCAAGGCCGCATATTGGTGTCCATCCCCGGCTGGAGTCATGGAACAGCACAGGTCGACACCGATGCCGTGCACGAGGTCACTGTGGTCTTGGAGCGCGGCGTAGAGGTCTTCGGCCATGTGCGCACCACAAGCGGCGATGCGGTCACTGCAGGAACCGTCCGGGTCTTCAAGCTTGGCGCCAAAGTCGAAGTCGACGAAGAGGGCGCATACAGCCTCTTCTTGCCGCGCAGCGACAGCCACCGGGTCACCGCTGAGGCCCAGGACCCAGGCCTGCTGGAAGAGAGCCACACCCTGCGTCTGGATCCCGACCAAGACAGCTTTGAGCTGGATTTTGAGCTCCAGCCCTTTCGCCGGGTGGAGGTAAAGTGTGTCGGCCTGCCCGACGACTCCTGCAAGACCGTCACCCCAGTCTTCTGCACCCTGCCACGCCTACCTGCAGGCGAGCTCTGCTCGGGCAATCCGACCACGTGCGCGTGCCCCAGTGGCGAGGTGGCGGTGCGGGCAGGCGGCAAGAGCGTCTTGGTCCCCGCTGACGAGAAGCTCGCTCTGCTCGACTTTCGGGACGCCAACGGGGGCGTGACCGGGCGGGTCTTGATGAGCGGACAGCCCAGCCGCTGCCGGTGGACGGTGCTTCGTGTGCCCGAGTGGGACGCGCTGGGGACCGATCTGAGTGGTGGCGGAGTGGTCGCCCGTCAGGGGCGCTGCGACAAGGACGGGGTGTTCAGCGCCGACAAGCTGGAGCCCGGCACCTACATCGTGGAGCTGGCCACCGGCGAGCTGCGCAACCCCCAGCCGGACGTGGCAGTGGCGGACAGCATCGTCGATCTGGGGGACATCGACCTGGGCGGCGGGGGCGTGATCACCGGCGTGGTGCGCAGCGGTGTGACCGGGGAGCCAGAGAACAACCAGCCGGTGCTGACCAGCTTCGCCGAACGCGAGACGGTGAACCCGGTGGGTGCTGGGGCCCTGAGCGGCCAAGACGGCGTCTTTGAGATCACCGGCTTGGAAGACGGAAGCTACGCGGTGTTCCTGGCCCAGCGTCCACTTGAGCGGGTCCAGGTTCAGGTAGTCAATGGGGTCGCTTCCCAAGACGTCACCCTCGAGACCGGCCAGGCCAAGCTCTTGGACGAGCAAGGATTTGCGGTGGTGACCTCGAGCCAGGGCAAGCTGCAAGTCTCCAGTGTCACGGCGGGCAGCCTGGCTGAGAGCGCGGGACTGATCACAGGCGATGAGATCGCTGGAATCATCGTGCTCGGCGTGGATGTGCTGGAAGTGGCTCCGAACTTTGCCAGCGAGGCGACGAACTGGGCCTTGGACAACTACTCCGGGCCGGGCATGACGCTCGTGGTGAAGCGGGGCGGGCTCGAAGTGGAAGTGCCTCTACAGTAGGCCGTCCACGACTGCGGCCAACTCGCCCTCCAGGTTCGTCGCAAACACCAGCTTGTGCTCCCGATCCAAGACCACGTAGTAGGGCAAAGCCACCTCGTGACCTGAGATATTCAGGCGCGCATAGACCTCGTTGATCTGGTCATCCTGGTAGGTGTAGGTGTCGTTCGAGGTCACCGGGAAGCTCAAGTCGTACCACTCGGCCCAGTCTGAGCAGGTCTGGGTGTCGGCGTTGACCCCAAGCTCGGACTCGACCATGACTTGGATCACCGCGAAGCCCTGGTCTTCACGTGCGACATGCATGGCCTGAAGCTTGGGAGAAGCCTCGGCACAGGGCCCGCACCAAGCGGCGCTGACATCCAAGACCACGACCATGCCGTAGTAGCGGCGCAGAGGCAGCTCATCGCCGAACTGGTCGCGCAAGACCACGTCGGGCACCACCGAGTCCACTTCCCAGTTCGTACCGGAGACGGTGTCCCCGATCAAGCGGCAGTCAGGCCAGCCTGCGGGCAAATCCCAGCAGACCAGGGGATCCGTTCCGCCATCCCACTCCACGCCATCGTCGTAGCCATCGCCGTCTGTGTCGGCGACGAAGGGGTCGGTGCCCATCTCCACTTCGATGTGGTTCTCGATGCCGTCCCTGTCGGTGTCGATGATCTCCGGGCCGCAGGCGACGAGGAGCATGGGGAGGGCTGGAGTCAAGGCAAGTGGTCGCATACAGCCCATTTACAACGCAGCCTTGAGCTGTGCAGCCCCCGTCGCCTCATCGTTGCCGGCCCAGATCAGACGATGCTCGCGATCGACGACGAAAAAGAAGGGGATGTAGCCGTTGAATACGCCAGAGTAATTCAGTTCCAGGTAGGCCGCGTAGTAGTGGGTTCCTCCATTTTTACCCGAAGCATCTACAGTGACGGGCAGCGTCAGCCCGTAGTCGTCTGCCCACTGCGTTGCGAAAGAGTAGGGCGGGTTGTTCCCATTGTTGTCTTGGACCACGCCAGTGATCACCATGCCGCCTTGGCCCTTGACGTCTTGGTAGATGTCCTCCATGCCAGGAGCCGCAGACCGACAGGAACCGCACCAGCCAGCGCTCAGGTCCACCAACATCGGCATGCCGTAGAAGTCCCAGGACTCGATCTGTTCACCGTACTGGTCCGTCATGGGAAAGCTCGGCACAATCTCGCCCATTCCCCACCCCTCTGCCTTGACGCCCTCTGAGAGCGCACTGCATTGAGGCCAACCCTCCGGCACATCCCAACAGACGGCGGGGTCGGTCCCAGCATCTATCTCCTCCAAGTCGTCAAATCCGTCGCCATCGGTGTCGGGGCTGTTGGGGTCAGTCCCCAAGCTTGCTTCTTCGTCGTCGGTCAGCCCGTCGCCGTCGCTATCAACCGGCTCGTCGTCACCACCACCGTCATCACCACCACCGTCATCACCGCCGTTGGAAAGGTCAGGCCTTTCCTCAGCACCAGATGGTCCATCATCCCCGGGCAAGACGCAGGCGCTCAGGGCAAGCAGCGGCACAGTGGCAAGCAACACAGCACGCAAACGCATGGGAACTCCAGGGGCTGGCCTCTACACTACCTCTATGCATTTTCAGACATCCAGTGAAAAGCCGGTCAATCGCTTTGATGAGCCCGGAACGCAGAAAGGCACCGCTGAACTCGAAAATCCAGCGGGGCCCAACCTGCCCTAGCGCGGAGCTACTCTCCAGCGACCAGACTTTGCAACCTCAAGGCATAGAAGGGTCAGCGACCCAGCTCTCTGGAGATCACCCGCTTGTCGCCGCAGATCGGGCACCGCAACACCTGGTGGCGCTCTGGCTGAACGCTGTCTTGCAAGGCTTGAAGCTCACTCATGTCGTCCTGGTCGACAGCTTCGTCGACCAGACGCATACGAAGGGGAAAGCTGTGGTTGAAGCAGAACCTGCGTTGAACCAGCGTGTAGGCCAGGGCGCCTAAACCCGCCGAGAAGCCCAAAACTCCGACGGCGCGCAGGAACCACCAGGGCTGCTCCACCACCTCCGGCGCGTGCTCAAGAGAGAACTTCCAAGCGGTCGCTCCATGACGGGCCGCGTATGTCTGCTCTCGTAGCCGCAGATCTAGCTTGTAGAGCCACCGCACCATGGCTGAGCCAAACTGACCTCGGAAGAGCTCAGGTTCCACGTAGTCAACGGCGATCTGATGCTCCCACTCGGGAGTCAAGATGGGCTGGAGGCCTCGACCGCTCACCGTCACCGTCTGCGCTCTGGAGCTGACCAGGAGCAAGAGCAGGTCATTCTCCTCCGGGGTGTCATTGAGCCCCCAGCGCTCAGCCAGCGCCAACCCCAGATCCAGAGAACTCCCCTCCTCGACCCGGGCCACCGTGACCAGGACAAGCCGCACGCCCAGGTCTGTGTCTAGCTCCTGGGCCGTGAAGTGCAGCTGCTCCATCTCGAAGGCTGAGATGACCTGTGCATCGTCTGAGACATAGCGTCCATCCAGCAGTGGATTTCTGAGAGATTCGACCTGGGTGCCCCAGGCCGTCGATACGAACAAAAGCATAGTTCCCCCCACGGGATTATCTAAATTTTTACCAGCTACTACCCGCGCCACCACCACCCGAGCGGCCGCCACCACCGCGACGAGACGAGCTGCTTCTCGACGAAGACCGACCGCCTGAAGAACTACTGCTCGAAGACCGACCGCCTGAAGACCGGCTGGAGCTGCCAAAGCTGGAGTTGGAGCTGGAGTTGGAGCTCGGCCGCGTTTTCTTTGGCGTGCTGCGCATCTTCGTGCTGCTGTGCCCGCACTGCTGACAGCTCACGGAGATCTGCACCTTGCCGCCATGGCTGTAGCTCGGAGCAACCAGGGTGCTCCGAGCTGTTGACGCCGTTCGGTGCGCACACTCCGGACAGCGGCCGTAGCCTGAGAAGAGCAGGCTGCGAGAGAAGGTCTTCACCGCCGAACACTCCGGGCACATGTAGACATCGTGCTTCACAGCTCCCAGGTTCTCCTCCATCGTCTGACCATCGCTCAAGTGCGCATCCTCTTCGCTCTCCGGCAGCAGCTCCATGCGCACTGCGGGAGTGTGGGCACGACACACTCTGCGGCGCCGACGGATGTAGAACGTCGCTCCGCCAATCAGAATCAATCCCCCGCCCGCTCCCCCGTAGATAGGCATGAGTTCGCTGTCTAGCCAAGGGTTGTACTCCGTGGCTTGGTACGCGTAGGGATCGTAGGGATCTGGCGGGTTGGGGTCGTAGACCGGCGCGGGAGCCCCCAAGCGCGCAGCCACCGGGTTCAAGCGCAGGCGGGCGTCTACCTGTTCAATTCCTTGAACCAAGCCCTTCCCGTACTCCCCCTCTTTGAATGCCGGCACCATGTACTGCTGCTGCATCGTACCCAGCCAACCATCCGGCAGAAGAGACTCCAAGCCGTAGCCAGTCTCCATCTCCAGACGCCGATCTCCGAGAGAGAACAGGATCAGGACCCCGTTGTTGGCTTCGGGGTCACCCGGACGCCACTCGTTGAACAGGGCGGTGGCCAGCTCTTTGACGGCGCCACCTTCGACCTCTGGAACCGTCACCAAAACCAGGTCCACACCCATGTCACGGTACATCGACTCTGCGAGCACCGAGATGCGTGTGCTCTCCTCTCCACTGAGAATCCCGGCCTGATCCACCAGCCAGGCGTCTGTCGCGGCAGGATTTGGGATCTCGTCGACCTGAGCGCCAAAGGCCACCGAGAAGAGAAGCAAGAAGCAGAGGAATATGTTCACCAGCTGCTCCCCGCGCCGCCGCCGCCCGAGCGTCCACCACCCGAGCGTCCGCCGCCGCCGCCGCCGCCGCCGCCGCCTGTAGAGCTGGCCCGCACCTTTTGGGGAATCACCTGGGTGTAGCTGTACTCAAAGTCGCAGTGCAAGCAGGTCTCCGTCACCTCGCGCAGGCCCGAGGAGTGGTAGGTGGCCGACTCCAAGGTCACACTGCTGGAGGAGTTGGTTCGGTGTCCGCACTGGCTGCAACGGCTGAATCCGCTGAAGAGAAGGCTGCGAGAGAAGCGCTTGACCGCGTCACAGTCTGGGCAGACGTAGATGTCGTACTGAACGCTGCCGATCTCTTCTTCGAAGATCTCTCCCTCTGTGAGGTGCTCGTCGTCGTCCACCTCCGAGAGCTTCTCCATCAAGACGGGCTTGTCGTGCTCAAAGCAGGTCCGGCGTCGCCGTCGCACAAACAGGCCTGCGCCCACGAGTAGGACAGCGCCCCCCGTCCCTCCTGCGATGGGAAGTACACTGGACTGCTCGGAGGTGGCACCCTCCCCGTGAAGATCGTAGGCCGGTGCTGCCGCTCCTTCCAGGACCAGATCGGCCTGGTCCCGCAAGCGGATGTCGATCTCCTCCACGCCCTTGAGCAGACCGTCGCCGTAATACCCTTCCTTGAAAGACGGCACCATGTCCTGTTGCTGCATGGCCCCAAGCCAGCCGTCTGAGAGCGTGGACTCCAGGCCGTAGCCGGTCTCCATCTCCATTCGCCTCTCCTCCAGGGAGACAAGGATGAGAAGCCCTGTGTTCCGCTGGGGGTCGCCAATCCGCCAGGTATCGAAGATCTCTGTTGCCAGCTCTTTGGTGGTCCCCTCCTCCACCGAGGCCACGACCACCACGTTCAGATCTACACCCAGGTCCTGGTATAAGCCCTGCGCAATCCGCGTGATCTCTGCTTCCTGCTCCGGAATGAACACATCGGCCTGGTCCAAGACGAAGCTGCCCGTCGCAGCCGGATTCTGCAGATCCTGCGCCTGGCCGGCCAAAGCCACCCACACCATCAACAACCACATCACGCGGACTCCCCCATCCAGAGCACCGGGTCATCCGGCTGCCATTGGGCTTGTTTGACCATGATCGCAACAAACGCCGGAGAGTCCAGCCACCCTTGCAGCCAGCGCGCCAAACCCGGCCAGTCTTGGGCGTCGAACCAAGCTCGGTCCGCGTTTGCAAACTGGCGTACAAACGGAAATATTGACACATCACACAGGCCGACTTTCTCTCCCAAGAGAAACGGATCTTTTATGAGACCGACATCCAGTTCCCGCAACCAAGCAGCCCCTACCTCCCGCTCTGCCTGCCGATCCGAGCCGTAACGGGTGTCGTACTTGTAGCGATCCAAGGCCACTTTAAAGGGCCCGTCACAGTGTGCGATCAGCGCCGCTCCTTCACGGTCCAACCAGCCTTGGGGGTCTCTCTGCGCCAACGCCCACCGCATGATCTGCAGGCTCTCATCGATGACGCGCTCCTTGGACTCCAGCCAAAGTACTGGCACGGTGCCCTTCGGAGAGATCTCCAGCATAGACAACGGTTTATCGCGTAGAACTACCTCGCGGTGCTGCCACCGAACGCCAGCGATCCACAAGGCCATTCGCGCCCGCATGGCGTAGGGACATCGGCGGAAGGAGTAGAGAATGGGGTCCATGGGCCGCAGCGTAGCAAGTATGCTGCCGGCGGAGCTTCATGACCATGCTGACAACCCTTTTGTTCACCCTGAGCTGCACTCCCCCTGTGCCAGAGTCTGGACCACCCACCGTCACGGACTCCCCTGTCGACAGCCCCACCGAGACCGGGGAAGTTGAGACCGGAGACACGGAAGACTCCGGGGACACTGGGGAGGAAACTCCTGCCTTTGACACGGGCGATCCAGCGACCGGGCAGCTGCTGCTCAACCCCTCCTTCGAGGATGGGGAAGCGGACTGGAGCCGCTACGGCGATGGCTCCTACGCCACGGAGGCAGGTGCCCAAGACGGAGCCGTGGCCTTGGCACTCGGTGGCTCCCCCTACGCACTGCTCTACCAGCGCGTCCCAGCCGCGCCGGACCAGCTCTATAGGGCCGGTGCATGGGCGCGCTCGGAGAGTGGACGTGGCAACGCGACCTTGAAGCTTGAGTTTCACGACGACAGCGGCAACAAGCTGCACTCCGAGGACTGGGCACTCTCTGCCCCGAAAGCCTGGGGGAGCTTCGACGTGGCTGTCCGGGCACCCGAAGGGACGACGGAAGTTGGCCTGGCTCTAGTAGGAAGCGGCGAGGTGGTCCTGTGGGATGGCGCCTGGATTCACGCCGAGGAGCGCGCCTGGCTCAGCTTCGATGTGACCCAAACCCAACAGAGCTTTGGCGGCTTGGGAACACAGGTCTGGGGCTATGGGACCGACAATGATCTACTCGAAAGAGCCCTGGACGAGACGGACATTCAGATGATCCGAATCGCGCCAGAGAGCGCCTCGGATGTCCAGCTCCAGGCCCTCCACGCAATCACGGAGAGCCGAGGAATTGCCTGGATCCTACACCCCTGGTCTGCCCCGAATCCGATGGTCTCCCAGGGCATGCTCTCCCAGGTGAGCGACTTTGCCAAGTGGACCGTGGACGAGGTCCAGCGCCTCGTGGCTCTGGGTATTCAGCCCGCTTGGATCGAGCTGATGAACGAGCCCGACAGCCAAGGCCAGTGGAGCACGGGCATCTCTCCGAACAACTACGCCCTGCTCAGCAGCGAAGTGCGCGCGGGCTTGGACGCAGTCGGTCTACAGGCCGTGGGGATCCTGGGCCCCGGAGGCTCCGGCCTGGACTACTTCCACAGCAACCGGGACTACCTGCTCACACTGGAGCCCACCTCCTTGGCCGGCTGGTCCTCTCACGCCTGGGACGACGGCTCCTTCTGCGATAGCGGGGCGGAGTGCCTAAAGCGGGCATATCGAGACTTTGAAGGGGCGGTTCAAGCAGTAGACCCAAGCGCTCTAGGACCGGTCATCGTCAGCGAGTACGCGACCAAGACGGTGGACTTTGATGGACAGATCTGGCCCAAGCCCGAGGACACGGTCGGCCTGAACGCCACCGACGCCTACGGATACGGGGTGCGCATTGTGGAGAACACCTTGTCCCTACTGAATGGGGGGGCAGAGGTGCCTGTGCTCTGGTACCTGATGGACGACGTGCGGGTCGCCACCAAACAGTGGGGCCTGCTCGCCGCAGATGGCAGAGAAAAGCCTGGATACAGCGCCATAAAGGGATTGGATCTACCTGTGGGCGGCCAGGTCTTGCGCCCGCCACTGATGGAGGGCCTGGGACTGCACGCAGCCGGCGTACACAGCGAGGAGCGCACCGTTTTGGTGTTCAGCAACGACAACGCAGAGGACCAGGAGGCGGTCGTGCGCCTACGAGGACTACAGAAGCCTCCCGAGCTGAACGTGCAGCGCTTTGAGTCGCAGAGTCTGGGCAACGTGGCCTTGGGCGAGCCCGGAGTGGGCGTTTGGGTGTCCGTGGAGCCCCCTTCCAGGTACGCGCAAGGAGTCCTGGAGCTAGAGATTTCACTCCCATCCCAGACCCTGTTGCGGGTTGAGCTGCGTTAGCCTGGGTACATGGAACTCCGCGAAAAGCTGCTCAAGAACCCCAAGGTGCCCGACTCCTTGGTCGACGATGTGATCCACCGGGCCCAGGGCCTGAAGGACGCCGAGACCGCCAAGGGAGAGGGTGCATCTGTCGCCGAGATCCAGGCGGTAGCCGCCGAGCTCGGGATCGAACCCGAGCACGTGCAAGACGCATTGGCTCTGCTTCGCTCCGAGGCCAAGGACGAGAAAGCCGAGGAGGCCCTTCAGAGAGGGCTGGCTGCTCAGAAGGCCCAATCCCGCAGAGCGATGTTGCGGCGCTTTGGCATCTTCGCTGGAGCAGGTCTGGCCCTGGTGGCCGCGCTGACCGGTGCGATGGGCATGGTGGGACGCTCCTCCTTGCAACAGGTGAACTTGGATCGCGCCCAAGCCCAGGCCAGCCTGGTCGTGCAGCTCGACCGCCAAGCATCCCTGATTCCGCAGCTGGTGGCCTTGGCCGGGGGAGAGAGTTCAGCATTGGACCAGGCCCAAGAGAGCCTGAAACAGGCCGAGACCGTAGACGAGCGCATGCAGGCTTCACAGGAGCTCTCTGTGGCAGCCGCGCAGGCTTTGGCGGGAAGCCAGATGGACCAGGGCACCCGCCTGAACCTCCAGTACGAGCTGACCGGAGCGACCAACCGAATCACTACGGAGCAGCGGCGCTACAACGAGGCGGAGGCGGCCTATTTGAGCGCTGCGAGCCGCTTGCCAGCGCAGGTGG
>JBLHMA010000141.1:0-12161 GCA_047621545.1 Cognaticolwellia sp. | reverse complement strand
CGCGGAGTGGACGCCGGACACTTGACCTGGATGGGCTACGGCGAGAGTCGTCCCCTGGTGGCCAACGACTCCTCCGAGGGCAAGGCCATCAACCGGCGGGTGGAGTTCCACTTGGTGGGCGAGGCTCAGCAGGACGCCAGCCGAGAAGAATAGGCGGAGCGCATGGAGACGGGCTGTGCTTCAAGCCCACTGCTATACGACGCTTCCCATTACACGACACCCACTGCTATTCGAAACCGACCCAGGTCTCGTCGATCAGGCGCTCGTTTGGACGAAAACGGGCCTTGTAGTTGAGCTGTGCGCACTCCTTAACGTAGAGCCCCAGGTAGTAATACCGGAAGCCTCGGGACTGCAGCCACCGGATCTCGGCAAGGGCGGAGAATGTGCCCAAGCTGCGGTCCGAGAGATCGGGATCAAAGTAGAAGTATGCCGAGCTGGCGTCTCTGGCCCCCAGGTCCAAGATGCCCACGCCCACCAGTCGGTCATCCAGCATGTAGCGGGTCTCCAGGGTCTGGGTGCAGCTGGTCACAAGCCACTGGCGGTAGTGGTTTGCGGTGGTCGGGGTCTCGGCCAAATCCCGCATCAGTTTGTGCCGGTTGAAGAGCTCTATGTGGGCATCATCCACCTGCGGAGGACCCGCCATGATGCGGATGTCCTGGTTCTTGCGCAGGACCCGGCGCTGGCTCTTGGAGGGCTTGAACAGGTCCACGGGTACGCGGATGCCCTGGCAGGCTTTGCAGCTCGGACAAGAGGGCCGATACAGGCTGCGTCCGACTCTGCGATCGGACTTGGCGAGCAGCGCATCAAAGTCCGGGCCTTCGATGTTCTGCCGATACCAACGCAGAGGCAGCACGGCCTGCTCCCCGTCTAGGTAGGGGCAGTCGTGTGGTGTCGCGTCGATGGGGATGCCCTGCGGGGGGCTGTCCAAGCTCGCCATGGCCGAAAGGTAGCCGATCTCACTTCACAGTGAGGACTTCTCCAAGCGCCTTTCGCTCAAGATTCGGCACCTTCACGCCAGGGGCCGGGTGACCGACCGCCAAGAGCAGGTAGGCGCGCTCACCGCTGGGGCGCTCCAAGATGTCTTTGAGGAACTTCATTGGAGAGGGGGTATGGGTCACGCACACCAGGCCGGCGCGGTGCAGAGCTGCGATGAGAATGCCCGTGGCCAGGCCCACCGACTCGGTGACGTAGTAGTTCTTGCCTTCGGTCCCGGTGTTCTGGGCGAAGATCGCGATCAGCCAAGGAGCGTTCTCCAAGTAGGGCTTGTCGGCGTCTGTCCCAAAGGGTTCCAGAGCTGCTTTCCAGGCATCCGGGAAGCGCGTCTCGTAGTTTCGCCGCTCTTCGGCTTCGGCGGCCAAGCGGATCTGGGTCTTGGTCTCCGGCTCCCGCACCGCCACAAAGTGCCATGGCTGGCGGTGCGCGCCGGATGGGGCCGTGCTGCCGGCGGCCACACAGGCCTCGATGACGGACTGAGGGACGGGGTCTGAGGAGAAGCGCCGCACCGTGCGCCGGCCCTGTAGCTCCTGGTAAAAGGATCGGGCCCGCTCCTCCATCGTGGCGTTGTCCAGACGGGTGTGCGGGTAGAGAATCCAGTCGTCCTGCTCGGCCATGGTGCCTCCAGGGGCCTTTGGCCGTTAGCCTTCCGAAGAGGAGCCTGCATGTCCCTGAGCGTTGAGCACCTGTCACTGAGCACCGGCGGTGCCACCCGCATCTTGCTGAACCGCCCGAAAAAGGCCAACGCCTATACACGCGAGATGCTCGACTCCCTGAGCCTGGCCATCGCCGCCTGTACCGACCCCGTCCTGATCCTGGGTGCGGTGGGCAAGGGGGTCTTCTGTGCAGGCGCTGATCTAAAGTCGATGGGCGGCGCCACGGCAGAAGATGCCTTGGACCTTCGCTCTCAGCGGGTTTTTGAGCAGCTCGCCACGTTTCCTGGAGTGAGCATCGCTGCGATCGATGGGGCTGCGGTGGCAGGAGGTTTGGAGTTGACGCTCGCCTGCGATCTACGCGTCGCAGGTCCCTTGGCCATCTTTCGCCTGCCTGAGACGGGCCTGGGGCTCATCCCGGCTGCGGGGGGCTGTAGTCGCTTGCCCGGGGTCATCGGCCTGGGCCGCGCCAAGGAGATGGTGCTCCTGGGGACCACCCTGAGCGCCGTGAATGCCCTGGACTGGGGCTTGGTCAACGCGGTTCATGCCGAGCCGATGACCTTGGCCCTGGAGTGGGCGGAGCGGGTGGCGGAGCGGGATCCCATTGCCCTGCGGCTAGCCAAGTCCGTCTTGAACCCTGCGCTCGCTGAATCTTTAGAGAGAGAGCGCCTGAGCGAGGCCATTTTGTACGCCCGCAAGGAGCAGAAATGAGGGGCGCTGTCGCCGGCGGCAACGCACAGACCGTCGCCGCTGGCATGGCGGCCCTGGCCCAGGGGGGCAACGCCGTGGATGCCGTGGTGGCCTCGACCCTGATGGCCTGTATTACCGAGTCCCTGCTCACGGGCTTGGGTGGCGGGGGCCTGGCGATGGTGCGCATGGGGGGCCAGACACAGGTCTTGGACTTCTTTGGCACCATGCCGGGACTCTGCGGCAAGCCCCACGGGACCATGCGCGCCATGCATGTGGACTTTGGGCCGGTACGCCAGCGCTTTTTGGCAGGACCAGCAAGCGCTTGCGTGCCGGGTATGCCGCAAGGGCTCTGGGAACTGCACCAGCGCTACGGGGTGCTGCCCATGCCCCAACTCGCCCAAGAAGCGGTGCGGGCCTGCAGTGAAGGGGTGCCGGTCACGCGCGCCACTCAGCTCAGCGCCGGTCTTCTCTGGGAGATCCTGCAGATGACCCCGCTGAGCGAGTCTCTGTTTGGGCGTGATGATGGCCAAGGCGGCCGACGCCCAGTCCAAGAGGGCGATACCTTCTACAACCCTGCCTTGGGGCCCACCTTGGCCCGTTTGGCCGAGGAAGGTCCAGCCTTCTTGGCCACGGGAGACGGCGCTGAGGCGATGCTGCGCACTCTGGGACCGGAGTCGGCTCTGGGCATGCGGGATCTGGCGGCCTACCGGGCCCTGTGGACCCCTGTCCTGACCGCCGAATACCGTGGGGTGCAGGTGCACATGCCCGGTGCCCCAAGTCAGGGTGGTTTTCAGGTGCTGCACGCCCTCCAGGCTCTGGGGCGCGGCCAGCGGGCAGCTTTCTCGGCCCAAGAGATCATAGACGTGGCCCGCGCCATGGACGCGGCCGAGCGCGCCATGCCCAAAGACCGGGTGGATCTCTTCGGTCATGGCTTTGGGTCCAAGTACCTGGGCAGCGGCTACACCACCCACACCAGCGTTGTGGACGAGGCTGGGAACGCCGTGTCCATCACCAGTTCGCTGGGGGAGACCAGCGGCTGGGTGGTCCCCGAGACCGGAGTGGTCACCAACAACTTTCTGGGCGAAGCCGACGTGAATCCTCCTGGCCATCCCCGTCCCCCTGGGGAGCGCCTGCTCACGATGTGCACGCCAACCTTGGTGCAGCGCGGGGACGAGATCATCGCCATGGGTGCTGGAGGCAGCTCCCGCATTCGCAGCGCCGTGTTGCATGGGGTGCTCTACGCGGTGGATCACCACGCCCCGCCCTCGGCGATCTCTGGTTGGCCTCGTCTGCACATGGAGGAAGGACAGCTGCGCTTGGAGACCTTTGAGCGGGACCCGGAGATCCTCAAAGCGGTGGCCCGCGAGTGGGGGGAGTTCATCTCTTTCCCCGAGTACTCGATGTACATGGGCGGCCTGCACGTGGCCGGCAAGTGGGCGGGCGGCTTGAGCGCAGGCGGGGACCCCAGACGCTCCGGCAGCGCAGCGTCTTCCTAAGACCCGGTCTACACTGAAAGTCCCCCTCTCTCCGGCTCCGGCAGCTCCGATGCTCGACACCCAGCCCCGACTGCTCTCCGTTGGCACCGCCAACCCGCCCGAGCGGTACACCCAGGAGCAGGTCGCTGCGCGCTTTGAGATTCCGGATCCCCGCATTCGCAGGCTCTTTCGCTCCGCCCATATCCAGACTCGGCACTTGTATCTGCCCCCAATAGACCAGAAGGGCGCCCCGGACGAGACCCAGGGCGAGCTGCTGGCCAAGCACCTTCGTGGAGCGTTGGATATCGGGCCTCAAGCCGTTGAGCGCTGCTTGGCGCCCCTGCGTTTGAACGTCAAAGACATCGACTACCTCTGCTGCATCACCACCACCGGCTTTATGGCTCCTGGGCTCAGCGCCCACGTGATGAAGCACATGGGTTTTAGGGCCGACTGCAGCCGCGCGGACATTGTGGGGATGGGCTGCAACGCCGGCCTAAACGGTCTGAACCCCGTGACTGCATGGGCCCGGGCCAACCCCGGCAAGAACGCCCTGATGCTCTGCATTGAGATCTGCAGCGCCGCCTACGTCTTTGACGGCACAATGCGCACCGCCATCGTCAACTCCCTCTTCGGCGATGGCAGCGCAGCCGTGCTGGTTCGGGCCGACCCCGCCGACGACAAGCGCTTTGCCCCAAGGGTGCTGGGCTTTAACAGCCAGATCATCACTGAGGCCTTGGGCGCGATGCGCTACGACTGGGACGATCACCACGGAAAATTCAGCTTTTTCCTGGATCGGGACATCCCTTATGTGGTCGGCGCACACGCTGAGCTGCCACTGGACCGCTTGCTCAAGATCCACGGTCTCAAGCGTCGTGACATCGCCCACTGGGTAGTGCACAGCGGCGGCAAGAAGGTGATCGACGCCATCAAATACAACGTCGGCATCACCGAACACGATGTGCGGCACACCACCACCGTGCTTCGCGACTTTGGCAACCTCTCCAGCGGCAGCTTCTTGTTCAGCTACAAGCGGCTACTGGAGGAGGGCAAGGTGCGCCGCGGCGACTACGCCGTGCTGATGACTATGGGACCCGGATCGACCATCGAGACCGCCCTGATCCGCTGGTAGGAGCTTTTTTTCTTATGTACGAGACCCTTCGCTTCAACGAGCACGATGGTGTCGCCACCATCACCTTGAACCGCCCCGGCGGGAACCGCATCTCCATGCAGATGGTGCGAGAGCTCTCGTCTATCTGCGACCGCCTGGAGGATGAGTCCAAGGCCACCGTGGTGGTTTTCCGCGGGGCCAGAGGGGCCTTCTGCGCTGGCATTGACTTTGACGACTTTGACCCCAACGCACCCATGGACATCCATGGATTCAACAAGTGGGAGAAGTGCTGTACCCGCATTGAGCGCCTGCCGATGAGCACCATCGCTCTGGTCGATGGAGCAGCGGTTGGTGGCGGTCTACAGCTTGCACTGGTCTGTGATCAGCGTCTGGCCACAACTGCTGGGATGTTCCAAGCGCCCGAGGTCAAGCTGGGCTTTCTGCCCGGCATGGCCACCTTCCGCTTGGCCAAGTACGTCGGCTTAGGCATCGCCAAGCGCCTGCTGCTCACCTGCCCAGAGATCAGCGCCGAGGAGGCCTTGGGCTACGGCATGATCGACGTCGTCGTGGACGATCTGGATGTGGGCCTGAACCAGGCGATCCACAACCTTGGGCCCAACCACAACGTGGCCGTACAGCTCACCAGGCGCCTGCTCAACGAGTGCTACGGCACCTCCTATGAGAACGCCTTGGGGCACTTTTTGGCGGCTCAGCACCGGGCGATCAGCCAGACCGCCTTCTTGGACACGCTCAAGCAGGCAAAAAAGAGCGAGTAGGGGACTGCAATGGGGGCCGAGACCGAGTGAATCGCGTAGAGTGCTTCCATGCCAGTCACGCCCTTTACGCCCGACCCGGTGGTCCTAGACCGCATCCGGGCCATGATGAACATTGACGCGGAGCCGGTCGCCCGGCTGCACTGCGCTGCCATGGGCAACAGCCTGTGGGCTCAGCTTGGGGAGCCCTTCCTGACAACCCTGTACCAGGGGTTGATCGGCGATGAGCGATTCCTAGGGTTTGTCTTCCTGAAAGAGGATGGCCAGGTGGGCGGTTTCATCGCTGGTTCTGTGGACACCCAGGCGATGATGGAAGCGGTATACGGCCGCGCCAAGGTGCCCCTTGCCATGGCCGCTGGGCCTGCGGTGCTACGGCGACCGCGCTTGATTCCACGCTTGCTGCAGACCGCGCGCTACAATCAGGCCAGCGCCGCGGGAGCTGAGATCAAGGGGGAGTCTCTGTTCTGCTCTTTCGAGCCGGAGCTTCGTGGCCAGGGCGGTGCAAAGCACATCAACAAGGTGCTCTTCGATGACTTGCTGGCTCGAGGGCACGACTGGGTCAAGGTCACCACCGAGACCGATAATGAGGGCGCAAATAGGCAACTGCAGTCCTGGGGTTTCCAGGACCGTGGCAGCTTTTCGTTCTATGGGAAGGACATGGTCTGCTACGCCTTGGACCTGCGCGCCAGCACCCGGGTTGACCCAGTCAGCCGGCACCCAGCGGTCTGAGCACCTCGAGCGCTGCTAGAGCGACCACACGCCGACCACACCCGAGGTCTTTCCGGAGAGCAGGTAGGGAGCGGAGATGAGCAGGTCGCTCGCGCCATCGCCGTTGGTGTCGCCTAGTCCCAGGACCTGGATGCCCAGGTGCCCCCGGTCGGACTGCTTTGTGCCTCGGATCAGGCCCGGCGCGTCGAAGAGCTCGATGTCGCCAGTGAAGCGGTCCAAGGGGGTCTCTCCGGTCTCTCCGGTGTCGTCTGGGCCCGTGTCTCCTGTCGTCGTCTGACCCGGTGTCCTTGGGGCCGGAGTCGTCCGCTCCGGTGTTGTCACCGTCGTTGGGTTCTTGGTCGTTGCCTGTTCACGCAAGGCACAACATGAGGCTGAGGATCACGGCCTCTCCCGGTCTCCCCCCACCCGGTCTTTCAGCGAGTGAGCTCACCGCTGACCACATACTCGACTTCGCTGCCGTAGAGCTCGCCGATCCCCTCGCCGCTGATCACCAGGGTGTCAGGCTCGGACGTGTCGCCTACCCAGGTCACACCGGTGAGCTTGCCCACCTCCATGGTGCCGGTGAACTGGTCTTCGGTGACCGGGTCGCCCTCTTGGGTCACGATCGCTGGATCGGGCAGGGTGGTCCAGGAGCACTCCCATACGCCGGTGACGATGGGGGTGTAGCGCTCATCGATGGTCAGCTCGGCGGTGCCGGTGCAGGTATCGGTGAGGAAGGAGGAGACCGCGTAGACCTCCACGGTGCCGCTGTACACGCCTTGCCAGCCTACGTCGCACTCATTGTCGGGTGTAGCCAGCGGGTTGGTGTCGTCGCAGTCGGTGCCGTCGGAGACCCAGTCGCTGGAGCCATTGCAGCGCGCCTCGGCGGTCTCTGGGTCTCCGAAGCCGTCGCCATCGGAGTCGGCGTAGAACGTCTCCGCCGAGCTCAGATCGGTGCTGTCGTCCAAGTCGTCCGAGGTGCCATCGCAGTCCTCGTCCACGTCGTTCTCGTCGCAGACTTCTTGGGCGGCAGGATTTATGGCTGCGTCTGCGTCGTTGCAGTCCTGGTCGTCCTCTACAAAGTCGGCCAAGGTTTCGCAGGAGTAGCGCACGCTGGCCTTGTCGCCGTAGCCGTCCTGATCGTCGTCTGGGTAGTAGGCCGTGGCGTCGGATGCGGACTCGTCGATGTTTTCATCGCAGTCTTGGTCCAGGCCGTCGCAGAGCTCAGAGGCACCGGGAAAGACGGAGTCATCGTCGTCGTTGCAGTCTGCAGATCCGTCGAATCCGTCGCCGTCAGCGTCGAAGCCGGTGTCGCCGGCCACTAGATCGTTGGCGCTGATGTTGTCGCCGGTGCAGGCCAGCATGAGCAGAACGAGCATTTGGGTGTCCTCCAGGGGCGCGCATTCTTCCCGGTTTTGACCCACTTGTCACGTGAAAAGGCACAGGAGAATCAGGCGCGACCGCTTCGGGGACTGCTCAGCGGCCGTCAGCCTGCGGCTCGCATTGGGGGCATCTCGAAGATCTGTGGACGACCAAAGTAGTAGCCCTGCATCAGATGGATGCCGCAGGCCCTTAGGGCTTCGGCCTCCGCTTGGGTTTCTACGCCCTCCCCCAGAACCACTGAGTCGGTGGCCTCGCCGAACTTGCACAGCAGGTCCACTAGGCGCTGCTTGCGGGGGATGGCGTCAATGCCTCGCACGATGGACATGTCGATCTTGACGTACTTGGGCTGCAGGTCGGCCAGCACCGAGAGGGAGTTGTATCCAGAGCCCAGGTCATCTACGGCGATGGCGAAGCCCTGCTTCTCCAGGCTCTCCACAGTGCTCTCCCAGCCGGGAATGTTGGTCAGGCGGCTCCGCTCGGTGATCTCTAGGGCAACTCGGTTACCGCGGTTCAGCAGGGGCTGTAGGCTCTGGAGCAAGGTGATGGGGTTGGCCAGTTGGTCGGGGTGCAGGTTGACGAAGAGCACGTGCTGCGGCTTGAGATGGTCCAGAATCTCGCCAGCCAAGCGGTTGACCTCGATGCCCAGCATCTCGATCATGTTGTGGCGCTCCGCCACCCGTAGGATGCTCATTGGGCCGTCCAGCACCGGGTGGGTCGAGCGCAGCAGGGCCTCGTAGCCGAAAATCTCTGCGTCCAATCCAGGCTTAACGATGGGCTGTATGGCCAGGCGCAGGTGTCCCTGAGCCACACATTGCTCCAGCATTTGCTTTTCGCTGTCGTCTACGGCGCGCTGCTGGGCCATGCGGACGTCGGCCATGCGGTTGACCGAAGCCCAGGCCTGCTCAAGGGTGTTGATCAGACTGTTCGGATCGAAGGGCTTGGAGACAACACGGAGCACTTCGCCCCGGTTGACCGCATCGCGAATCATCGGAAAGTCTCGGCGTCCCGTCATTAATGCGCGAACACATCCCGGCTGAAGTTCACGAATTCGGCTGAGTACTTTGAGCCCATCGATGCCCGGCATTTCATAGTCCACCAGGGCCGCGTCGAAGGACGTGGTCTCCAGTAGACGAATGGCCATCGCGCCGCTGGACGCGACTGTGACCTGTATGCCTCGGTAAGCCAGAACGCTCTGGGTCGACCGGAGGATGAAGGGATCGTCGTCCACCACTAGTACGTGGTTCATGAGCTGTCTCCGCGGGTGGCGCTTGCCAACCCTGCAGACCAGAACGGATCAAGGCAGGATGTAGTTGATGTCCATGATCCTGATTTCCCTTCTTAGTGCGCCTGCAACGGCTGCCAGACTCACGGTGGATCCGGAGGGTTTGGGGGATTATCTCGCTCTCAGCGACGCACTCGCGGACGCCGAATCCGGGGACTACATCGCCTTGATGCCGGGCGTACACAGCGGTGGCGCCCAGGTCACCCGTGCTGTGCGCATCATCGGCCTGGGGGACAACCCCATGGAGACCGAGCTGAGCGGCGCGTTCATCGGGCTGGAGCTGCGTGCCAACACCCGTGTGGAAAATCTCTACCTGTCTGGCAGCGGCTATGGGCTGTACAGCTACGGGGTGAGCCAGGTCCAAGGCAGGCGGTTGGTCATTCAGGGCTTCAACCCCTTTTACCTGTACCTGAGCAGCGCAGAGCTGGAGAACGTCGCGGTCTATGGCGGACAGGTCCTTCTCGCGAGCACCTCCCTCGTGGCCAGCCAGCTCAGCTTCGTGGACACGACGTTGTATGCCTCCTCCTCCGCAGAGCCAGTGGATCTCATCGGGGTGGTGGGCAACGCGTTTTCCTTGACCTGCGCCAGCGCGACACTTCCCGTGACCCTGTCTTATGCGCTCTACGCCACCGGGAGCCTGGGCAGCTGCGTGACCCAGACCGCTGTCTACGCCGGCTTTGACACCGGGTGGACCCACTACACCGGTGACCCCACTACCGATGATTTGAGCCTCATCTCCGGGAGCGATGGGGTGGACGCTGGGCCGGCTGGCTGTGTGGATGTGGATGGAAGTCGCTGTGACTTGGGACACCTGGGCGGGCTCCTGGGTCAAGACGCCGATCTCGACGGGGACGCGATCCCTGACGCATACGAGGTCAGTGTGGGCCTGGACAGCACCCTGGCCAATGGAGACGCGGACGACGACGGGGATGGCCTGGACAACCTCGGCGAATACCTCTTTGGCACGGACCCCCTGCTCCAAGACAGTGACGGGGATGGAGTCGAGGACCAGGAGGAGCTGGATCTGGGTTTTGATCCTATGGACTCAAGCGATCAGGTCCCAACCGCGGTGATCACCGCGCCGGACTTTGGGGTCGTCGGAGAGCCCGCCGTTTTAGATGCGTCAGGCAGCAGCGACCCCACCAACGACACCCTCAGCTACACTCTCTCGGTTCAGTCTGCGCCCACGGGCTCTGCGCTGCTGGGTACTGAGGTTGCCATGATTGGCGCTCTGGCGGTCTTCAGGCCCGATGCGGTGGGCGTTTGGAGCTTCGAGGTCCATGTCAGCGATGGGGTCAACACGGCCACTGTTCGGCTTGAGTGGCTGGCCAGAGACGTGGGGCAGGACATCCGGGTGCCGGATGACTTCCCGAGCCTGGACGATGCGGTGGCGGTCTTCAGCCCACGGGACACCATCGTGGTCGGTGCTGGGACCTACACCATGCTGGCCTCGGCTGCGGACAGCTTGCAGGGCCTGCGTCTTGTGGGCGCCGGCATGGATCAGACACGGATCCGTCTTGAGGGGGAACTCCGGGTTCAAGACCTGGAGCTACAGGATCTTGAGCTTGTGGGCGCCGAGAGCTATGCGGTGCTGGTTGACGGAGGCGAGCACCTGGCCCTGAGTCGGGTTCGTATTTCTGGGAGCCGATATGGGGTCTACGCCGCCAACCTGCAGTGGGTGAGCGTCGAGGGCAGCCAGCTCTCCGGAAGCGAGCGCTCAGCCTACTTTGACGGCATTGGCACGGTGGCGGTGGCCCGCAGCAGCTTCTCCCAGTCACTCGATGTTCGAAGCAGCGAGCGGGTCGTACTGCAAGGGGTGTGGATCGATGCCGGCGGATCCAGCAGGGGGCTGTACCTATACGACATCCCGCTCGTGCAGCTCTCCAATCTCACCATGACCCAGATCGGCGATGCGTTCTATGGGACAAGCGTCGATTCGCTGAAAGCGGACCACGTCTACCTGCAGGACATCACTGGCGAGCACTGCGTGCCCGGGGAATGGTCCAACGTGATGGTTCAGGGCTCCACGGACCCGTTGAGCGGCTGCGATGTCCTACACGGCAGCAGCGACGGCGCAGGCATAGACAGCAGTGGGGTACCCCTGCCCGACTCTCTGGCGTGGGACGGAGGCGGGGCATTCGATGTGGACCTGGATGGAACCCGCCGAGACGTGGGATGGACGGGGGGGCCCCACGGAATGCGCTGGGATCCCGAGTTGGAGCGGCCTTGGCAGGACATCGATGGGGACGGCCTGAGCGCGATGACCGAGTGGGTGTTGGGGAGTGACCCTGAGCAGGCTGACAGTGACGGAGACGGGGTAGGGGACCGAAGCGAGGTGGCGGCTGGGCAGGATCCCGTGGACCCTTCGGACAACGTCGAGGTGCTCACGCCGCGCCCACTTCGCTTGAGGGGAGAGGCCTATAATACGAGCTACAAGCTGGAGGACCCTCAGGGCGATTCTTGCGAAATGTTGTGGGAGGATGGTTGGGTCGGTCCGGCGCGGGAGATTCCAGCGGTCGGTGCCCCCTCGGAGCGGCTGGCCTTTGAGATCGCCTGCGGCAATGGCAGCAGCAGCGGTGAGCTCCTGGTGTTGCGTGAGGAAGACCTGAGCGTGCCAGGGGACTACCCCAGCCTGCTCCAGGCCCTCTCTGTCGCACAAGACCACCACCGCATCCTGCTCGGAGAGGGAGTCTGGGAGGTGGGCGAGCTCAGCCTGCAGGGGACCGAAGTGGCCATTACCGGCCAAGCAGAGACCTGGATCTCTGGACAAATAGAGATCGACGGGGAGGCGACCTCGCTGGTGGATCTGGGCATCATCGGGGACTTGCGGAGCACTGCCGGGGGGGTGTTGCGGATCGAGGTACAGGGGGATCTGACTACGTCCAAGACCTGGATGCGAAATGTGCTGGTCCACGGCGATGTGTACACGGACGCTGGGTCTGCCGCGAACCTGAGCGTGCTGGGCGACCTCTCTGGAGGGTTCACTGACATCCGCTCAAGCGTTAGCGCTGGCGACTTTGAGGTGCGGCAGGATGCCTTGGGGAGCTACCGGCTCCAAGGCCAGCCAGAGACCCTCTGGATCAACCCTTCTGAGTT